>JAWKJB010000002.1:0-300000 GCA_041393965.1 Acidimicrobiia bacterium | reverse complement strand
ACGAGGTCGTCGCAGCTGACGCCGATTCCGAAGCGGTATCGGAGACTGCGGCCCGGTTCGATGTCGATTCGGCGGTCATCGATGTCGATGACGCCCGGAGCGTGCAGGACCTTTTTGCCCCGCATGCGCTGGTCGTCTCCGCGGTGCCCTACCGGTACGGGGTCGCCGTTGCGCGTGCGGCCATCGCAACGAACACCCATGCCATCGACTTCGGTGGGAATCCGGACATCGTCGCGAGCCAGAAGACGCTGCACGGCGATGCCGTCGACGCCGGTGTGATGATCGTCCCCGACTGCGGCCTCGCGCCGGGACTGGCCAATGTGATGGCATCGATGCTGATCGAAGCGCACGGTCCGGAACCGATTGATCGGGTGCAGATCCGCGTCGGGGCACTGCCCCAGGTCCCGATCGGATCCTTGGGATATCAGCTCGCATTCAGTCCGGATGGCCTGATCAACGAGTATGCAGAGCCGTGTGAGGTGATCGAAGCGGGCAGGCACACAACCGTTGAGCCACTGAGCCGCTTCGAGACCGTCGATTGGGATCCATGGGGACCACTCGAAGCTTTCTCGACGGCCGGGGGCACCTCGACGATGTGTTCCGTGTACGCAGGGCGGATCGAAGAGCTCGAGTACAAGACCCTGCGGTATCCGGGTCACGGAAGGGTGTTCCGCGCGTTCTTCGAGCTTGGCCTGTTCGATGAGGAGACCAAAGCCGACGGGCGGTCGCGTCGCGACATCTTGCTCGCCGCGTTGCGTGAGCACCTACCGCGTGGGGCGCCCGACCTCGTCCTGGTCCGGGTCTGGGTCGAAGCCGGTGACCAACGCCACGGTCTGCAGATCGAGGACCGCGAGCAGGGCGGTTTCACGGCGCTTGCGCGGACCACCGCGTTCCCGGCGACCGCATTGGCGGACCTGATCGTCCGCGGCGCTGTTGCTGAACCGGGCGTCGGCACCATGCACGAGGTGGCTGTCGGTGCGTCGCTCCTCGCGGAACTTGAGCCGGTGGGCATCACGGCCGAGGCGGTCTGACGCTCAGCCGACTGCACTCCGGCCCCGGCTAGTGTGGAGCCATGCCCAAGGTTGCCGTAATACCCGGAGGAACCGGCTCGGTCGGTCGTTGCCTCGTTCCGTTACTCCTCGATGACGGCTTCAAGGTTGCGGCCACCTACCTGTTGCCGGAGGAGGCGACCGAGTTCGAGGCCATGATCGACTATGACGAAGACCAGGTCATCCTTCGCCGAGTCGACGCGACCGATGCCGCGGCGGTCGGTGCTTTCGTGGAAGAGGCGGCACAACGGTACGGCCCGATCAATGTGATGGCTTCCCTCGTCGGTGGATGGACCGGTGGCCGCGATGTCAGCGAGACTGACGATGTGAGACTCGACCGGATGCTCGACCTGAACCTCCGAACGGCCTGGAACGCCTCGAGGGCGGTGATACCGCACATGTCCGAGGAGTGGGGTCGGATCATCCTGATGGGTTCCAAACACGCTCTCGATGCCCCCGCCGGGCAGGCCGCGTACAATGTGGCCAAATCGGGCGTGCTCGCCCTCGCCAAATCGGTTGCCACCGAACTGCTCGACACGAACACGACCTGCAATGCGGTGCTGCCGTCGGTGATCAACACCGACGCCACACGGGCGGCCCTGCCGTACGCCGACTATGTGAACTGGCCCCAACCCCGTGAGATCGCCGATGTCCTCCGATTCCTCGCAAGCGAAGAGTCGAAAGTCATCAACGGCGCCTTCATCCCCGTTTGGGGCACCGCCCTGATCTGAGCAACCTCGGAAAGCCGTGGATCCGGGGCCCCGACGGCGCCAGCCAAACTCGCTACGGCGGTGGCTTTCACCGTTGGCGATGGGCCGGAGTGACCCGCCTCCGGACCCTGATCTCGCCCACTTCCTGCATCTCCTCGACGGCGGAGGCATCATCCAGTCCAGCGAACGAGGCACCATATCGGTTCGACAGGGGCCATGCGCTGAGGCCGTGGAGCAGCACGCTCAACGCGACGGTCGCGGAGACGATCGTCAGGGTCGCTTCGGTCGATACCGGGTCGTACTCGGCCACCAGCGTTCCGGCGAACACAAGCGACGCAATGCCCCTCGGTCCGAACCATCCCAAGAACAGGACCGTTCGAGTGGTGAACCTCGAACCGATCATCGCGAGGCCGACTGGGATCATCCGGATGACGGTGAGACTCGCTACGGCGTACAACACGATCTCGAGGGTGATGTCCGCGATCCGCGGCCCGAAGATCAGTGCCCCGAACAGGAAGAACGACAACATCGTCATGAGGTACGAGGTCGCCTCAGACAGCGTGCAGATGTCGGGGTACCGATCCCGGACGATGTTCCCGAAGGCCATGCCGCCGACGAAGGAGGCGATGAAACCCGAACCGTCGATCGGAGTCGCGACCAGATAGCACAGCACGGCAAGGATCGGCACCGACATCCTCCGCCATTCGAGCGACATCCATCCGCGCGTCGAACACGCCGTGATGAGTTTGGCACCGACGAAGCCCACGACGACACCAACGAGGATCGCGATGCCGATCTCCTCAAGAACCAGCCGGAACACGCCGGTAGCGGTGGACATCTCGCCTGCCGCACCGGCGATCGCGATCGACAGAAACGGCACGGCGATCCCGTCGTTGAGGCCGCTCTCGACGCTGAGACCCTGTCGGACCGGACTCGGGACTCGGTCGTTGGTGATGACGGCTTGACCGAGGGCAGCGTCGGTGGGAGCCAAGGTGATGGCGACCACCGCCGCACCCCAGAATCCGAGTTCACCGAACATCACGGCAGCGAGCCCGATGCCGGCAGCGATCGTACCGATCAATCCGATCGTCAGAAGGCGGGTCGGAATGGTCAGCTGCCTCCTCACCGCGGCGACATCAATCACGGCGGCGTCGGTGAACAGGATGATGACCAGCGTCGCCTCCAAGACGATCTGGATGGCTTCGTTCGTCAGTTCAACGGTGACGAGATCGAGCGCTTCTGGACCCGCGAGGACACCGAACAGCACGAAGATGATGGGTCCCGTGATCGGCGTCCTTGCAAGGAACTGTGAGAACAGGGCATAGACGAGGACGACCCCGACCAGAATCACCGCGCCCTCCATGGAGTTCCTCCGCCGCCGGAGCCAACACCCTAGCGGACGCTACCGGGACGAAATGGACGAACTTCGAGAGGCACGCTCCGAGTATTGCTGCCGAACTCACCGCGAGTCCGACCGTTCATTCGAGCGACGCTCTCCGACCCGGGAAACCTCATCGCATCGCTGCGCGAGTTCCTCACCGATCCCCCGATCACCGGAGAGTGTGGATCCGGTGGTCGTGAATGACCCACAGATATTGCGGCGTTGACACTTGCGGCGTTCCCAGACGACGCCGTCGCGAACGCGCAGAAGCCCCTGCACAGTGCAAGGGTTCCTGTGCTGTAGCCCCGACCGGATTCGAACCGGCGCTCCTGCCTTGTCCGGAACACGCGAGGCAGCGTCCTCAAAGAATCTGTAGTAGCCCCGACCGGATTTGAACCGGCGCTACTGCCTTGAGAGGGCAGCGTCCTAGGCCGCTAGACGACGGGGCCGTGTGCAGTGTTCATCTGCATCGCTCGGGGGGAAGGACTTGAACCCTCAATATCTGGACCAGAACCAGGTGTGTTGCCAATTACACCACCCCCGAAAGCGTGGAAAGGATACGATTCCCGACCTGGTAACGGCAACCACCGTCCGAGCCGTGGAATTCCGTCACGAACTCGCCGATGCTGCCCATTGCGGGTCGTCGAACCGCTGCACTTCGAGTCTGTTTCCGTCCGGATCCGTGACCCAGAAGTGATGGAGGCGGTAGGCCGCCGAGTGTTCCGGGGCAGTCACGGCGGCCCACCCGGCGTCGGTGATGCGCTTGTGCCAACCGTCCACATCGTCGGCAACGATCGTTGTGACAACCGTTCCGCTATCAGCCGGGCCTTCACGCGTACAAACACCGATGTATGCCGAATCGGTCACGCGGAAGATCCGGCACGATCCCTGGTCGAGGACGAGATCCAACCCCAACACACCGACATAGAAGGCTTCCGAACGGTCGAGATCCGTCGAGGGCAGGAAGCTGATCAGCGAATCAGGAGTCACTCAGGAGCCTTTGCGCTCGCTCGATGCGCCTGAGTGTCTCGTCGCGCCCCAACACGGCGATCGACTCGAACAGCGGCGGCGAAACGGCAGAACCCGTGATCGCGACACGGATCGGTTGCAGCCCTTTGCGAGCGGAAAGCCCTTCGGTATCGAGCATCGTTCGCAGGGCGGTGTCGATCGCGCCAACCGTCCACGGTTCGACCGCAGCGAGGGCGCTCGAGGCCCCCTCGAGGGCAACGGGGCCCTCTGGCGTCTCCATCACCTTGGCCCACGCCGTTGCGTCGTACTCGTCGGGAGCCACGAACACGAAACGGGTCTGATCCGGGATGTCGGCGAGGAGCTTCGTTCGTTCCTTGATCTCCGGCAGGAGTGTGCGCAGACGGTCCCTCTCGTCGGGCTGCAACGGCTGGTCGAGATCGTCTTCGACCATCGCAATGGCCCGATCGGCGAAATCACCATCTGGCATCTGCCGCAGGTAGACGCCGTTCATCCATTCGAGTTTGGCCGGGTCGAAGATCGCAGGGTTGCGTGATATGGCCGTGCCGTCGAATCGGTCAATCATCTCGGACATGCCGATGAGGGTCTCGTCGTCGCCAGGCGACCATCCCAGCAGAGCCAAGTAGTTGTTCATGGCTTCAGGGAGGAATCCGGCCTCGCGGTATGCGCTCATGGCCGTGTCGCCGTGCCGCTTCGAAAGCTTCTTCCCGTCGGGCCCCATGAGCAGGGAGAGGTGGGCGTAGGTTGCCGCCTGCGAACCCATCGCCTCCGTGAGAAGGATGTGTTTGGGTGTCGATGACAACAAGTCCTCGCCGCGGATGACATGCGTGATCCCGTAGTCGACATCATCGACCGTGGATGCAAGGTGATAGGTGGGAGTGGCGTCGGAGCGCAAGATTACGAAATCGTCGACCTGGCGATGGTCAAACACCATCTCGCCGCGGACGAGATCCGCAAAGTGGGTCGCTCCCGGCCTAGGAACCCTGAACCGCACCGTTGCCTGTTGGCCGTCGAGCATCGCCCGGGAGATGTCGGACTGGTCCGGTTCCATGCTGCCGTCGTACGCGGGGGATGTCCCGGTGTTCCGCGCGCGCTGCTTGTACACATCGAGTTGTTCCGGTGTCACGAACGAGTAGTAGGCACGGCCGGCCTCGATCAACTCCATGGCGACCTTGACATAGCGGTCGTAGCGATCGCTCTGGCGATAGGAACCATGCGGTCCCCCGACCTCGACGCCCTCATCCCAGATCAATCCCAGCCATCGAAGGTGCTCGACGATGTCGGTCTGGAATGCGTCCGTTGATCGCTCAGCATCGGTGTCATCGGAACGCAGGATGAAAGAACCCTCGAAGTGCCTTGCGTATAGGTAGTTGAACAGCGCCGTTCGTGCTGCACCGACATGGAGATAGCCGGTCGGAGACGGAGCAAACCTGACTCGCACTGTCATAGCGGCGCAACCGGATTCATCAGCGTGCCGATGCCTTCGATCTCCACCTCGACGCGATCTCCGGCCTCGATCGGTCCGACTCCCGCAGGTGTTCCGGTGAGGATGACATCACCGGGGAGCAGGGTCATCACCGAGGTGACGAACTCGACGATCTGGCCGACATCGAAGACGAGGTCGCTCGTCAGCCCTTCCTGGCGGGTTTCGCCGTTGACTGAGCAGGTGATTCGGTGTGCTTCGGTTGGGTCGAACTCCGTGTCGATCGCGGGTCCGAGTGGACAGAACGAATCGAATCCCTTCGCGCGAGCCCATTGGCCGTCGAGACGCTGCAGGTCCCGGGCGGTTACATCGTTCGCAGCGGTGTAGCCGAGGATGCACGACGCAGCTTCGTCGGCGGGGACTTGGCGAGCAACCTTCCCGATCACCGCGGCCAGTTCCCCCTCGTGGTGGACCTCATTGGACTGGGGCGGGATCCGGATGGGTGCGAGAGGCCCGATGACCGATGTCGGAGGTTTGAGGAAGATCAACGGCCGGTCAGGGACCTCGGAGTCCATCTCGGCGGCGTGATCGGTGTAGTTCTTGCCGACGGCGATCACCTTGGTCGGGATCACCGGTGCCAGCAACTTCACCTTCGTGATGGGAAGAACGGTCTCAGATCGCTCCCATTGGAAGAACGGGGAACCGTGATAGAGACGGATCCCGTCCGGCTCGACCGTTCCGTAGGTGATGTCGTCGGCTTCGGCGTCGATACGAACGATCTTCACACATGCCTCCGATGGATGCCGGTCCGTGACCAGGCTCTGGTCGTCAGATGTACTCGCGCCACTCCGGGTGCAGGTCGAGCTTGCCGGTCACTGCACCCATGAAGAGCTCCTGCGCTCGCCTGGTCACCGGCCCTGGCGTTCCATCGTCGACTGGGCGGTCGTCGATCTCGACGACCGGTGTCACCTCGGCGGCCGTTCCGGTGAAGAACACCTCGTCGGCGTAGTACAGGTCCGTGCGGGTGATGGCCGATTCCCTGATCGTGTGGCCGTCCTCTGTCAGAAGCTGCACGACCGAGTCCCGCGTGATCCCGTCAAGGGCTCCCGCCGAGGTCGGCGGCGTGTACACAACGCCACGGCGAACCATGAAGAGATTCTCGCCACTCCCCTCGGCGACGAGACCATCGTCGTTGAGCAACAGCGCCTCGTCGTAACCGGCTCTGATCGCTGCGGTCTTCGCGAGCACCGAGTTCATGTAGCCGCCGGTTCCCTTCGCGTCAGGCATGAAGGCGCCCTGCCCGATGCGGCGCCATGACGATATGGCAACCCTGATACCGTTGGCGACACCCTCCTCCCCGAGGTAGGCCCCCCATTCCCACGCGGCCATCACCATGTGCACCCGCGCCCCTGCAGGATTCAGACCCATCGAACCCGTGCCGTAGAAGGTGATCGGACGGATGTAGCCCGACTGCAACGCGTTGCGCCGCAGCAGCTCCTTCGCGGTTGCTGCGAGCTCCTCGACCGAGTACTCGAACGGGATCCCGAGCGCCTTCGACGAGCGCCGCAGCCGGTCCATGTGCTCCGTCAGCCTGAACACGGCCGTGCCATCGACGGCGTCATAGGCCCTGATCCCCTCGAATGCACCGGTTCCGTAGTGGAGTCCGTGGGAAAGCACATGGACTGTGGCTTCGTCCCACGGGACGAACTCACCATCCATCCAGATGTAGTCGGTGGGTTCCATGGCCCCTAGTTTGCCATGATCCGATCGCCTACTCCGGTAGGAATGACGGATCACAGGCCGCTACCGTGTCCGGTTCATGCACCGTTTCGTCGCCTCAGGATTCTTCGTCGGTCTGCTCCCGAGCAAGCTGTGGAGATCGGATCGCGGAGCAGGAACCTTCGGTGCGGTGCTTGCGGCGCTCGTGGCGTTCACCCTGTGGCATCAACCCTGGTGGATCCACGCCTCCGTCTTCGGGCTGTTCTTCGTCCTTGCACTCTGGTCGTCCTCACCGTTTGCGGGCGACGGGGCCGATCCCGGCTGGATCGTGATCGACGAGATGGCGGGAACCTTCGTCGCTGTCATCGGACTCAGCGCGATGCCATGGCTCGTCGCGGTGGTTGTTGCCCGCCTCGCCGACATCTTCAAGGTCCTCCCGGGGATCGCAGCCGCCGAGCGGCTCAGTGGAGCAGCTGGCATCACGATGGACGATGTGGTCGCCGGGTGCTACGGACTGGCCGCCGGCTGGTTCACATGGTGGGTGTTCTGATGACCGACACCAGCGTCCGAACCAGTTCGATCACGAAACGCTACGGCACCGACACGGCGCTGCACAATGTCAGTATCTCGGTTGAACCGGGCAGCGTCTACGGTCTTGTCGGCCCCAACGGCGCCGGCAAGACCACGCTGCTGTCGCTTCTTGCTGGACTGCGCCGGCCGACAAGCGGAACCCTCCAAGTCACCGCGACGAGGCTGGGGGTTCTGCCCGACACTCCCCTGTTCGAGCGATGGCTGACCGGCCGTGAAGTCGTTGCTCTTGCACACAGCCTCGCGCCCCCTGGCATCCCGCCCGAGCGCATTGACGAGGTACTCGATGCGGCCGACCTCGGGGGTGCGAAGCACCGCAAGGTCGGTGGGTACTCACGCGGGATGCTTCAGCGCCTCGGCCTCGCGGCGACGGTGGTTGCCGAACCCGATCTTCTGCTTCTCGACGAGCCGGCAGCGGCCCTTGACCCTCGCGGTCGCCGCGAGGTGCTCGATCTCGTCACCGAGTTGCGGGGGCGCTCAACCGTCCTGTTCTCGAGCCACATCCTCGACGACGTGGAACAGGTATGTGACACGATCGGCATCCTCGCCGCAGGTGAGCTCGTGTATGAGGGTTCACTTGAGCGTCTGCTTGCGATCCACGGCAGTGACCGCACCTATCGGATCGAAGCGGACGACCCCGTCTCGCTGCGCGAATCGCTGCTCGTCGAACCGTGGGTCGAGTCGGCGAGACTCGAAGGAATGGCGATCACGGTTGTTGGCACCTCTGCCCCAGACATCAGATCCGCCGTCGTCCCTTTCCTGGGTTCGACCGGGATGGAGGTCACGGCGGTGACACCCGTGCGGCGGTCGCTCGAAGATGTGTTCTTGGAGGTCACGCGATGACCCTGTGGCGTCTCGAGTGGCTTCGTCTGCTGCGAACCTACCGCGTCATCATCCTGCCTGGCCTGTTCCTCCTGTCGGCGATTCTCGGACCGGTCCTTGCCCGATACTTGCCAGACCTCATGGAGAGTGTCGGCCAGGGCGTCGAAATCACGCTTCCCGAACCGACCCCCTACGAAGGCATCTTGCAGTATGTGCAGAATGTGGATCAGCTCGGGCTTCTCGGGGTGGCCATCTTCGCCGCCATGTCGGTCGCCTTCGACGGAAAACGGGAGTTCGCGGTGTTCCTCCGGTCTCGAGCATCGATCCCGAAGATCCTCGCCCCACGATTGGTCGCCGTCTACGCCCTCAGCCTCGTGTCGCTCACGGTCGGGGGTGCCCTCGCGCTCATCCTCACGAACGCGCTGCTCGGACCACCACCGGTCGGTGAGGTCATCGTTGGCGCGTTCCTCTACGCCTGCTGGCTCGGGTTCGTGATCGCGCTCGTCACCGTGGTTGCTTCGTTCATCCGTTCCGTACTCGTGACATCACTCGTGTCGATCGGCATCATCATCCTGATGGGCATCCTCACGCTCGTGCCCCAGGTTGGCGACTGGCTTCCGGCCGAACTCGCCGGTGCGACCATCGCGCTGATGGACGGTGGCGGGTTCGTCTATGTTCCTCCCCTGCTGGTCGCCACCGCCGTGAGCATCGGATTCATCTGGCTCGCCATCCATCGCCTCGAAGCCCGAGAGGTCTGATCAGTCAGGCGGAGCCGCACTCAGGGCAGGTCGATGTACCGGACAGCCGTGATGCCGTCGAGCCCCATGATGCGTTCGACATGCTCGGGGTCGAGCGCGCGTTCGAGGGCGATCGCCATCATTGCCCCGGCGCCGTCAGGCGCCCTCCCGACCACCATGTCCGCAATATTGTGATCGATGTTGCCGAGATAGGTGCCGACGCGGCCGATGCAACCCGGTGAGTCGTCGTTGCGCACCAGAAGCATGTGGTTGGTGAGCGGGACTTCGATGGCGTAGCCGTCCACGCCGACGAGAACGGGCCCCTTTCTGGACATGTGCGTGCCGGCGACCGTGCGGGGCTGACCGTCGACGACACCGGTCAGCTTGATCATCGATCGATAGTCGTCTGCGTCGGGCTGGGCCTCCTCATGGACGGCCATGCCCCGTGCGGCCGCGATGAGTGGTGCGTTCACATACGAGACCGTCTCTTCGGTCGAACCCGCGAGGGCCCCTTTGAGTGCAGACAGGGCGAGGGGCCTGACCGGTTCCTCGGCGAGATGGCCCCGCGCCGTCACGGTGAGTTCCCGTGGGAGCCCCTTCGCTTGGACCACGAAGAGGCGACCAAGTTGCTCAGCGAGCGAGAGGAATGGCTTCACCTCGCTCGAGACGCTGGCGCCGAGGTCGAGGTTGACGGCGGACAGCACCAGATGGCCCGCAAGAGCCTCGGCAACGGCATGGCACACGGCGACACCGGCCTTGTCCTGGGCCTCTTTCGTGCTTGCTCCGAGATGCGGAGTGACCGTGACCTGTGGGATGGCGAATAGGGGGCTGTCGGTCGCCGGCTCGGTGTCGAACACATCGACAGCGGCACCGCCGACCTTTCCGGAGATCACGGCGTCGGCGAGGTCGGCCTCGTTGACGATGCCGCCTCGAGCGACATTGATGATCCGTACCCCGTCACGCATCAACGCAATCGAGTCGCGATTGATGATGTTCTCCGTCTCGGAGGTCTTTGGCATGTGGATGGTCAACACATCGGCTCGAGCGAAGACTTCCTCGATCGGCAACAACTCCACCCCGAGTCGGCGGGCCCGATCTGCCGAGACATACGGGTCATAGGCAATGATGTGCATACCGAACGACGAGGCGCGTTGGGCGACCAGCGTGCCGATCTTGCCGAGGCCGAGAACGCCGAGTGTCTTTCCGTGCAGTTCCATCCCCTGGAAACGGCCCCGATCCCATCGGCCCGCGCGGAGGCTCTGGTCAGCTTCCGGGACATGACGCGCCTGCGCAAGAATCAGCGCCATCGTGTGCTCCGCCGCGGAGATCGTGTTGGCGTTCGGCGCGTTCACGACCAACACGCCATGTTCGGTTGCGGCATCGAGATCGATGTTGTCGACGCCGATCCCTGCTCGACCCACGACCTCGAGGGAAGGCGCCGCCTCGATCATCTCTCGATCGACCATGGTCGCAGACCGGACAATCAGCGCAGAAGCGTCAGCGAGGGAGGCCAGGATCTCTGAGCGGTCCGCACCGACCCGGTCGACGACATCGCACTCGACCGCAAGCGCCTCGATACCGGCATCGGCGATGGCTTCGGCGACGACAACTCGTCGTCTGGGGGGTGGGTGGCTGTCACCTTCGCCCATGTCACGCTCCTTTGGTGCGAGAGATGAGCAGCTCTCGCACGACCGTTGGATCGGCTTTCCCGCCCATGTGGCGCATCACCTGGCCCATCAGAAACCCGATCGGTTTGTCGTCTCCTGCCTTGATCTTGGCAGCGGCGTCGGCGTTGCCCGCAATCACGGATTCGATGGCGTCCATGATGGCATTCCGGTCGGAGACCTGGAGGAGATCTCTTGCCTCGGCAATCTCGCCGGGTGCACCCTCGCCTTCGAGCGCAGCCACGAGAATCTCCTTCGCCGCGGTCGCCGACAACCTGCCGTCTTGAACCATGGCAGCGAGCTCGACGAGATGGTCGGCGGTGAGCTGGGACGATTCGAGTTCCGTGTCTTCGCGGCGGGACCACGCAATTGCCTCGCCGGTGAGCCAGTTTCCGACGACGCGCCCGGGTGCTCCGGCTGCGATTGCATCGGTGAACAGTCGCGAAGCACTGACGCTGTCTGCGAGAATCTCGGCCATCCCCCCATCGGCTCCTGCGGCCCGAAAGCGTGCGCGGACTTGCGCTGGCAATTCGGGAAGTTCGGCTGCAACCTTGTCCCTCCACGCGCGAGACACCTCGAGCGGCAGCAGATCCGGATCCTGAAAATACCGATAGTCCTCGGATTCCTCCTTGGTTCGCATCGAGGTCGTGACACCCATGTCCTCGTTCCAATGTCGGGTCTCCTGCTCAACAAACCCGCCCGCCTCCAACAGCGCGATCTGTCGATCAACCTCGAATGTGATGGCGCGCTGAAGGGATCGAAGCGAGTTCACATTCTTGGTTTCGGTTCGCGTGCCGAAGGCGCTGCTGCCGACGGGCCGAACCGATACATTGGCGTCGAACCGCATCGAGCCCGCCTCAAGCCGTGCATCCGAGACACCGAGGGCGATCACGATGCGCTGGAGTTCCGCCGCACAAGCCCGCGCCTGGTCAGGCGATCGGATGTCCGGTTCGGTGACGATCTCGACGAGCGGCACCCCTGCGCGGTTGAAGTCGAGCAGGGTGTAATCGGCGTCGTGGATGCGCCCGCCCCCTTCACCGATGTGGGTGCTCTTCCCGGTGTCCTCCTCCATGTGGACGCGGGTGATCCCGATCTGGGTGGCCTCCCCGTCAGCGGCCACCGTCAGGCTGCCCGATTCACACACGGGGAAGGTGTACTGACTGATCTGGTAGTTCTTCGGCAGGTCCGGATAGAAATAGTTCTTTCGGTAGAAGAGCGAAGACTCGTTGATCGTGCATCCCAGCGCCGTCCCGATCGCGATGATGCCTTCGATCGCCTGCTGGTTCGGTACCGGGAGGGCGCCGGGCAGGGCGAGACACACCGGGCAGCATGCGGTGTTCGGTTCTTCCGGAATCGAAGCGGGGCAGCCGCAGAACATCTTCGAGACGGTGGAGAGCTCGACATGGGTCTCCAACCCGATGACCGGCTCCCAATGCACCGCGAGTTGGGAAGTCATGGCTCCGTGACCTCCGATGTCGCGAGCGGGGCGCGCTCGGTGAAGGCGACCATCGACTCGACCGCGCCAGCGATCCGGAACATCATCTCCTCGCCGAGGGCAGGCGCCATCACTTGGAAGCCGATCGGAAGACCGGCATCGTCGAGGCCGATCGGAAGCGAGATCGCAGGATCGCCTGCGAGGTTCGACGGAATCGTGCAGATGTCCGAGTAGTACATCTCGATCGGATCGGCTGCCCTTTCACCGACCCGGAAGGCCGTCGTCGGGCTGGTTGGCGATATCAAGGCATCCACCTGCTCGTAGGCAGCTTCGAAGTCTCGCCGCACGAGGGTGCGAACTCGCTGTGCCTGGCCGTAGAAGGCGTCGTAGTACCCGGCCGAAAGGGCATAGGTTCCCAGAAGGACACGCCGGATGACCTCCGGCCCGAATCCCTCCGCCCGCGTTCGGGACATCATGTCTCCGGAGGTACCTCCGACATCGGCACGGTGCCCGTATCGAACCCCGTCGAAACGGGCGAGGTTCGATGAGCACTCGGCGGGAGCGATGAGGTAGTACGCGGACAGGGCGTATTCGGTGCTCGGCAACGAGACTTCGACGACCTCTGCGCCTTCTGCTTCCAACCGCTTCGCCGTCTCCGCAACCGCCGCGCGCACCTGGGGGTCGATGCCCTCCCCCATCAGATCGGTCACGAGGCCGATCCTCAGGCCGTCGACCCCCGCACCGAGCGAGCCGGAGAGGTCCGGTACGGGTGCGTCGATGCTCGTCGCGTCGTATCGGTCCCACCCCGCGATCGCTTCAAGGATCGTCGCAGCATCGGCAACGGACCGAGCAAAAGGCCCGATCTGGTCGAGGGATGAAGCAAAGGCGATCAGGCCGTAGCGAGAAACGAGCCCATAGGTCGGCTTCATGCCGACGACGCCACACAGTGCTGCCGGCTGACGAATCGAGCCTCCCGTGTCCGATCCGAGCGATCCGAACGCTGACCCGGCGGCGACCGTCGCTGCCGACCCGCCCGAAGACCCACCCGGCACGCGGTCCGGATTCCACGGGTTGCGGGTCTCACCGAACGCAGAGTTTTCGGTGGATGATCCCATGGCGAACTCGTCGAGGTTGGTCTTGCCCACGATCACCGAGCCCGCTTCTTTGAGTCGGCGCACGACCGTTGCGTCGTATGGGGGTATCCAGCCAGCAAGGATCTGTGACGACGCGGTCGTCTCGACGCCTTCGGTGCACATGTTGTCCTTGACGGCGAGTGGAATCCCTTGGAGCGGGCCCCGATCGACCCCATCGCGGAATGCCGCGTCGGCGTCCTCTGCGGCTCGTGCAGCTCCCGCGGTGTCGAGGAGGAGGTAGGCGTGCAGCTGTGCCTCGGTCATCGTTGCGCGCCGCGCCACGGCATCGAGTAGCTCGACGGACGAAAAGTCCCCTGATCGCAACCCGAGGCCTACCTCGGCAATGGTGAGATCTGCGAGATCGGTCATCGGTGTCAGAGAATGCGCGGTACTCGGAACTGTCCCTCGAGGCTGTCTGGGGCCTGCGAAAGGAAAGTGTCACGATCGAGGCAGGTGTCAAGCTCGTCGGGTCGGAACCCGTTGACGAGCGGGAGGGGATGTGAGGTCGGCTCGACTCCGTCGGTCGGAAGACGCTGGACCCTCGCGGCGTGGTCAAGGATGTCTTCGAGCTGTGCTCCGTACGCGGCGAGCTCCTCATCGCTCAGCTCGATCCGAGCGAGGGAGGCAACCTTTGCAATGTCGATCTCAACCGGCATGGTCCCGATGGTACCGACCCGTCGGTGGCATACGACGCCAGCCATCCTGACCTCCGGTACGGTTCGGGAATGCTCCCGTTGCCTTCCCGTACCGACCTGAGACGACGCCTTCCACAACTCGTCGTTGGGCTGTTCATTTTCGGTGTCGGCGTCGCGCTCCAGGTGGTGTCGGAACTCGGTCTCTCTCCGTGGGAGATCCTCCACCAGGGCCTCTCCGAGATCACCGGCATACCCCTCGGCACCGTCGGAATCCTCGTCGGAATGCTCGTCCTGCTCCTGTGGATTCCCTTGAAGGAACGATTCGGGATCGGAACCGTCCTCAATGTGATGATCATCGGCCTCGTCATCGACCTTTCCCTCTGGCGGTTGCCCGAACACCTCGACAACCTTGCCATCCGATCGGTCGTCCTTGTCACGGGCATCACGCTCGTCGGCTTCGGATCGGGGATGTACATCGGGGCGGGGCTCGGGCCGGGGCCCCGGGATGGTCTGATGACCGGACTTGCCAAACGCGGTATCAACATCGGCGTTGCCCGTTTCGGGATCGAGATCTCCGTGATGGTCGTCGGGTGGATGCTCGGGGGCACGCTCGGCATCGGAACCGCACTGTTCGCCCTCGGCATGGGCCCCCTCATCGCCCTGTTCCTTCCGCTGTTCCAGCTCGAACCACTCGTCGCCGAACCGGCCGATTCACACTGGGGAACTATCCAGTGAGGAAGGCCCTCATCGCGTCGTAGGCGACTGCAAGGTTCTCGATCCGCATGGATTCGCCGACCTGATGAGCCTGCGCTACTTCGCCCGGCCCATAGTTGACGGCACTTGCACCCCTCGCGGTGAGGCGGGCGACATCGGTCCATGCCTGTTTCGCGACGCGGCCACCGCCGACGATCGCCTCGAGACGACGCAGCGCCGGATTGTCGGCGTCGACGGTTCCCGCGGGTGCCCTGTCCTTGATGAGAACCCTGTCCGCGTCCGATGCAACGCGGCGGAGTCGCTCTTCGGCCTCTTCGAGTGTGTAGACCGGAGGGAACCGATGGTTGAGGTTGATGGTGAATTCCGATGGGATCACATTGTTCGCGATGCCTCCGTGTGCCTGCGTGACGGTGAACACCTCGCGGAAGACGAGCCCGTCGATCTCGACCGGCACCGGCTCCATACGGTGCATCTTCGCAAGCCAATCCCCGCTGCGGGTGACCGCGTTCGTGCCGAGCCACGGACGGGCTGCATGAGCCGCAGAACCGACAAAGACAATATCGGCGTTGAGCACTCCGTTGCATCCGAGCTCGAGGTTGAGATCGGTCGGTTCCATCACGACCGAAAGGGAAGCATCCACCAGCCACGGATTGGCCTCAAGGACCGCCTCGAGACCGTTGTCCGCCGCAGGCCCTTCCTCCTTGTCGTAGAACACACACACGAGATCGGCATCACTCGATAGCACCGTGGGGTCCTCCAGCAGGCCGACCATGACAGCGATGCCCGCCTTCATGTCGCTGACACCGAGACCGACGAGCCGGTCACCGTCAACGCGGGCTTTGGGGTCGCCCTGCACCGGGACCGTATCGAGATGCCCATAGAGCGCGTGGAACGCCCGGTCGGTGCTCGATCCCACAATGATGGAGTTGCCGATTCGTGTTGTTGGGAGGTGCCCGTCGAATCGCGACTCGATCCACGAGCAGATCTCGTCTTCGTCACCGGTCACCGACGGAATGTTGATGAGTTCGACGAGCGTGTCGAGGAGGGTCACACCTGAACCTCGAAGGTGCGCAGCGCCTCGTTGAGTGATGTCTTTTCGTCCGTGGAGGACGAACGCTCCCCAATGATCAAGGCACACTGGAGGTCGTAGGTCCCCGCAGGGAACTCCTTCGATCTGGTGCCGGGCACAACAACCGAGTTGGCAGGCACGGCGCCGCGCATCTCCACGGGTTCGGATCCGGTGACATCGATGATCGGGGTCGACGATGTGATCGTCGTGTTCGCGGCGATCACGGCACGCTCCCCGATGACCGTCCCTTCCACGATGATGCTCCGCGACCCGATGAACGCGCCGTCCTCGACGATGACTGGGCGTGCCGCAACCGGCTCGAGCACACCGCCGATACCGACACCTCCCGACAGATGCACATCCCGACCGATCTGGGCGCAGGATCCCACCGTCGCCCAGGTGTCGACCATCGAACCCGCACCGACGCGAGCACCAATGTTGACATAACCGGGCATGACGACCACACCGGGCTCGCAGAATGCCCCGTAGCGCACGGTTCCGGGAGGAACAACTCGGATCCCTGCGTCTGCGAATCCGGTCTTGGTTGGGATCTTGTCGTGGTACTCGAAAGGGCCAGAGGTTGTGGTCGCCATCGGTGCGAGCCGGAAGTACAGCATGATCGCTTGTTTGATCCACTGATGAACCACCCAGGATCCGTCGACCTTCTCCGCCACCCTGATCTCCCCCGCGTCGAGCTGACCGATCGTGGCTTCGACGGCATCGGCAGCGGCTTGGAGGCTCATTTCACCTGCATATGCGGCAGTGATCTGCTCCTGGCGCGTCATGGGTCCTCCGGGTGGCTGGCGAGCGCAGCTATCAGTGCATCTGCGGCCCGGTCGCATTCTTCCAGGGTCGGGACCATTGCGAGGCGAATGTAACCTTCACCGCCGGTGCCGAAGAACCGGCCGGGTGACACAACGACGCCATGACCGAGGAGCTGCTCGGTGACTGCGAGGTCGTCGCCAACCGATACCCACAGGTACAAACCTGCCCTCGACGCCACCACCTCCAAACCGAGCTCGTCGAATGCCCGCTCGAGGAGTCGGCGTTTCTTCGTGAAGATTCCCCGTCGTTCTGCAACATGGTCGTCATCGGACCATGCAGCAACCGCTGCGGCTTGCACGAATCCAGCAGGGGCGGTGCCGGTCGTCGATCTCAACGATTTCAAGGCTGCGATGGCCTCGGCGTCCCCGACGACGGCGCCTGACCGGTACCCCGTCATGCCGGATCGCTTGGAAAGCGAGAAGAACGCGAGGACACCACCGAGATCGGGGTCCGCGACCTGGAGGACCGATGCGGGGCCCTGTGGGAACACTTCCTCTTCGTAGATGTCGGCGTAGCACTCGTCGGAAAGTAACAAGGTCCCATGATTCCGACACATGTCGTGGAGCGCCCCGAGATCGGTGCGGCTCGTGACCGAACCGGTCGGATTGTGCGGAGAGCAGATCCACACGATCCGGGCGCGGCCCCAAACCTCGGGTGGTATGTCGCCCGCTCTCATGACAAAGTCGTCGGTGAGTATCACCCGATGCGTCGCGGCCCCTGAGAACGAGGCACCACGCTCGTAGACGGGGTAACCAGGGCTCGGAAAGACGACCGTGTCCCCCCGGCCACGATCCACGAATGCGAAATGCGCGTTGAAGATCGCTTCTTTCGAGCCCGAAGTCGGGATCACCTGGCTCGCCGGGTCCACTGTCACCGAGAACCGCCGCTCCACCCAATCGGCGACCGCTTCGCGCAGGGCAATCGTTCCCGCCGAGGTCGGATACTGGGAGATCTCGGGGACGGCCCGGTGCAGGGCATCCTTGATGAACTCCGGGGTCGGTTCGCGAGGATCCCCGATCGAGAAGTCGATGATCGGAAGACCGGCCTCGCGACGGTCGATCGCACGCTGCTGGATCGTAGCGATCGGGTAGGAGCCGAGCTCGCGCAGCGCCGGATTCAGGTGCATGCGACCACGGTAGCGGAGGGTGCACCAACACCGTTCCACGAACCCGTCCCTACCATCGAAGCCATGAACACCACCGGCTATCGGGTCACCTATTCGCTGCTCGCAGTCGCGTTCATCGCGATCATCGGCGCGTCGATCCTGTTCCTGCCAAGCGGCGATCCAGAGACGCTTCCCGATGCCGTGGAGAGCTACTCGCCGCGGGACGGTGATCTTGTGGCGAACCCGATCAAGGTCGTCATCGATCTCCAGCCGGGGTACGACGCACAGTTCGTGATCGATGGGACGCCGATACCCTCCGACGAGGTCGATTCCATCATCGAAACGGGACGCCACCAGTTCTCACCCGGCGAAGGGAAGACCATCGTGCGATGGACCCCCGGCGAACACACCGTCGTTGCTTCATGGATCGGAGGGCCGAGTCAGATCGATGTGGGGACGCTCGTGTGGACCTTCACGGTTCAGTGAGGAGCCCTCGACGCGGTCAGCCGATCGCCGAAGGGCCCTCGTCGAGCAGTCGCAGGAACCCGTCGAGATCAATCACCGGCACACCGAGCGATTCCGCCTTCTGGAGCTTGGAACCGGGCTGATCGCCGACGATCACCGCAGCGGTCTTCGACGAGACCGACCCGGTGACCTTGCCGCCCCGTTCGATCACCGCCGCCTTCGCCGCTTCGCGCGTCAACCCTTCCAATGTGCCGGTGATCACGAACGAGAGCCCATCGAGCGTCTGGGGAAGTGTGGAAGCCGCAGACGGCGGCAGTTCGAGGCGGACACCTGCCTCCCCAAGCCGCCTGATCAGGGCCAGGTTGTCCTTGTCGCGGAACCACG
The DNA here is from genome assembly GCA_041393965.1 of Acidimicrobiia bacterium. NCBI lineage: Bacteria > Bacillati > Actinomycetota > Acidimicrobiia > Acidimicrobiia bacterium. The sequence continues at coordinate 281,155 of JAWKJB010000002.1, read as the reverse complement.
AGTGGATCGAAGACGCGATCTCTGGCCCGATTCCCTCGATGTCCGCGATCTCGTCCATGGATGCCGCAGCGATGGCATCCATGGACCGGAACCGCTGCGAAACGAGCCGAGCAACGGTGGTTCCCACATGGTCGATTCCGAGCCCGATCACAAGACGCTCGAGAGGCTTCGACTTGGATGCTTCGATCGATGAGATCAGGTTGTTCGCCGACACGGCCGCGAAACGATCCAGGTCGACGAGATCCTCGGCACGCAGCGTGTAGATGTCGGCAGGATCCGCGATGAGGCCTGCTTCGACGAGGGCATCGACCGTCTTGTACCCGAGTCCCTCGATGTCCATGGCCCCTCGGGATCCGAAGTGGTAGAGATACTCACGCAACCGGCTCGGGCACGCGAATCCGCCGGTGCACTTGGCCTTCGCCTCCCCGTCCTTGAGAACGATCGGGTTGCCGCAGAACGGGCACGCCTTCGGCATGTGCCACCGACGGAGGCCCTTCGGTCGTGCAGCGAGGACCGGACCCACGACTTCGGGTATCACATCCCCGGCTCGTCGAACGACGACCGTGTCGCCGGGTCGAACATCCTTGCGGTGGATCTCGCCTTCGTTGTGCAAGGTGGCATTCGTGACCGTCACACCACCGACGAAGACGGGCTCCATGACGGCGTAGGGGGTGACGGCGCCCGTCCGCCCGACATTGACTTCGATCGACCGTAACACGGTGTTTTTCTCTTCCGGTGGGAGCTTGTACGCCACGGCCCACCGTGGGGATCGGGCCGTGAAACCCACCTCGCGCTGGTCCGCGAGCTGGTCGGCCTTGATGACGATGCCGTCGGTCTCGTAGTCGCGGTCGTGGCGGTGTTCGGTCGCAGCGACGATGTACTCCTTGACGGCTTCGATTCCGTCAACCGTCCGGTTTGCCGGGTTGACACGGAGCCCGAGGTCGGACAGCCACGCCATCTGCTCGGTGTGGGAAGTCAGTTGGGGCCCCCCTTCGATGTGGCCGAGCTGATAGATCCAGACGGCGAGGTTGCGCGAAGCTGTGATGGATGGATCCCTTTGTCGTATCGAGCCTGCGGCCGTGTTGCGTGGGTTGATGTACGGCGCCTCGCCCACTTCCGCCTGGCGGCGGTTCAGCGCTTCGAACTCCGGCACCGGCAGGTAGATCTCGCCTCGTACCTCCATAACCGCTGGGGCGTTGCGTCGCAAGACGAGAGGGATCGAATGGATCGTGCGCACATTGGCGGTGATGTCCTCACCGACAAAGCCGTCACCTCGCGTCGCTCCTCGTGCAAGGTGCCCGTCGAGGTAGGTGAGCGACACGGCGACCCCATCGATCTTGAGCTCACAGGAGTACCCGGCCGGCTCGCGTCCGAGCGCCGCAACGATCCGATCGTTCCACGCATCCAGCTCTTCGACACTCGTCACATTGTCGAGACTGAACATCTGCTCCCGGTGGACCACGGGCGCGAACGCTGACGCTGGTGGTGCCCCGATCCGACGGGTGAGGCTGTTGGGGTCGACGAGGTCTGGGTGTTCCTCCTCGAATGCGACCAGTTCGCGGTAGAGGCGGTCGTACGCTGCGTCGTCGATCACCGCCTCGTTCAGCGTGTGGTAGCGGTAGTTGTGCTCGCGGAGCTGCTCCAGCATCTCCGCGTACCGGTCAGCGAGTTCCACATTCCCTCCCTGCATCGATGCGCACGCTACCGGCGCTCTGCGACAGATCGGCCGGCCGCGACGATGGTTCCACCCCCGAGCACATACTCGCCGTCGTACATCACGAGTGCCTGACCGGGCGCGGGTCGCTCCTGGGGCTCATCGAACGCGAAACGCCACGAATCCCCGACCGCCGTGATTGTTGCGGCGACGGGAGCGCCCCGGTACCGAGTCTTCACCGACACCGCATCGCCAGACTCGGGTACCGTGTCCACGAACCGCAGCTCGCCCACGACACAGTCGGTCACGAGGAGGTCCTCGTAGGTCCCGATCGTGATCCTTCGGTCCCTCGGCTCGATGTCGACGACATAGCGCGGCTCCCCGACGGCAACGCCCAGTCCTTTGCGCTGGCCGATCGTGAAACCAGCGATTCCATCGTGTTCTGCGACGACCCGGCCGTCGATGTCGACGATCTCCCCCGGTGCGGCGATCTCGGGATGGGTCGCACGCAGGAAGTCGCGGTAGTCGCCCGATGGCACGAAGCAGATGTCCTGCGAGTCCGGCTTGTTTGCCGTTCGTAAACCCATTCGTGATGCATACGCGCGGACCTGTGCCTTGGTCATGTCACCGATCGGCAACCGCACCCTCGACAGGGCATGCTGGTCGAGCATGTGAAGGACATACGACTGATCCTTCGCGGTATCCGTTCCCATGCGAAGCCGGTATCGGCTGTTGTCTTCGACCACCCTCGCGTGATGACCGGTGACGAGGACATCGCATCCAAGCGCGGCGGTGCGGTCGAGGAGAGCATCGAAGCGGACCTTGCGGTTGCATTCGATGCACGGGTTCGGCGTCAGGCCGTCGAGGTAGCCCTGTGCGAACGGTTCGACGACCAGGCTCGTGAACTCGTCGACATAGTCGAGCACATAGTACGGAATCCCGAGCTGCGCGGCGACACGACGGGCGTCCTCGGCGTCCGACAGGGTGCAGCACCCCGCAACCGGCATCGAGCCGTCAGGGGCCTGCCACTGTTTGAGCGTGACGCCGATCACCTCGTAGCCGTCTTCGACCATGCGGGCCGCCGCAACGGAGCTGTCGACGCCTCCCGACATCGCAACGAGTGCCTTCATGTCATCTCCTGAAGGACACGGTGCACCCGCGATGCCGCCTCGCGGCCTGCCCCGACCGGGGTGTCCCACCCGAAGGTGAACCGAACGCATTCGCCGGCAGCTTGGCCGTCCATGCCCATGGCGACGAGCACATGGCTCGGCTCCACTGCCCCGGACTGGCACGCCGATCCTGCTGCCGCGAAGATGCCTGCCCGATCAAGGCGGATCAGAAGGGTTTCGGCGAGAACGCCGGGGAATCGCACATGGGAGTGCTGTGGCATCCGGGGAGCATCGGCAGCATTGACGATGACCGCGGGCCATCCCGTTCGGAGCTGCGCTTCGAATTCGTCGCGTTCGGAGCGAACATGCTGTTCGAATGCACCTCGGGTCGCAGCAACCTCTCGCATCGCCGCGACCATCCCGACGATGCCCGGCACATTGGATGTCCCTGATCGGCGTCCCGCTTCCTGGCCACCGCCATGGATCACCGGCGAGATGGCCACTCCCGGCGCAACAACAAGGAGTCCGACTCCTTTGGGCCCACCGAACTTGTGCCCGGACAGCGAAAGCAGATCGACTCCGGTTCCCGCGACCGTGATCGGTTCCGACACGAAAGCCTGCACGGCGTCGGTGTGGACCGGGATGGTGGGATCACGGCCCTTGACCGCGTCGACGATGGATGCGATCGGCTCCATCGTTCCGATCTCGTTGTTTGCGGCCATCACCGACACGATCGCCGTGTCATGGTCGACGATGGCCCCGAGCTCGTTGGGATCGATCAAGCCAGCGGCGTCGACCCCGACTCGCGCGGTTCTGTACCCGAGCGGAGCGAGCGACATGGCCGTGCGCAGAACGGCATCGTGTTCGATGGCCGAACAGACGATGGAGCGGCGGTCCGACGACAGCGCAACCCCGCCGATCGCGAGGTTGTCGGCCTCGGTACCACCTGAGGTGAACACCACATCGAGGGGGCGGGAGGCGCCCAGGAGACTCGCTGCTTCCTCTCGCGCCGCCTCGAGAGCGTTCTTTGCGGCCCTTGCCGCGCCGTGAAGCCCGGACGCGTTGGCGTTGGCAACGATGGTCGCTTCGAGCATCGCGTCGCGTGCTTCGGCACGCATGGGGGTCGTGGCTGCGTGGTCGAGGTACAGGTCGCTCACTCCGGCCCCGCTGTCTCGAGAAGGAACGCCCCGACCGTCGTTTCGTAGCGGCCCGCGTCGATGTTCCACAGGTCGGTGTGCCCGCCCTGCGCGAAGCGCTCGGAGCGCACGAGGTCCGGGATCGCCGCTTCGAACTGCTCATATTGGGAGAGATCGGTGATCGGATCCTTTGCCCCGTACAGCATGAGTATCGGCACATCGAACTCCTTGGCGCGCTGCAGCTGGTCGAGGGCTCCCCAGTCGAGCCCGAATCGTAGCGAGGCGAGCCTCCGTCCGAGCCATGCGATCGGCGACGGGGTTCCGCGATCCTGGGCGTAGTCGATCGCGACCGACTCGATGTCGAGAACAGGGGAATCGAAGATGACTCCTCGGATCAGGTCAACACTGTGGGATTCGTGAAGGTACATCGACACGATGCTCGCACCGAACCCCGAACCGACAATCACGAAGTCCTTCGCTCCCTTGCGTACGCCGAGTTCCACGGCTGCGTCGACATCGCGCCATTCTTCGATGCCCCAGTACCGGAGGCCGGATGCGCTCGAACTCGCGTTGACATCGTTGCGGTAGGCGACCGACAGCACCGGGAAGCCCTGTTCGACGAGAGACGGCATGATGCGAAGTGACTCGGGGAGTCGGTTGTTACCCCTGCCGTGCACGAAGATGACCCAGGTCGCCCTCCGCCCATCGATGAACCACGCATCGTGGGGACCGATGTCGGACGGAATGTGCAGCGGTTCCCACGGGATCCCGTGCGCGGTCTCGGGATCACCCGTGAAGGCGTCTGCGTCGATTCTCGCTTCGTCACCTGCCTCGAAGTCCGACACGATCGGGCGGATGCCCCACTCAACGGTCTCGTCGGTGACCCGGGTGATGCCGGAGAGCTGGGCATAGGCATCGGCGCCTTCGAGGCCCCACACGCCCTCCCTCGTCGACTGATCCGTGCGATTGAGCACGACTCGACCGGCATCGTTGGATGCCACGACAAGGTCGAGTTCGGTCTCGATGGATCTCGGAACCATCAACTCGGCGCGGATCGCGTTCGCATGCATCCACGCGAACACACCCACCATCAGTGCGCCGACGCCGATCGCCACGACGACGGCGCGACCAGCCCATCGGGGTATCCGGATTGCCATACGCCAAGGGTAGGCGCCGCCTCCGGATGCGGACGATCGCCTGCGTCATGTCGGTCCGGTCATCGACCGGTGAACTCGGGCTTCTCCTTCGCGATGAATGCTCCCACACCGATTCTCGCGTCGTCGGTGCGGAAAGCGACCCCGAACTGCTCGGCTTCGATGCCGATACCCCCCGCGAGCGGCATGTCGTAGCCGATCCTGACGGCTGCCTTGACAGCCGCGTAGGCCTTGGTCGGCCCCTTCGCGTATCGGGCGGCATCGGCGAGCGCGAGGGACAGCACCTCATCATCGGGTGCGACCTTGTCCGCGAGCCCGATCGAGAGCGCCTCATCGGCCCCGACCTGCCTACCGGTCATGCACATCTCCTTGCAGCGCTGCGGTCCCACGATTCTCGCGAGTCGCTGGGTCCCTCCGGCGCCGGGGATGAGACCGAGGCGAATCTCGGGCTGGCCGACCTTGGCGCCCTCGGCGAGGTATCGGAAGTCGGCGCCCATCGACAGTTCAAGGCCGCCACCGAGGGCGTAGCCGACCACTGCGGCGATTGTCGGCTTCTCAAGGCGTTCGAGGGCGTCGATGACTTCGGTGAGTCCCGACGCCTGGCGATCGTCGGCTCCTGCGTCGAACGCCGCCTGGAAACGCGTGATGTCGGCTCCGGCCGCGAAATGCGGCGTTCCGGTCACGACGACCGCCCGCACTGATGGATCGGCGGCCATGGAGAACGCCTCGGCGAGATCCCCGATGAGGTCACTATTGAGCGCGTTCACCGGCGGACGGTTGAGCGTGATCGTCGCAACAGCGTTGTCGACCGTGTAGTTGACGAGTTCCATGGGGCTCCTTGGATGGCTGTCCTGTTGCAGTTGAGGCTACCTCTCGGGGAGGAGCGCATCAGCCACCGACCACGGATCGGTGCTGCGGCTGACCAGTTGATCGACGACATCATCGGAGACGGCGCCGACCGAGTGTTCGATGCGATCGCGGATGACGCCGACGAGAGCGTGTCGCGCGGCACGGTGTCTTCGATGCCGATCGTCTCCGGAAGCGGCGAGGTGGGAACGGTGGGCGGTCACGGCTTCCCACAGTTCGTCGACTCCCACGGATTCGGTTGCGACGGTACACACAATCGGGGGGACCCACGACATCGTCGGTCCGAGCTCGAGCATCGAGGTGAGATCCCTGACGGTGGCATCCACACCCGGCCGATCGGCCTTGTTGACGACGAACACATCTGCGACCTCGAGGAATCCCGCCTTCGCCGCTTGGATACCGTCGCCCCAACCGGGGTTGACGACAACGACGGTCGTGTCGCACGCCATGGCGATCTCGACCTCGGCCTGACCGACCCCGACCGTCTCGATCACGATCTCAGGAAAGCCAAGCCCATCGAGTGCCGCGGTCACGGCAGGGGTCGATGCTGCGATGCCACCAAGATGGCCCCGATTGGCGACAGATCGGATGAAGACATTCGGATCGTCAGCGTGTTGCCCCATGCGGATTCGGTCACCGAGAATTGCGCCGCCGGTGAACGGGCTCGAAGGATCGACAGCCACGACGGCGATGCGATCCCGTTGGGAGCGCATCACCGAGACGAGTCCCGAAACCAGCGTCGACTTCCCGGCACCCGGTGCCCCGGTGACACCCATGACGCTCGCCGAGCCACCGGACCGGTACAGCTCAGCTGCGAGGCGCTGGCCGGTCGCATCCCCGTCGGCGACATGGGTGACGATCCGGGCGAGGGCCCTCGGGTTTCCGGCGAGCGCCTCACTGATCAGTTCGTCGGTCTTCACGCCTTCGACCTTAGGCACCGAGACGCGCGCTGTGGCTCAACCGGTGGCGACGACCTCGAGGACACCGGGAACCCGATCCTTGAGGATCCGCTCGATTCCGGCCGTGACGGTGGTCTCCGAGATCGGGCATCCGCCACACGCCCCGACGAGTTCGAGGTTCACTGTTCCGCCGTTGACGCCGGTGAGAACCACATCGCCACCGTCGGCCTGGAGTGCGGGCCGGAGATAATCGAGGGTCTCGTTGAGGAGCGAACGATCAATGTCGGATTCGCCTTCGAGCGCGCGGGGCTCTGTCACGCCTCCGATGTGGATGATCGTTCCCTCGGTGTTTGTCGTCATGGGACTCCTCGCCGGCATGGTATCGCAACCCGGCCACAGTTAACAACATCGGCATAGTCGAAAAGCTTCCGGATGGTCGACAGCTCGGTCAGATTCGGGCGATGTCTGCGCCGAGGGACGCAAGGTTCGGAACGAAGCGGTCGTACCCGCGATCGATGTGCGCCGCGTTGGTCACGACGGTTCGACCACTCGCGCGAAGTGCTGCGATCGTCATGGCGGCCGCGGCGCGGATGTCACACCCGTCGACTTCACACCCCGAGAGGGAATCGACGCCGCGGATCACGACATGCTGACCGTCGGCGTGGACATCGCCCCCCATCCGGTTGATTTCCCCCAGGTAGCGGAAACGCCCGGCGTAGATGTTCTCGGTCACGATCGATGTCCCATCAGCGATCGACAGATACGCCACCATCTGGGGATGCATGTCGGTGTGGAACCCTGGGTACGGAAGAGTTGCGAGATCGATGGCGTGCGGCCGGTCGGGACCGGTGACGGTGATCGATGATTCGTCGGCTTCCACTGAGGCGCCGGTCGCCGTCAACTTGGACAATTCCATCCTGAGATGCTCGGGGACACACCCGGTGACGGTCACGGTGCCACCGGTCATCGCCCCCGCGACGAGGTAGGTTCCTGCCTCGAGTCGGTCCGGAACGGCACGGTGGATCGCCGGACTGAGCTCGGTGACGCCGTGCACCTCGATAGTCGAGGTCCCCGCTCCGTCGATCTTGGCGCCCATCTTGAGAAGGAACTCCGCAAGATCGGCCAGTTCCGGCTCACGCGCCGCGTTTCGGATGGTCGTGGTTCCTGACGCGAGCACTGCGGCAAGGAGAAGATTCTCGGTCGCCCCGACCGACGGGAACTCCAGGAATACATCCGCACCGTGGAGACCGTCGGGCGCCGAGGCGTACAGGACGCCGTGACGAAGGTCGAAGTGCGCACCCATCGCCTCGAGACCGGTCACATGGAAGTCGATAGGCCGCGAACCGAAATCGTCGCCGCCGGGGAGAGCGACGCGTGCTTCGCCGGAGCGCGCGAGCAACGCACCGAGCACGAGAATGGATGCTCGCATCTGTCGCACGAGATCCAGCGGTGCTTCCGGAATCGGATCATCAGGGACCGAAATCGAAACCGTCGTACCGTCCCGCACGGTTCGTGCCCCGACATGTTCGAGGACGCGACCCATGATCTCGACATCGACGATACGCGGCACATTCAGGATCGTGTGGGTTCCGGGTGCGAGAAGCGACGCCACGAGGTGTTTCAACACGGCGTTCTTCGCACCAAGGACCTCGATGGAACCCTCGAGCGGCCTGCCACCGCGAACCATGATCGAATCGGACATCAGAACGAGGTTACGCGCCGATGCGCCATACGCCGCGTCACCCGCGCCTACCCGATGGCCTCGACTGATGCGAAGACAGCATCGGCGTGCACCTCCCACGAGTCGTTCGGGGCACGCATCTCCACACCGATGCCCGTGCTTCCACCCGTCGGGACGACGAGATGCCACATGTCACCATCCTCGTGGCGGCCCCACGACCGTTGTGCACCTCCGAGCATCCGCTGCGACCGGGAAAAAGTGCCGACACCAGCATCCTCAAGCAGTGTCCAGAAGGCTCGGGACACCTCCTCGGTGGTCGCGGGCCACGAACCGCCCGCGTTGGTGACGATCGCTTCGAGGTTGACGACTCCCGCGGTGAGGTAGGTCCGGTCGGGCGCGACATCGTGATGTCCGGAGAGGTAGTCGTCTCCGACTTCGACGATCCATCCGTTTGGCACATCGACGCAGAACTTCTCCGTGCACACCCGGGTCGTCTCCGTGATGGCCGGGGCACCGGGACCTGACGAGCATGCCGTCGCCACCACGGCGAGCAGGCCAACGACCAAAAGCCCTGCCGTTGGATGCTTCATGCCCTCAAGGGTACGCCAGCGGGATCCGACGCCAACCGGCGCTACGCTGCGGCACCACACGACAAGGAGCACCCGTGCGGATCGCGATCGGATCCGACCATGCAGGATTCCCGCTCAAGACGCTGCTCGCGGACCATCTCGCGGGACTCGGGCACGATCTGACCGATGTCGGAACCGACTCGACCGAGCCGGTTGACTATCCCGATTTCGCCGCAGCGGTCGCAAGGGAGGTAGCGACCGGTTCCGCAGAGCGCGGCATCGTCGTGTGCGGCTCCGGTGCTGGCGCTTCGATCGCGGCCAACAAGATCACCGGGGTTCGGGCTGCCGTGGTCCACGACCACTACACGGCCCACCAGGCCGTCGAGCACGATGACATGAATGTGCTCGCACTGGGTGCGCGCGTGATCGGACCGACCACGGCATTCGAGATCGTTGATGCCTTCATCGGGGCACGCTTCAGCGGTGACGAACGCCATGTCAGGCGACTCCGAAAGGTGCTCGAGCTCGACCAGAGTCGCTCGTGACGGCTCCCACGCCGGTTCGGTCGTGGGATTCGCTCAGCGCGTCGAAGGTTTCGGCCGATAGCATGGACACCGATGACGATCGAGACGCACGCTGACGAACCGCGGTATCTCAACCGTGAGATCTCGCTGCTCGATTTCCAAGAGCGCGTCTTCCATCTCGCCGAATCCCCCGGCCTTCCACTCCTCGAGCGAGTCAAGTTCGTCGCGATCGTGTCATCAAACCTCGACGAGTTCTTCCAGGTTCGTGTCGCGGGCCTCGCGGAGCAGGACCGCAACGGCGTCACCGCGACGAGTCCCGATGGCCTGTCTGCTTCCGACCAGCTCGCCGCCATCAACACGCGCACCATCGATCTCCAGAGTCGAATCGACAGCCTCTTCTCCAAGGAACTCATGCCACTCCTCGCGGCGGAAGGTATCAGAATCGAGACCATCGACCGTCTCGACCAACAGGACAGCCAGTGGCTCGACCGAGTCTTCGAGGAACAGATCTTCCCGATTCTGACGCCCCTCGCGGTCGATCCGAGCCACCCGTTCCCGTACATCTCGAACCTCTCGTTGAACCTCGCGGTGCTCGTCGAGGACGAAGACGGAGCGCTCCAGTTCGCGCGGGTCAAGATCCCGCCGAATGTCGACCGGTTCATCGCGCTCGAGGACGGCATCCGGTTCGTGCCCATCGAGCAGGTCATTGGGACACACCTTTCGCGGCTGTTCGGCGGCCTCGAAGTTGTTGGCTGGTCCACCTTCCGAGTGACTCGTTCGGCTGACATCGCTGTTGAGGAGGACGAAGCTGATGACCTGCTCGCCGCGATGGAGTCGGTTCTGCGATACCGCCAGCGTGCAGCCACGGCGGTCCGCTTGGAGGTCGAAGCCGGTGTCTCCGAACCGGTCATGGCGATGCTTCTCAACGGGCTCGAACTCGGACCATCGTCGGTACACACCCGCGAGGCCCCCCTCGGCCTTGCGAGCCTGTGGGAGCTGTACAGCTTGGATCGCAGGGACCTCAAGGAGGAACCGTGGCGGCCGGTGACCCAAGTCGCGTTGGCGGAGATCGAGAGCCGCTCGCCTGACTTCTTCGCCCAGATCAGCAGGAGTGACATCCTTGTCCACCACCCATATGAGTCGTTCGCGACATCGACCGCGGCGTTTCTCTCCCAGGCCGCGGCCGACCCCGATGTTCTCGCCATCAAACAGACCCTGTACCGGACCTCCCTCGCCGACGATCCGGCCATCGGAGGTGAAGAAGCGATCGTTCGCACGCTCATCGCTGCCGCCGAGGCGGGGAAACAGGTCGTGGTCCTCGTGGAGCTCAAGGCCCGCTTCGACGAGGCCGCGAACATCAACTGGGCCAAGATGCTCGAGGCGGCGGGGGTGCATGTCGTCTACGGGGTGTACGGACTCAAGACGCACTCCAAAGCGCTGCTCGTGGTTCGCAAGGAGCAGGGGACGATTCGGCGTTACTCGCACATCGGTACGGGCAACTACAACCCCAAAACGACGAGGCTGTACGAAGACCTCGCGCTGTTCACGGCCGACCCCGATGTCGGGGCAGACCTGTCGGAGCTGTTCAACCTTCTGACCGGGCATGCAAGGCCGGTCGGCTATCGGAGACTGCTCGTGGCGCCACACACGCTTCGGTCCGGCATCATCGAGCGGATCCGTGAACAGGCCGCGTTGGGTCCCGCCGGTCGGATCATGTGGAAGATCAACCATCTCGTCGACACTGAGATCATCGATGAGTTGTACGCGGCATCCCAGACCGGCTGTCGCATTGATCTCATCATTCGGGGGAACTGCTCGGTGATGGCGGGGGTCCCCGGCCTGTCAGAAACGATCACCGTGCGTTCGATCGTTGGCCGCTTCCTCGAACACAGCAGGATCTATCGATTCGGTGACCCAGACCGGGGCCGCGCCGAATACTTGCTCGGATCAGCCGACATGATGACCCGAAACCTCGACGGGCGGGTCGAGATCCTCGTCGAAGTCACCGACGAGCGCCTGATCGAGCGTCTGCGGCAGATCTTCGATGTCGAGATGGCCGATGACATGCTTGCGTGGGAACTCCATGGATCGGAGTGGTCGAAGGTTGAAACCGTGGTGGGGGTCGACACGCATGAGGTGTTGCGGGAGATGTCGATCGCTCGATCCCAGACCGATCAGCCGAGCACCCAGGTTCCGTGACCGACCACGAGATCCCACCCGACGAGTCCGTCTGGGCAGCCGGATGCGTCGTCGCCCGCGACGCCAAGAAGAAGCCGAAGTACCTCGTCATTCATCGACCCCGCTATCGCGACTGGTCGCTGCCGAAGGGAAAACTCGACGCTGGCGAGACCTTCTTGCAGGCCGCCGTCCGCGAGGTCGAGGAGGAGACAGGAATCGCCGTGACGAAACCCCGCCCGATCGGAACGGTCGGCTACATGACGAAGGTCGGGAACGCGAAGGTGGTCAGGTGGTGGCTTGCAACGCCCGACCACGGATCCTTCACACCGAACGGCGAGGTCGACGAGATCAAGTGGCTCTCATTCGAAAAAGCCATGGAGCAGCTCTCGTACCGCAACGACAAGGCGGTCCTCGACCGAGCCAACGACATGCAGCTTGAGCGGTCCGCGGGGATGATCCATCTTGTGCGTCACGGGTGGGCGGGGATACGCGACGATGCCGATCCGAACGACGCCGAGCGACCGCTCGACGATCGTGGACGCAAACAGCGCGACGAGATCGGAGCGACCCTGATGGCACATCCGATCACGCGCATCGGGTCCTCGAACTTCCCGCGGTGCGTCCAGACCGTTGCTCCGCTCGCGGCGCGTCTCGGCATTCCGATCGAGCGCGAAGCCGCCCTGATCGAGGGAAGCAATCCGCGCAAGGCCGTTGACCTGATCCACGAGCTCCAGGAGGAGGCAGCGGTCCTGTGCAGCCACGGGGATGTGATCGCCGCCCTGATCGGACATCTCTTCGCCAAGGGTGTTCCCCTCGACGGCCCCATGGCATGGGACAAGGGGAGCATCTGGCAGCTCCGGACGGTGAAGGGACAGGTCGTTTCGGGCCGGTACCTCGCCCCGACCGTCTGATCAGGCTTCTAGCCGATGCGGCCGCGACACCAACGATCGAACGCGGCGGCGGCCTCCACGAGCGTGTCGTCGAGGGACCGCCCGGACGACTTCAACGGAACGAACGAGTGGTCTCCGCCTTCAATGGAAACAAGCGTGCCGTTCGGCACCGACCCGACAACCGGCTTCAGGAGGTCGAGCGGCCCCATGCGGTCGCGGGTGCCCGACACGAACAGCTGAGGGACCGCGATGGTGGTGAGATGGCTCGTGTCGCGTGGATCCCATCGCCCCACAGCAACCAGCGGGTAGCCGAAGTACGCCACACCCGCTGCATCGACGAGCTGGTCGGCAGCCACATGACCCCCGACACGACCCCCCATCGACTTGCCTGCAAGAACGACACGATCCGAGTATCCGGCCATACGCTCGGCGGCGGCCACATGCACTTCGGTCAGGACCGGGAGCCGGTCCGGAGCCCTCCGACCCGCCTCGGCGTATCGATAGTTGAAGGTGAGGGTCGCGTAGCCCAGCACTGCGAGCTGCGTTCGCATCGCGGTCATCCAGGGGTGGGTCTGGCCCGCTCCGGCCCCGTGGGCGAGCACCACACCGATCGGGCGTTGGGACCGCGGCACCGCGAGTTTGCCCGTCACGGACCCGCAGGATGCGGCGATTCTGAGCGTGCGAACCACAACCTGAGGTTACGACCTACCGTGATGGGATGAAGCACGACATCTACCCGACCCCCGAGGCGGTCGCCAACGCGGCAGCCGATCTGATCAGCCGTGCGATCACAAGCGAGCCGAACCTGAGTCTCGGGCTCGCCGGTGGGTCGACACCGCGCCGTGTGCATTCGTCTCTCGCCAGCAGGGAACTCGCGTGGGATGGGGTCACGGCTTGGATAACGGATGAGCGGTGGGTTGGCCCCGATCGCCCCGAAAGCAACCAGCGCATGGCCCGCGAGACGCTCGTTGTGCCGACCGGTGTTCCCTTCGTCGCTCCCGATACCACCGGGACGGATCCGGAAGCAGCCGCAGAGGCGTATGCCTCGATCCTCGACACCAGCGATATCGGATCGGATCGTCCTTCCGTTGTGATGCTCGGCATCGGGACGGACGGCCACACCGCCTCCCTGTTCCCCGAAACCGCGGCGCTCGGCGAAACGGAGAGGAGCTATGTCGCGAACTGGGTGGGCGCACTCGGTGCGTGGCGCCTCACCACCACCTTCGGATTGCTCGCCCGCATCGACACCGTCTTGTTCGTCGTGACCGGCGCGTCGAAGGCGCCAGTGATCAGACAGCTCGCCGATGGCGCCGAACTCCCTGCCGCGGCGGTGCGTGCCCGCCGTGAAGTCATCTGGCTCCTCGATGCGGCTGCGGCGAGCGAGCTGTGACTGACCTCAGCCGTGGTCCGTCGTCAGGAGCCGGAGCGTGAGACGGCCGACCTCGGATTCAGCCGAAAGGGACGACCAGCCCTGCCGAACGGCAAACTCGGTGTCGGTGACCGAACATCCGAGCTCGACGGCCCGCACATCGATCCGCTCGGCTTCATCCGCGAAGCGCCGCCCGTCGGGGAGGTCCGGTTTCGTGGCGAGAAACTCCTCAACCGACATCGATGCAAAGCCCTCGTCGACTGTGTCGATGATGTCCTGGAACAGTGCAAGGGTCGCCGTGACCACATCGTCACACGAGTCGATGTCCGTGCCCGATGAACACGCCGACACGAACAGCGCGACGAGCAACAGCAGGGCCACGAAGCGGGACATGATCCGATGCTACGACACGGCGGAGCTAGGAAGAAGACTCCTCTTCGTGGATGTCATCGACGATCCCGACGACCACGGACCTGATGGGGCCGGTGGCAACACCGTGGACCTGCCGGGCCGAGGTTCCTTCGTCGAGGATGAGCACGGTATCTCCGAATCCCGCATCGACTCGGTCGGTGCAGATCAGGTAGTCGCCGGTCGGATCTGATCGATCCACGACCTCGCACAACAAGAGTCGTTCGCCGTCGAAGAACGGATGGTTGATGGTCGAAGTGACCGTTCCTGACACGACACCGACCTTCACGGTACCTCCACGCCGTCGACAAGGCCCACGATCGCATGATCGACCGGTACGAACCGAGGTTCGAGGGCTTCTGCGGCTTCGCGTGAGGCAACGAAGTACACGAGGTCGCCCGTACCTGCCTGATACGCCGCGTCCGCGGCCACGACGCACGAACCGACCGGCTGTTGGTGCTTGTCGAGGGGCTGGACGACGAGCAGCTTCATACCGACCATGCCGGGGTCCTTGATCGTCGCAACAACCGACCCGCGGACGAGGCCGAGTTTCACGACGATCCACCGTCAACGACGGTGGCCCCGAACTCCGACGACAGCCCGAGATCAGTTCTGATACCGTCCGTCAGCTGAGGGATCACCGTTGCTCCGACGAGTCTCTCGCCGCAACGGTCGACAGCTGCGGCGACGCTCGACTCGACATCGCCGACCGTGCCGTCGATGACGAAGTAGGCCTTGCCCCCGAGGCCGTCGGCAAGGCGAATGATCGCGAGGGCGACCGGTGAGTCCTTGACCGCGGCATCGGCCCCCTCGATCGCTGCTGGCACCGTTGCGGTCTCGACGACACCGACAGCCTCACCCGAGGTCTGCACCGGCCCAGCCTTAATGAGGAGTGCATCCGCAACGCTCGGATCGATATCGGGAAGCACAAGGCCGTCGGTGAGTGATTCGGATGCGATGTCGGAGACGACATCTGCAGCGACCGTGACCGACGCAAGGTCGCCTGCGACGAGAACGAGGTAGTGCCCCGGGTGGACCGTTCCCGTAGTGATCGCCGATACGGGAGCGTGTTTGGCGATCGCGTCGCCGACCGTGATGCCCGCCGCGATGGAGGAGAACTCCCAGATCCCCATGGCGGGCGCAGCGCGGTGTGGCTCAGACAATGCGCAGGGCTCCGATCACCGAGACCCGTCGCTCGCGCGAAAAGGTTCTCGGTCTCGTGAGCCCTTCCCCGGTCGGGCTCGCGATCGAGAAACTCGTGAAACCTTCTCCTTCGGCACCGAGTCCGGCCACATTCGGTCCGTTCGCGACGAATACCGAGCAGTTCATCGCTCGAGCCATCCGGGTGATCGTGTCCACATTCGTGGAGTGAATCGACGCGGTATGGCGGAACCCGTGTTCGGCTCGGACGGCGAGGTCGATTGCCGTGTCCACATCCTTGACCCGAACGACCGGCATCACCGGCATCATCTGTTCGGTCCAGACCAGGCTGTGTTCTGCGGGAACCTCGGCAACGACGAGGCGTACCTCGGGTGGCACCGCGACGCCGATCTCCTTGAGGATCACGGCCGCATCCTTCCCGATGAACCTGCTGTCGATGACTCCCGGTTTGTTGGGCTGCCCGAGCTCGGAGAAGATCACACGCTCGAGGCGTTTCAGCTCGTGCTCCTTGAGTCGGTAGGCGCCAACCGCGCTCATGTGTTGCACGAGCCGGTCTGCGACCGTATCGACAACGATCGTGGTCTTCTCGTCGACGCAGATCACATTGTTGTCGAACGACGCGCCATCCACGATGGCCTTTGCCGCTCTCTGGACGTCAGCGGTCTGGTCGACGACGGCCGGTGGGTTCCCCGGTCCGGCCGTGATCGCCTTCTTCGGGGTGCGAAGTGCCTCTCTCACGACACCGGGACCGCCGGTCACGAGCAGCACCTTCACATCGGGATGCGCCATGAGCGCTTGGGCGGACGCGAGGGTCGGCACCGCCACACAGGTCACAAGGTTGCCGGGCCCCCCGGCGGCGATGATGGCGCGGTTGAGCAGCTTGACATTCTCGACCGATACCTGTTTTGCGCTCGGATGGACATTGAAGGTCACGGCGTTGCCGGCCGAGAGGATGGCGATCGTGTTGTTGATGATGGTGGAGGTCGGATTCGTGGTCGGTGTGATGGCTCCGATCACACCGTACGGCGCGTATTCGGTGACCATCATGCCGCGGTCGCCCGTCACCACCGTTGGCTCGAGATCCTCGGGTCCCGGCGTTCGTTCGATGACAAGCTGGTTCTTCAACACCTTGTCGTCTGCACGCCCCAAGCCGGTCTCCTGGCGGGCCATGTAGGCGAGCCGTTGATTGTTGGCCCGCATCGAGGACCTGATGCTTTCGATGATCCCGCGGCGCGCATCGAGCCCGGACGACCGGTAGGCAAGGAACGCCCTCCTCGCCGCCCCAACCGCCTCGTCGATCGTCGCGAAGACGCCATCACCGAGTTCATCGGCGGCCGAGGCAACCGCGTCCGCAGCGAGGATGGCTGCACCGCGTCGGCCCTCGATGGCTCCGTGGGCCACGCGTTGTTTCACCCGTGTGATGATCGCCTGGATCTCGGCATCGGTCATCTTCGCCATCTCAGATCACACTCTCACGGCTTCGTGTACACGGTTTCGCCGTCGACATCCCACTGATCCACGATCGCCATGATGACCGCGTCACACGGCTTGTCCTTCGTGATGGTTGTCTGGCGCGCTGAGCTTCCGGTCGCATACAAGACGACTTCGCCCACACCTGCCCCGACGCTGTCGACGGCAACGACATAGGAACCCTTCGGGTCGCCGGTCTCGTCAAGCTGGCGCACGACGAGCATCGGAAGCCCTTCGAGGAGGGGGTCCTTGCGCGACGCTACGAGCGTGCCGGTGACCCTTCCAAGATTCACATGGGCTCCCTTCCCGACCGGGTGCTGGTATCAGCCGACGGTGTCGCTTGCTTGGCCGGTGCGGCCGAGCGGCAGCACCAGGTCGATGTTGACATGGGGACGCGCGATCACATGGGTGGCGATGACCTCGCCGACCTTCTCGCCACCCCGCACACCTGCATCGACCGCAGCCTTCACGGCCGCGACATCACCGCGGATCACCGCGGTCACATAGCCGCCGCCGGTTTCCTCATAGCTCACGAGTTCGACTTTGGCAGCCTTGACCATCGCGTCGGCAGCTTCAACCATCGCCGCAAAGCTGCGACATTCGATCATTCCCAATGCATCGGACATGGATCCTCCTGTGATTCCGTTCCTTGCCGTTCCTATGTTGACCTTCCATCGAGCCCATCGAGCGAAGCGATGGCCGCACGCCAGCCAACCTCGACATCCTGTTCCTCACCGCCGAGGTAGATCCTCCCCACGGCACCGAATGCCCTGACTTCGAGAACATTGATGTTCGCGGCCTTTTCCGCCTCGTTCGCAGCGAGTGCGGCATAGGCGGCCGGCGCGCACTCGAGGACATACAGCGTCTGCCCCGGGATGATCATCTGCCCGTGCCGGGTTCGGTTGATGAGCTGGGCATGATGATCGTCGATCCTGCGAATGAGCTGGCTGGTGTGCACGGTCGGCTTGATTCGGTCGGACTCGCCCAGCTCGAGGGAGGCGAGGATGGCCTCCCCTGCCGCCCTGGTCTCGGACTGCTCAGGGGAATGCACCTCGAGGAGGCCGAACACGCGCTCGATGATCTGCATACCCGGTTTGACGCTTGTCGCCTTCAGAGCGATGTCCGTGAGCCGGTTGATCTCGATGCCGGGAGCGACCTCGACGAAGAGCACCGCCTCCCCCGCGAGGGGGAGAAACCCCTGCGCGGTCGTCCCCATGAAGGCTGCATACTGGGGTTGGAGGCTGTCGAGGAAGGCATACGCCCGCAACTCAATACCGGTCGTCATCACCTTCTCCTCCGTCGCCACTGACGATCTGCACACCTGCGGAAGCGCCGATTCTCGTTGCTCCTGCCGCAATCATGTCCTCGGCATCCTCGAGCGTTCGCACACCCCCGCTGGCCTTGATCCCCATGGACGGTCCGACGGTCTCACGCATCAACGCGACATCGTAGACGGTCGCCCCTCCCCCGCTGAATCCCGTCGAGGTCTTGACGAAATCCGCCCTTGCCCTGCTCGAGAGCGCCGCAGCAATCACCTTCTCCTCGTCGGTCAGAAGACCGGTCTCAAGGATGATCTTGGCGATCGCACCTCCCTCGTGAGCGGCATCGACCACCTTGGAGATGTCGGTGAAGACGAGATCCTCGTCGCCGGACTTGAGTGCGCCAACATTGATGACCATGTCAACTTCACGCGCGCCGTCGCGCAATGCACGGCGCGCCTCCATTGCCTTGATCTCTGGCGGTGTCGCGCCGAGGGGGAAGCCGATGACCGTACAGACCTTCACATCGGAGCCCCGGAGCCGTTCAGCGGCGCGCTTGACCCATGTCGGGTTGATGCACACCGAAGCGAAGCCGTATTCCGTTGCCTCGTCGCAAAGGCGGTCGATCTCATCGGCGGTCGCATCCGGGCGCAGCAGCGTGTGGTCGATGTATCGCGCGAGATCGATCGGAACATCCTCGGCATCCCCGTGAAACGAGACCCGATCAGCGCCGTTGACGACGATATGGCGAAGCTGCTCGGGATTCGCACAGATGTCGGACCGCTCCGCGAGGGCGTCAAGCACCTCACGGGTGACAACCTCGATCAGTTCTTCGCGCGACATATCGCTCATCGCGTGGCCGCTCTGACACGATCGAGGTCATCGATCTTCGCGACACGCCTTGCGTGCCTTCCCTCGCCGAACGGCGTTGCGAGGAACTCCAGGGTGATCTGCCACGCAAGGGAGTCGCCGATGAGACCGGCGCCAAGGGTCAACATGTTGGCGTGGTTGTGCTCCCGTGCGTTGCGCGCCGTCGAAAGGTCGTGGCACAGGGCTGCTCTGACACCGGCTACCTTGTTCGCTGCCATCGACGAACCGATTCCCGCGCCATCGATCATGATGCCCACCTGACTCGAGCCGGAGGCGACTCGCTCCGACACCTCCACCGCAATATCGGGATAGTCGACCGCATCGGTGGAGTCGGTCCCGCAGTCATCCACGGTGTAGCCCTGCTCGCGGAGCCGGAACGCAAGCCGTTCCTTCAACGCGAAGCCACCATGGTCGGCACCGATCGCGATCGATCGGATGTCTTCCACCGATCCGGACTGCGGACCGTCGTTCTGTGGGCTGTCGTTGCCCTTTTCGTTGAACGCGAACCCAGGGTTCGCGTTGACACCCGGTTCGGGGAGACCGTCGACGACGCGGCGCACGATCGCACGGACCTCTGCTTCGATATTGGGGTCTCGTGCGGTCACGCGGTGTCCTCCTGCCGCCATCCTAGAGGGGGCGGCTCGTCCAAGCGCGACCGTTCGGCGATAGGATGAACGGACCGATGGACGCAACCACACGATGGGAAACCGAGGCGATTCGAGCCTCTCACGCAAAGCGTTCCTCGCCGCCGCGCCCCACTGCCAAACGAAACGACGGGATGGCTCTCGCCGGTCAATTTGTCACCTTGAAAGAGGCCGAGCAAGCTACCGGGATCCCCGCCAACACGCTGCGCAAATGGGTCCGCCGAGGCGCCGTCGAGTCCTATCTCGAATCCGACGGCGAGCTGGCTCTTCGCATGATCGACCTCGGGTCGATCCGCGCTCGTGCGGATGCCCTCGGGAGAAAGTTGCGACCCGACGGCAAAGAAGCGCCCGAGCACCCCGCACATCCCGAGACTCGGGATCCCCACATCGACGCAGACGACGGCTCGAGCGGTGAGGCCCGGCAGCCTGAGACGCCGACCATGCCCGAGGGCTCGATGCTGGTGCCGATCGATGCCTGGAACAAGATGCTCAACCAGCTCGGGAACCTCCACGAGGCCGGCCAGCAACTCGCCGACGCCCGCGAACGGGCAGCCAAGGCCGAGACCGAAGCCGCCTTCTTGCGTGAGCGACTCGCGGAGTTGCGCCGAGCCGCCGTGGTGGAGGCGAGCGAGCCGACCACCCCTCGTGAGGAGCCAGAAGTGGTCGCCGATCCCGGCCCGGTTTCTGAGACCCCCGACACCACGACCTACTGGCGCTATCTCACGGCCGGCTGGAGAAACAGAAAGCGCTGACGGAGCAGTTCACAGTTCACTGTTGACTGTTCACTGTTGACTGTGAACTGCCGATGACTAGTTACTTCATTCCAACACAATTGTGTCTCGCAGGTGGGTCGATTGACCCATATCGTGCTCCCATGGTCAGGAAGACCCTATTGGTGGTTGGTGGAGCGGTCGTGCTGGTCCTTGCAACGGTCAGCACGGCTGTCGCCGCTCCACCCGCAATCACCCTGTCGTCCTACGCCGCAGATACCGTCGGTGGTGTGGTGGCCGGTGGAACACGCTCCATCTCAGTGACGAACACGACCGCGTCGACTCTCACCGACCACCGAGTGGACCTTGGGCCGGCGCCGTGCGACTGCGTCGTCACCGATGCTCCCGCAGGCACCATCGTCGACAACACATGGCTTGTTGGCGATGTCAGGCCCGGGGAGACGGTGGAGATCACGGTGATCTACGGTCCGCCTCCAACCGCCACCCTGGGCAGCACCTCGCCTGCATGGATGCTCACCGCCATCGGCGCGCTGCTGCTCGTCCTCGCTGCGGTGTCACGCAGGGCTCCCAAGCTTGCGATCCGACCGACCGCTAGCGTTCTGATTCCTCGAGCGCTCGAACGCTGATTTCCCAGATCTCGCCGGAGACCGGTTGCCGCCGCGACCCGGTCGCCATCCGGTAGCCGGCCCACAGCAGCGTGATGCCGATCATCAACGACATCGATAGCCCCGCCGAATCCCCGAACGCGGTGAGCGTGCCACCAAAGGCCGGAGCAAGAACACCACCGATGATCAGGATGTTCGCCCACACCAGCCTGCGGTTCCCTGACAGGTTTCGCACGATCGTTCCGAGGGAGAGCCCGATGATCACGACCGACCCCACGGCGCCCGACACCGCAGCGAACATCCTTGGGCCCGGCAGGGTGAGCGCATCAATGACAAAGGAGAAGCCGAAGACATCACTGCCCTCCGGGACGCCGTCGTGGAGCAGGGGCGCCGAAAGCGGAGCAAGGAAGGTCGCGAAGAATCCGACAACGACCCACAGCAGGGTGGGAGCAAGAAAGCGTCGGGCTGCACGCTCGGAGACGACAAGGGCGATCGCCCCGACCGCGAGCAGTGGGATGTTGGCGATCGCCCCGAAGAAGTAGAAGAAACGGAACGAGGTCGCCGACCAACCGAATGCCAAGCCCGCGACAAGCGCCCAAGTTCCGAGCGAGTATGCGGCAAAGGCAAGTGTCCATGCCTCGGCATGAAGTCTTCGGCGTGCTCGCCAGCTCAACCACAGCTCAACCGTGAACGCTGACGCCACCGTCGCCGCGACGATCCCAGAGACGAGTTCCATGACCTGAGCGTACCGGCGGGAACAACCCGCTGACGCACTGCGACTGGGGATGCCGCTACCGTTGGCCGTCATGCCTGACACCTCGTTCACCACCAATGGAATCGGGCACGCCTACGGCAGGATCGCTGCGCTCCACAGCCTCGATCTATCGATCCCGCGGGGCCGGACCGGCCTCGTCGGGGCGAACGGCGCAGGCAAGTCGACGCTGATCAGAATCCTCCTCGGCATCCTCGATCCGACCGTCGGAACCGCAACTGTTCTCGGTATGGACACCCGTAACGACTTGATCAGCATTCGCTCTGTCATCGGGTACATGCCGGAAGGTCCGTGCCTCCCGCTCGATCAGACCGCGGCGGACTTCCTCGTGTTTGCAGCCGGTACGGCGGGCCTCCCCGGTGACGCGGCCCGACAGCGGGCATCGGATGTCCTCACCCTGGTCGGCCTCGACGAGGAGCGCTTCCGGTACCTCGGGGACTTCTCGACCGGGATGAAGCAGCGAGCGAAGCTTGCCCAGGCGATCGTCCACGATCCGGAGCTGGTGTTCCTCGACGAGCCGACCGCTGGTCTCGACCCTTCCGGCCGCGACGAGATGCTTGAGCTGATTGCACGGCTCGGAACCTTCGGGATCGATGTCGTGGTGTCGTCCCATGTTCTCGGTGACATCGAGCGAACCTGCGATTGGGTGGTGATGCTCGACGAGGGAACCCTGCTCCACACCGGGCCGATCGGTGGTGACACCGACGACGAGACGGTCCGTGTCGAGTTCGTCGACGATCCCGCCACCCTCGCTGACGACCTTCGCCAGCGAGGGGCTTCGGTCACCGTGGATGGGAGACGGCTCGTCGTTCGGTTCCAAGGCGGTGATGTCCATCGACTCATCAGGGACACCGCAGCGAGTCACGATGCCGCCCTGCGGCGCCTCGATGGCGCAGGTTCATCCCTCGAAGACCTGTTCATCCGGCATGGAGAACGACCATGACGAAGGTGCACCGCACCTGTCAACGCGTACCCAGGGTTCGCGTTCAACGGAAATGTACATTCTGGCCCACAGAAGCCTCGATACTGTGGGCCACCAGCGACCTTTTAGTTGAACGCGAACCCTGGGTACGCGTTCACCGGGTCGGTCGGGGCGGGGAGGGATCATGACCGGCGCGGGAGGGGCGGTCTACGACCTTGGGTACGAGCCGTACGATGGTGAACGGCGCGGGCGGGGGGGAGCTCGGAGCACGATCGTCGGCGACGGCGTTCGGCGTGTGCTCGGCCTGCGGCGCAAGGCGCGCCGAAAGATCGTGCCCTGGATGCTCATCATCATCGCGGTCGTGCCCGCGATCGTCGCCGTCGGCATCGTCTTCTTCTTCCCCGCCGGCGCAAGCGATGAGTTCGACCTTGCAACCAACTACGGGTCCTTCTATGTCATCGGCGGCACCATCGCGTTGCTGTTCTCGGGCCTCGCAGGACCCGAACTTCTGATCCCGGACCGCAAGGACGGCGTCCTTTCCATGCTGTCGTCGAGACCGTTGACTTCCAGCGACTACGTCATCGCGAAGTTCGCGAGCATCCTGATTGTCGTCGGGTTCTTCCTGCTGTTCCCGCAGCTCGTGCTCTACATCGGCGAAGCAGGCACCGACACCGATGGCATCCTTGCCGGGCTCGTCGACGCCGCTCCGAAGCTCCCCCGGAGTCTCGCCGTTGGGGCCGTGTATGCGTTGACCTTCGTGCCGCCGGCCTTCTTCGTTGCGGGACTCGCGAAGCGCAAGGCAGTCGCGTCCGCGACCTTCATCGCGAGCATGCTCATGTTGTCAGGCATCGCGGAGGGCCTCGTCCGCGGAGCCGATTTCGCCGGCAACCGCTGGTTCGCCCTCGTGGCCCCTTTTGATACGGCCAATGCCGTGAACCTGTGGATCTTCGGGGAATCGGATCCCGATTCCCTCCTCACCTACACCGGCATCGACCCACTCATCGGGCTCGCATCGATCGTTGCGCTCGCCGCAGTCTTCGTCTGGCTTGTCCTTCGCCGATATCAGAGGCTCATGTGACTCTCGATCCTGCGTTCGTTTCTGAACCGACGATCGAGGTCGCGAACACCTCGAAGTGGTTCGGGCAGAAGGTCGCCGTTTCAAACCTCTCCTGTTCGTTCGGCCCGGGGGTCACCGGCCTGCTCGGACCCAACGGCGCTGGCAAGACCACGCTGTTGCGCATGATCTCCGGCCTCACGGATGTCTCGAACGGCACCGTCAGGGTGCTCGGAATGGATCCGCGGCGATCCCACGGGGTGTATCGCAGCGTTGCGCTGGTACCGGACGAGGACGCCGTGTACGAGGACATGACCGGCAAACAGTTCGTCCGCTACGCGGCTCGGCTTGCCGGTTTCAACGACACGGACCGCGTGGATCGTGCCATCGCAACGGTCGGTATGGAGGAACCATCGCGCCGGGTGGTCGGTGGCTACTCGAAGGGCATGCGCCAACGCATCAAGGTCGCTGCCGCCCTTGTCACCGATCCGACGATCCTGATCATGGATGAGCCGCTCAACGGAACCGATCCCATCCAGCGTGCCCACCTCATCTCGGTGTTCCAGGAGCTCGGCGCGCAGGGCCGAACCGTGATCGTGTCCAGTCATGTCCTCGAAGAGGTCGAACGGGTATCGACACGCGTCGTCGCCATTGTCGACGGTCGACTCGCCGCAGCCGGATCAGTCGAGGCGATTCGCGCCGCGATGCGCAACATCCCGTACATCGTCCAGATCGGCACCGACCACCCCCACGAGCTCGGTTCGAGGCTGTTCGCGACGGGGACCGTGTTCAGCGTCGAAGCCGGACAGGGGCACCTGACCGTCGAGACCGGAGATGTCGTCGGCCTCGGCCGCATGACGCCGCGTCTCGCTGTCGCGTGCGACGCTTCGATCGAGTCCTTCCTGCCGCAGGACGAATCGCTCGAATCGGTGTTCCGCTACCTGGTGGATCGCCGATGATCCCGATCCTCGCGCTGTTCGGTGCGACCTACCGGTCGGCGCTGCCCTTGCGACGCACCGTCCTGTTCGGAGTCCTGAGCCTGTTCCCTGCGGTGCTGTTCATGTTGGTGACCGAGGACCGCACCGGGGAAGCGGCCTTCGAAGCGCTGCTCGAGACATCAACAGGAAGCTTCTTCGCGCTCCTCCTTCCGATCATTTCGATCGTGATCGCCTCGGGTGCCCTCGGCAGCGAGCGACGCGACCAGACCCTGAGCTTCATCGTTTTGCGGCCGATCCCCCGCCCGGCCGTCGGAGCCACCAAGATCGCAGCCGCCGCATGCGCCGCAATGACGATCAACACGATCGGGGTCGTCGGGGCCTGGGCGATCTTCGCGGTCCGGCATCGGGTGGACACCACCCTGCTGGTCGGTCTTCTCGTGGGTATGGCGATTGCCACGATCGCTTATGTCGCGGTTGTTGTTCCCATCGGTTTCATGACCGACCGGGCCGTCATCATCGGCCTCGCCTACCTCTTGGTCTTCGAAAACGGGATCGTGATCGCCTTGTCCGGACTCTCCCCGCTGTCTCCCTGGCGAGTCGGCCTCGCGGCGGTCGGCGGCATCGCGAAAGAGACACAACCCGTCATCGGTGACGCCGTCGGGACCCTCACCATGAGCGCAGGCGGGTCGATTGTCACCTTGGGGATCTATCTCGCCATCGGGGTCACGGTCACGGCCATGTTGCTGCGCAGACGAGATCTCGCCTAGGCCCCGCCGCTCCTGACCCCGCACTTGACCAATCGGGCGGTACCGTGCCGTCGTGCGCAGGTTCTTTCAGCGGCTCAAACGCGGTGAGGTCGGTGCGGCGGCGGTGGTCGTCGGAATCGGCATCCTGGTGTCGAGGGTGCTCGGCATCATCAGAGACATCGTGTTCGCCTCCATGCTCGGCGCCACCGGGGTCACCGACGAGTATGTGGCCGCCTTCCGGATTCCCGACTTCGCGAACTACCTGCTCGCTGGCGGGTTCCTCACGATCACCTTCATCCCGATCTTTGCCCGTTACATCGCCGACGACGACGAAGCGGGAGGATGGTTCGCGTTCACGGCGATCCTTCGGTGGCTCGCCGTCGGGATCACCACCCTGATCATCATCGCCTGGGCCGCTGCCCCGGCGATCATCGAAGCCCTCTACCCGTCCTTCACGCCGCAGCAGATTGACAGCACGATTCACCTGACCCGCATCGTCCTCCCCGCCCAATTCGCCTTCGTCGTTGGTGCCATGTTCGCGGCGGTGCAGTACACGAAGGGGTCGTTCACGATTCCGACACTTGCCCCGATCATCTACAACGCTGGCATCATCAGTGGTGGGATCGCATTTGCCGCCATCACAGGAAGGGCCGAGCCTGCGGGCTTCATCTGGGGCGCCCTCGTCGGCGCGTTCGTCGGCAATCTCCTGCTCCAGGTGTGGGGGGCGCAACGCGTCGGGATGCGCATCGAGATGAGCGCCACCTGGAAGCATCCGGCCGTCGTCACCTACGCCGCGATCGCGTTCCCCCTGATGTTGGGTCAGTCAATCGTGGCGCTCGACGAGACCTTCATGTCGGTGTTCGGAGCCCGAGTCGGCGATGGTGCCGCCACCGAACTGCAATACGCGAGGCGGACGATGTTCGTTCCGGTCGGCGTGATCGCCCAGGCCGCCGCCGTGGCCGCCTACCCGACCTTGGCCCGGCTCTTCGCAGAAGGCAAGCGCTCACGGCTGTATGCAACCGTGAACCGTGCCCTGAGGTATGTGACGGTGCTCTCAATCGGTGCAGCCGCCGTCGCCATCGCCCTGTCGCTGCCCATCATGCGCATCCTGTTCGAGCGAGGCGAGTTCACGCCACCGTCGACAGCGTCTGCGGCGTCGGCGCTCGTGATGTACGCCTTCGCGATCCCCGTCTGGGGAGTCCTCCAGATCGTGACACGGGCCTTCTACGCGAGGCGTCAGATGTGGACCCCGGTCATCGTCGGCTCAGGGATGACGCTGGTCGCGATCCCGGCGTACTTCGCGATGCAGGGCGCATTCGGAATCGAAGGCGTGGCGCTTGCCTCGGCGACCATGCTCGCCGCGTACACGCTCGCATTGCTCGCGATCTGGTACCGGCCGCCAGATACGAGAGCGGGCCTCATGACCGTCCTCCGTTCGGCAGGGCGCGCCCTCCCCCTCGCCGTACCCGCTGGTTTCGCCGCGTTCGGCGTGTCGTGGCTTGTGATGTCCCGCCTCGGTGATCAGCCTCTGCTAGCGGCACTTGCCAGCGGTGTCCTCGGCATTGCCGTGTTCGGTGTCGTGGTCGTCCTCGTCGGGGCATTCCTCCACGATGCGCTGTGGCACCGCGCCGCGCGGCGCGCCCGCCAGGCGGCGTCTCGCACCTGACATCGCTTTCGAGCGAGTTACGACGGTGGGTAGACCCCGGTCGCCTTCGATTCCTCCGTCTGCCAGAACATGTCGGAGATCTCGCCGATCAGATCGATCATCGCCTGGCTGGCGCTGACATCCATGGATTTCTTGGCATCGCCTGCCGACTTGATCGCTCGCCAGAACAAGTCATGGAGTCTCGGGAACTGATCGACATGGTGGGGCTTGAAGAAATCGGCCCACAGCACCATCAGGTGATGCTTCACCAATTCGGCTCGCTCCTCTTTGATGGCGATGCATCGTGCCCGGAACACCTCGTCGTCGGAAGCGTGGTACTTCTCGGCAGCCTTCAGGCACGATGTTGCCTCGATCATTGCCTGAGCGGGGTCGTAGACACCGCAGAACAGGTCACAGTGGGCGTACGCCTCGTGGCGAGGACGGAACATTCGCTCGATGAGTTGCACAGGTACCTCCGGTGTGGGTGCACCTCGAACCCTACCGGCGGCCGCAACCCACAACGACGACGATTGGCCGGTATCGTGGCGTCCGAAGAGGGCTGATGCGAAAGCGCGGGATAGTTGCAGGAGGCGTCGGCGCGGTCATTGTGACGGCCGCGGCGCTGCGTGGCGTCGTCCGCCGGTTCGAGGTGAAGGAGTCGTCGATGGCGCCCGCGATCGAGTCCGGTGACTGGATCGTCGCTCGTCGCAGGACGGGCCCTGTCGAGCGAGGCGATATTGTCGTGTTCCCGGACCCCCGCTCGGGTGGGAGGCAGCTCGTCAAGCGAGTGATCGGCCTTGGCGGCGAGACGATCGCAATAGACGCCGGGCGAGTTGTCATCAACGGCGCCCTTCTCGCGGATCGGTGGGCCCATGGCGCAGCACCCCCGGGGGGCCCGTGGCGAGTCCCCGACGATCATGTCTTCGTGCTCGGGGACAACCGGGTCGCTTCGAGCTCGGACGGTCGAACGATCGGGCCGGTGGCCGTCGACGACATCCCGTGGCGCGCCGTCGCGCGCTACTGGCCAACTTCGCGGGTGGGAACGCTCCGGTGAATCCCTCCCATAGCGTGGCGGCGTCGTAGGCTTCCGAACATGGTCAGAGCGGTACGCCTCTTCGCCCTCATCGTTGCTGCAGCCAGCCTCGCAAGCGCGTGTAGTTCCTCGACTGCAAGCGTCGCGACGGACACGACCATCCCTGCACCGCTGACGACACTTGCGATTACAACGACCGACCCGCCGACCACCACAACGGAGCCGACAACCACCACCACGACCGAGCCACCGGTTGTTGTGGCCGACTCGGTCAATGGCCTCGAAGCGTCGCCGGAAGCGATCAACCGGCGAGCCGTCGTGATCAAGATCGACAACAGCTCCAAGGCACGCCCCCAGTCGGGCCTCATGGAAGCAGATCTTGTCTACGAGATGCTCGTCGAGGGAGGCATCACCCGATTCGCGGCCGTGTTCCACCAAAGCGATCTCGACTATGTCGGCCCGGTCCGGTCGGGTCGCCCGACCGATGTCGGCGTGGTCCGTCCCCTCGATGCCCCCTTCCAGGTCTCGGGTGCGCAATGGTGGGTCCAGGACATCTTTCAAGCGGCCGGACTTCGCATGGCGTGGGACCGCGGCGTCGCCACATGGCGTGAGAACCACCGCGCCGCGCCACACAACCTCTACGCGAGCTCGATCCTGCTGCGAGGCCTCGCCGACGACAGCGGGTGGCCGGACGACAACCCGGGGAATGTGTTCACCTTCGGGGAACCGACGGTCGGAACCGAACCGGCGACCACGGTTGCCTTCCATTGGAGCGATCACCCCGATGTCGTGTGGAAGTGGAACGGTGAGGCCTACGAGCGATTCAACGGTGACGATCCCCACATGTGGGTGGATCGCGAGGGCAACGAGGGTCAGGTGAGCGTGCCGGTCATCGTGTCGATCACCGGTCACAAGCATTGGTCGTCGCCACCGGATGGCAACGGCTCATCCGTTCCTACGACCGACACGAAGGGCTCGGGCGCAGCTCATGTGTTCATGAACGGAACCGTCATCGAGGGGACCTGGCAGCGCGACAGCTACGACGAACCACTCCACCTCACCACCGACGACGGCAACGAGATCGTCCTGCCACCGTCGCGGCTGTGGATCGCCTTCTTCCCCCACGATCGGTCGATCACCTGGGAGTAGAGCCTCGGACCGCCTCAGCCGGTATCGTCCCACCATGTCCGCGCCGAGGGCCTCCCAGTCATCCCTGACCACAGCCGTGGCCGCGATGTGGCTGGTCATGATGCTGTGGCTGGCAACGATTGCGGCCGGGTGTACGGCCGGTTCGTCCACGGCTTCGGATGCGCTGGCTCCCGCCACGACCACAACGCTCGCGCCCGCGACCACCACGACGACCGTCGCTCCTGCCACGACGACCACCACCGCAACGACGACGACCACCACGACGACGGTGCCGTTCGTCGTCGCCGACAGCATCAACGGCTTGGCAGCGGACCCCACCCTGACCAACCGCAGGGTGGTCGCCGTCAAGATCGACAACCACCCGAGTGCTCGACCCCAATCCGGGCTCCAAGATGCCGACGCCGTCTTCGAGATCCTCGTTGAGGGTGGCTATACGAGGTTCATCACGCTGTTCCACCAGACAGACCTCGACTATGTCGGGCCCGTCCGGTCGGGTCGCCCGACCGATATCGGTGTGATCAAGCCACTCGACGCCCCGTTCCAGATCTCGGGCGCGCAGCCCTATGTACAGGATCTGTTCGCGGATGCCGGTCTTCACATGGTCTACAACAACGGTACGACCACCTGGCGTGAGAGCCACCGAAAGGCTCCGCACAACCTGTACACGAGCACCCTCGAGATCCGCAAGTACGCCGACGCCAGGTTTTGGGACAACACGAACCCAGGCAACCTGTTCGCCTTCGGCGAGCCCCGCACGGCCACTCAGATGGCGTCCGAGATCACCTTCGACTGGTCCGGCCAGCCGCCAGTCGTGTGGAAATGGGGACGAAACGAGTATTTCCGATTCAACGCCGAACAACCGCACCGCTGGATCACGGCGGACGGGTCACGAACCGGGGTCGTGTCGGTCCCGACACTCGTTGCGATCATCGGAAAACGCTACACGGTGGAGCCAACCCCGCCCGAGACCGGTTCGCCGGTTCCGGCGATCGACATCATTGGGCAGGGTGAGGCGCTCGTGTTCATCAACGGCCGGGTGCTGGAGGGGACATGGTCGAAGGACTCGGTCGGAGCCCCATTCACCCTCCTCGACGGAGCCGGGGAACCCTTGGTGCTGCCACCATCGCGCATGTGGGTCTCGGTCTTCCCGTCGAGCCAGGACATCACATGGCGATGATCGACGCCGTGTCGATCGCCGAGCAGGTCCGCACGGGACGGCTTCGCGCAACCGATGTCATTGAACGCGCCCTCGACGCTGCAATCGCCTCGCACGACACGCTGAATGCTTTCACACTGATCGACCGTGCCGGCGCGAGGACGCGGGCAGAGGGCATCGATCGGCTCGTTGCGGACGGGCGTGATCCCGGCCCACTCGCCGGTGTGCCGATCGCGTTGAAGGACATCATCAATCAGGCGGGCCTTCCCAACACGAAGGGAGCGAGCTTCCCTGCCGAGCTCGAAACCGAATCGGCGACCGTCGTGCGGCGACTCGGCAACGCGGGGGCGGTGATTGTTGGACGGACCGGACTCCACGAGTTCGCGTACGGGTTCACATCGGAGAACCCCTGGTTCGGGCCGGTTCGGAACCCGTGGGACACTGCGCTCTCACCGGGTGGCTCATCCGGCGGTTCCGCAGCTGCGGTAGCGTCGGGGATCACCCCGGTCGGCATCGGCACCGACACTGGAGGCTCCGTTCGTGTTCCCGCAGCACTGTGTGGCGTGTTCGGCCTCAAGGTGACCCACGGGCGAGTGCCGCTGGCGGGCGTGTTCCCGCTCGCCCCGTCCCTCGACACCGTCGGCCCCATCGCTCGCACCGTTCGGGACCTCACCGCGTGCTATCTCGCCATCGCCGGGGACGATCCTTCCGATGGGTGGTCGGTCCCGGAGCCCGTTGAGCGACCCACATCGCCTGAGCATCCGACCATCGGCGTGGTCCGACAATGGTCGGATGTTGCCCCCATGTCGGAGGCGACCGCCAAGGCGATCAACGGTTTCATCGACGCCGCACGCGGGGCCGGCTGCACGATCGAGTTCGTTGACGAACCCGCACTGGTGCCGCCGGAACGACTCGCCCTTGCCGCCGGCCCCGAGATCCTCGCCGTCCATGAAGAACGGTTCAGTCGCCACCGCGAGCGCTACGGCGAAGACCTCAAGCTTCGCCTTGACCGGTGCCGCGACGCGACAACGGGCGACCTCCTCGACGCCGCCCGTTGGGCTGCTGCGGCCCGCAATCACATCCTCCGCATGCACGGCACCGGTGTCGATGTGCTCGTCGGGCCCGTCGTCGGCGGCAACCACAAACTGATCGGACACGACGAGATGACGATCGACGGTGATACCTACTTCCACCGCGAGATCCTGTCGAGCTTCACCTCGCCGATCAACCGAATCGGGGTGCCGGCGTTGAGCGCACCGATCGCTACCGCCGAAGCACTCCCCCACGCTGTTCAGCTCGTTGCACCGATGTGGTGCGAACACATCATTCTTGGCGTCGCGTCCCGGCTGGAGCGAGCCGGTGTGCTTCGTTCGGGCCAACCACCGCACTGGTACGGACAGATCACCTAAAGCGTCACGATGACGCACCATCGCAATAAGCTTGGAACACGCGCGTAGTGGAGTGCCGGATGCGCCAGGAAGGCGTGCACATCCCATGTTGAACCCAACACCAAGAACGCGATGCAATCCTTCCCGATCAGGAGAGTCCCACTGTGTCCGATGAGACGCTGACCCAAGACCGTCCCGCGCCTGAACGCATCGACGATGTCGTCATCCGATTCGCCGGGGACTCCGGCGACGGCATGCAGCTGGCGGGGACCCAGTTCACGGCGAGCTCGGCCCTCTTCGGCAACGACCTCGCGACCCTTCCCAACTTTCCCGCCGAGATCAGGGCCCCTGCCGGAACCATCGCCGGTGTGTCCTCCTTCCAGGTCCACATCGCCGACTGGGACATCCTCACCCCGGGCGACACGCCGGACTGCCTCGTCGCGATGAACCCCGCCGCCCTGAAGGCCCACCTCCCCGACCTCGTCACCGGGGGCCTGCTGATCATCAACTCGGACGCCTTCGAGGACCGGAACCTCGCCAAGGCCGGATACGAGACGAACCCCCTCGAGGACGGGAGCCTCGACGCGTATCAGGTCGTGACGGCACCGATGGAAGAGCTCACCAAGGAGGCAGTGAAGGACTCAGGGGTCAAGGGGCGTGCAACGCTGCGGTCCAAGAACTTCTTCGCCCTCGGGCTCATGTCGTGGATCTACCAGCGGCCGCTCAAGCCGGTCAAGGACTGGATCACGAACAAGTTCGGTCCTGACAACACGGTCGGGAGGGCCAACACGATGGCGCTCCAGGCCGGATACAACTTCGGGATCACGACCGAGTCGTTCCAGCGCACCTTCGAGATCAAACCCGCGGAGCTGCCCCCCGGTGAGTACACGAACATCGTCGGCAACACGGCAACGGCGTGGGGGCTCCTCGCCGCTGCCCGTCAGGCGAACCTCCCCCTGTACATCGGCTCCTACCCCATCACCCCCGCAACGACGATCCTCGAGGAGCTCGCACGCCACAAGAACTTCGGAGTCAAGTCGTTCCAGGCCGAGGACGAGATTGCTGGTATCGGGACCGCGCTCGGGGCATCCTTCGCGGGACGCCTCGCCGTGACCACCACCTCTGGCCCCGGACTCGCGTTGAAGTCCGAGATTCTGAGCCTCGCTTTGATGATCGAGCTCCCGTTGATCGTTGTCGACATCCAGCGCGGCGGACCGTCGACCGGTCTCCCGACGAAGGTCGAGCAGTCCGACCTCCTGTTCGCCATGTACGGCCGCCACGGTGAAGCTCCGCTGCCGATCGTGTCGACATCGGCGCCATCGGATGCCTTCGATGCGGCGTTCGAAGCCGCCCGGATCGCCCTCAAATACATGACCCCGGTCATCCTGCTCACCGACGGCTACATCGCGACCTCGTCCGAACCGTGGCGGCTGCCGGACCTCGATGCCCTCCCTGACATCTCCGTGCCGTTCGCGGCGCACGATCCCGACGATGGGCCGTTCCTCCCGTATCTGAGGGATCCCGACACGATGGCCCGACCGTGGGCGATCCCGGGTCAACCGGGGATGGAGCACAGGGTTGGCGGCCTCGAGAAGGACGCCATGACCGGCAATGTCTCCTACGACCCGGACAACCACGAGGCGATGGTTCTGACACGCCGGGAGAAGATCGCAAGGATCGCGGACGACATCCCCGATGTCACAGTCCACGGAGAAGGCACCGACCTGCTCGTGCTTGGCTGGGGCTCCACCTACGGTGCGATCCGCACGGCCGTCAACCGTGTCAACAGGGCAGGAAGGCCGGTTGCGCACGCCCACTTGCGGCACATGAACCCGATGCCGAAGAACCTCGGCGAGGTCCTCGCACGCTACGACCGCGTCCTCATCCCCGAGATCAACACCGGTCAGCTGTCGCGCCTGATCCGAGCCGAGTTCCTTGTTCCGACGATCTCGTTCAACCGGATCCAGGGTCAGCCGATGCGTGCAAGGGAGATCCAGACCGAGATCAACCGACTCCTCGATGGGGAGGATGCGATATGACCGACACGGCCCGCTACCAGCGTTCCGATTTCCAAACCGATCAGGAGGTTCGGTGGTGTCCAGGGTGTGGTGACTACACGATCCTCGCGTCGGTCCAGACCTACCTCGCGTCGCTCGATATCGACCGCGACAAGCATGTGTTCGTGTCCGGCATCGGCTGTTCGAGCCGTTTCCCCTACTACATGAACACCTACGGCATGCACACGGTCCATGGACGCGCCCCCGCGGTCGCGACGGGTATCGCCACGGCGAACCCGGACCTGACGGTGTGGGTCATCACCGGAGACGGGGACGGGCTGTCGATCGGTGGCAACCATCTGATCCACGCACTTCGGCGGAATGTCAACCTGAACATCCTGCTGTTCAACAACCAGATCTACGGTCTGACGAAGGGCCAGTACTCGCCGACCTCCGAGGTCGGCAAGAGAACGAAGACCTCCCCTGCGGGATCGATCGACCGACCGTTCAACCCGGTGAGCCTTGCGCTTGGGGCCGAGGCGTCGTTCGTGGCTCGGACGCTCGACATGGAGCGGAACCACACGATCGCGATGCTCGAAGCCATGCACCAGCACGAAGGGACCGGTCTGCTCGAGATCTACCAGAACTGCAATGTGTTCAACGACAAGGCGTTCATCGACCTCACCGACAAGGACACCCGCGACGGGAACCGGATCTGGATCGAGGACGGCAAGCCCATCGTGTTCGGGTTCAACAACGAATACGGCGTCGTGGTCGACAAGGAGGGTGCACGGGTCGTCGAGGTCGCAGAGGTCGGTCTTGAGAACATCCATGTTCATCACGCCGATGATCCGAATCCTTCGGCAGCGTTCGCTCTGTCACGGATCTCGCACGGGCCCTACGGTCCTACCCCACTCGGTGTGTTCCGCAATGTCAAGGTTCCGAGCTACGGCAAGGTGCTCGAACAGCAGATCGCTGCCGCCCAGGATTCCAAGGGCGCCGGTGACCTCGCCACGCTGATCCGATCCCGCGGCACCTGGACGGTGGATGCCTGAGCGTCCGTCGTCGACGGTCCGCGAGGGAAAGAGACCATCGTGAAGATCGCCGTGGTCGGTGCTGGCTATGTCGGCCTCGTGACGGGGGCATGCCTCGCAGAGTTCGGGCATTCGGTCGTCTGCATCGACAGCGACACCGACAAGATCGAGCTGCTCAACCGTGGAGAGCTTCCGATCTTCGAACCTGACCTCGCCGAGATCGTCCAACGATCCGTCGCGGAATCCCGGCTCGGATTCACGACTTCGTACGAAGCATCCCTCGGCGATGTCGAGGTTGTCTTCATCGCCGTCGGCACTCCCGTGTCGGGAACTGGCGAGGCCGACCTGACCGCAGTGATGGATGTCGTCGACACCCTTGGTCCGGCCATGTCACCGAATGTGACCGTGGTCCTCAAGTCGACGGTTCCGGTCGGAACGACTGCGCTGGTCGCAGACCGCTTCGCTGAACGCTGTGGCGCCGCTGCCCCCGTTGTCGTGTCGAACCCCGAGTTCCTGAAGGAGGGCAACGCCGTATCGGATTTCATGCGACCCGACCGCGTGGTGGTGGGTACGCGGACCCCCGAGGCCCGTTCGGTGATGGAGGAGGTGTACCGATCGCTCATCGACGCGGGTGCACCGTTCGTCTTCACGGACCCGGAGACGGCCGAACTCATCAAGTACGCATCGAACGCGTTTCTCGCCGTCAAGCTCGGCTTCATCAACGAGATGGCCGACATTGCGGATCGGACCGGGGCATCCGTTGACGATGTATCGCTTGCGATGGGCCTCGACGCCCGGATCTCGGCCTCGTTTCTCAAGCCCGGACCCGGCTACGGGGGATCGTGTTTCCCGAAGGACACCCAGGCACTGCTTCACACCAGCACCGAGGTCAAGGCCCCCTCGCGGATTGTCGCTGCGGCGATCGACACCAACCGGGTCCGCCGCCGCGCGATGGTTGATCGTATTGCCGGGATCGTTCCCTCCGGTGCCGATGTTGGTGTCCTCGGACTGGCCTTCAAGGCCGGAACCGACGACCTTCGTGAGAGCCCGGCAATCGAGATCGTCGCGGGTCTCGTCTCGCGCGGCTTCCGTGTGACGGCGTACGATCCCGAGGGGATGGTGAACGCACGGCGGGTGCTTGAAGGGGTGTCGTTCGCAGCCGGGCCCTACGAGGCACTTTCTGGCGCGGCCGCCGGGATCATCCTCACGGAGTGGCCCGAGTTCGCACAGCTCGACCTCGGAACCGTGCGCGCCCGGCTCGCCACACCGACGATCATCGATCTGCGGAACCTCTTCGAACCGGCCGTCGTCGCAGCGGCGGGCCTCACCTACCACTCCGTCGGGCGCCCGACCGCAGAGCCACCCCGCGACGCCGACACGGACGGAGTCGACGATGGACGATCCGGAATCCCCACGCCACCGCCGTAACGGTTCAGCAACCACCGTTTCAGGTCGATATCGGAACCAGAGGCGCATCCCGATGATTGCATCGGATTAATCGGAACCGGAAGTAGTTTGGCATCAGGGAATGGGCCGCTCTGGGTATCCATGGGAGACGCACCGTGATTCGCAGAACCGCAACGATCATCGCACTGGTGCTGGTCGTGTCCCTTCCGTCGATCGCCGCGGCCGACGATCCGGGGACGATCACTTTCAACGGCGCTGGTTGGGGGCACGGCGTCGGCATGAGCCAGTACGGAGCCTTTGCCCGGGCGGACGACGGTCAGTCGTACGATCAGATCCTCACCTCGTACTTCACCGGTGCAACGATCGGGTTCCTCGGCCAGGGCGGGGTCGCTGCGGTTGATGCCATCTACACCAATGTGGCATCCGACATCTCCGCAACCACCCTGACGGTGTCGGACGGTCCCGGCTCACCGAAGGTCGGCATCACCCTCGTCCGCGACCCCGACGGTGCTGCGGAACCCGCGGTGACACTGATGTCGGGAGACACGGCAACGATCACCGACACAACCCCAGGCGCCGGAGCCCTCGGAGGTTGCACCGTGGTCATCACCGGAAGCAACCCAACCGAGTGGGGAAACGGGAGCTGCGACTTCGCGGCACAACTGAGCGCGCCGGGCGGTGAGCCGACCAACCTCATCTCGGGCACGAACTGTCGACGACCGACGCAGTGCACCTACGGCTACGGAAGCGAGTTCCTCGTCGTCGACAACGCAAGTCACGACCCGGGTTATGGGGGCTTCGACCTGGTGGTGGTCACGACCCCGGATGAGTACACGAGAGGGATCGCAGAGGTGCCGTATGCGTGGCCGACGGAAGTGCTCCGCACGCAGGCCGTCGCGGCACGGTCCTATGGAAGCGCCGTCGCGTACGCAACCAACCACACCACGCAGGGGTGCTTCTGCGATGTGACGAACAGCTCGTTCTATCAGGTGTATGCAGGCTGGCGACGCGATGCGCCGGACGGACCCGCGTGGGAGGCAGCAGCGAACGACACCACCGGTTTCATCGTGACCCACCCCGCCGCGGCCGGCGGCATCGTGAAGGCGTACTACTCGTCATCCAACGGCGGCGCCTCGGAATGGTCGGTCGAGAAGTGGGGCGGCAACTACCCATATCTGGTGTCGGTTCCCGATCCGTGGTCGCTCGAGCCGCCGAACCCGCATCGGTCGTGGAGCAAGGAGGTCAACGCCTCTGCTGTGGTCGATGCCATCTGGCCGGGGACGGGCAACACGCTGACCAGTGCGACGGTCATCGACCGGAATGTGTCAGGGAGCGCCAAGACCATCCGGTTCGTCGCAGACCGGCCCAGTGGAGGCAGCGTATCGAAGGAAGTCCATGTCAGTACGGTCCAGCAAGCGTTCGATCTGCGGAGCTGGTATTTCGATATCGACGACTCGGGCGTCGGGTCATCCGGTGGTGGACACCCGTCGGAGGGAACATCGGTCGGTCTCCAGGATCCCCGGACCGGGATCTGGACGCTGCGTGATGTCGATGGCACCACCGAATCGTTCTACTACGGGAACCCGAATGACGAGCCCTTCGCCGGTGACTGGGACGGGGACGGCGACGACACCGTCGGTCTGTACCGGCGCAGCGAGGGGTTCTTGTTCCTGCGGAACTCCAACACGCAGGGCATCGCCGACATCGCGATCTATTACGGGATCCCAGGTGACATCCCGATCGCCGGTGACTGGGACGGCGACGGGGACGACACGATCGGGATCTACCGGCCGTCGGAGGCCCGCTTCTATCTGCGGAACTCCAACACGCAGGGCATCGCCGACATCACGATAGCGTACGGGATTGTCGGGGACCGCCCCCTCGTCGGGGACTGGAATGGAGACGGCATCGACACGATCGGCGTGTTCCGGCCGTCGAACAAGACGGTGTACCTCACCGATTCGCTCCAAACAGGCACCACCTCGGTCGTGTTCGTCTATTCGGGGGCGGCATCGGGAGACAAGGTGATCAGCGGAGACTGGGACAACGACGGGGATGACACGCTCGGCGTCTTCCGCCCGTCACAACGGAAGTTCTACCTCAGGGACACCTTCACACAGTCCTCGGCAAACATCATCTTCACGCTCGGAAGCTCATGGATGAACCCCGTCTCCGGCAACTGGGACGGATAGGGCCGGCGGCTAACCTGTCGTCGTGGATCAACCGACGGCAGCGAAACCGCCCCTGAACCCGATCTCGGAAGCGCCGACCGTCTCCGTCGTTCTCCCCGCACTGAACGAGCGGGAAGCCCTTCCTTCCGTGATCGCGGACCTCCGTCGCAATGTCGGTGAGTGCGAGATCATCGTTGTTGACGACGGCAGCAGCGACGGCACGGCAGAGACCGCCGAAGCGCTCAACTGCATCGTCGTTCGCCATGGACGCAACAAGGGGAAGGGAGCCGCCCTCAGGTCGGGATTCGCCGCCGCGACGGGGGAGTTCATCATCTGCATGGACGCTGACGCCACCTACCCCGCCGATGCGGTTGCCGAGATGGCGAAGCTCCTCGAAGATCACGACTATGTGCGTGCCGACCGGGTCATCGATGAGTCGAACACACCGCGCGTGAACCGTATCGGGAACATGGCCATGGGTCGGATCCTCAAGACACTCCACGGCCTCGGACCGGGTGACCACCTCTCGGGCCTCTACGGATTCCGAT
The DNA here is from genome assembly GCA_041393965.1 of Acidimicrobiia bacterium. Classification (NCBI taxonomy): domain Bacteria; kingdom Bacillati; phylum Actinomycetota; class Acidimicrobiia; species Acidimicrobiia bacterium. Next base: position 242,017 of record JAWKJB010000002.1, on the reverse strand, counting down.
CGGATGTCTTCGAGGAGCTCGCCACCGAAGCGTCCGGATTCGACATCGAGGTCGAAATCGGCATCAAGGTCAAAGAACGCGGACTCCGTGTCGCGACCATGCCGATCTCATACCATCCCCGGATCGGCGACAAAAAGCTCAACCCGTTCAGGGACGGAGCACGGATCCTCGGCCGAATCCTTCGACTGCTCCTCGTCTACCGCCCCCTTCTCCTGTTCGGCCTCCCCGGGCTCATCCTCACCGTCGTGTCGATTGTCGCCGCGATCGCCCTTGCCGGTGGGCCGATCATCACCGGCTACCTCGGGCTGTCGATCCACACCTTCATTGTGTCGTCCCTCGGCATCCTTGCCGGTTTCCAGCTTCTCACCTTCGGCATCGCCGGAGCGGTGTACCGTCGCCACCTCGGATTCGCTGTTACCCCCGTGCTTGACAAGATCACCTCATCGACGGTTCGCACCGGAGCCGCTCTCGTAGGCCTTGCCATCACAGCGGTGTGCGGGATCTGGCTCGCCATCACGATCGCCGGTTGGATCATCTCGGGCGGTCCCGAGTTCACGGCCACCCGCTCACTCGTTCTGACAGCGACCGGGGCGGTATTCGGCCTCCAGCTCCTGTCGGCAGCCTTGTTCATCACCCTCGTGGCCGATCGCACCGCGTGACGAAGCCGGTCACCATCGCCGTTGTCGCCTACAACGACGGCGCCGTTCTCGAGGCGTGCATCGAGTCCCTTCGCTCGGTCTCCGATGCCCCGATCGTCATCGTCGACAACGCATCTGATGACGACACCCTCGGCATCGGCCGCCACCTCGCCGCAGCATTGCCTGCGATCTCCGTCGTGTCCGCCGAGCGCAACGGCGGCTACGCGTATGGTGCCAACCTTGCCCGCACTCACATCGACACGCCATACCTCGCTGTCATGAACGCCGATTGTGTGGCGACAGGAGACTGGCTCAGCCCGTGCATTGCGGCCCTCGACGCAGATCCGGGCATTGGAGGATGCTCACCAACCGTAGGCCTTGCGGGAGCAGCTCAACTCAACGCCGAAGGGCTCTCCATCCACAAGACCGGCTTCGGGTTCAACCGGCACCTCGGGCATCCACTCACATCAGCCGCTCGCACACCTTCCGAGACGCCGGGTATCCAAGGAACGGCATTCGTCGTCCGGACGGAAGCCCTCGACAGAATCGGCGGCTGGTACGAGGGTGGGTTCCTGTACCACGAGGATGTCGAGTTGTCGTGGGCCCTGCGATCCGTCGGTTCCACGACCTGGCATGTCCCAACGGCTCCCATCCTCCACGACTACACCCTGATCATGTCCGCCGAGAAGTTCTTCCTTCTCGAGCGCAACCGGATCGAGATGCTCTCCACATACCTGCATCCCGCGACCCTCGTGTTGCTCGGCCCGGCACTGCTCATGTCCGAGGCCGCCGTGTGGGCCTATGCCCTCCTCGCACGAGGCGGGCTCCCGGGGGCAAAGGCCCGTTCGTACGGGAGCTTTCGTGAGCGACGAGAGCAACGACGGGAGCGCAGAGCGCAGGTACGGGCCTTCCGATCGGTCCCCGACCGGGAACTGCTCGCGTCGATGGAATGGCGATATCCCGGCCGTCAGCTCCGTACCCTCCGGCGAGGAAGGCCCATGCAGGGCCGTCGCGGCGACAGGCCGATGCCGACTGACTGAGCGTCACGGAATCGCGTGGACGACCGTCCCGATCTCGGCCCAAGCGAAGAGAGCCTCGGCCTTGTGGTCGGGTTGCCTGACGCATCCCCCCGATCGGAAGGTCCCCATCTGTTCTTCGGTCTGCATCGGCCGGCCATCGGGGTACCTCGGAATGGAGTGGAAGCCGTATGCCCACCGGTTCCCCCAGGACCCCGGCCTCACGAACCGGACCATGTGCTTCATCGTGATGCCCCCATACGGTGCCCAGGCGTTCACCGACTTGCTGTACACGGCGTATGTGCCGTTGAGTGGGATACCTTTGCGGCCCGACACGGCATAGTCGTCGACGAGCTTGTCGTTCTCATCGATGAGCCAGACATGCTGCTGGGAATTCGAGTAGATGATCCGCTTCCCTGAGCCCACATCGGGATACGGAGGCGGTACAGGAGGGGGCGGATCCCCACCGGGGAGCGCACCGAAATCGCTGGCCACCGGCGCCATGTCCGGCGACCCGTACTCGAAGGTGCCGGTGCCCGGGACGATGAACTCGGCAGGATTCGATCCGAATGTTGCAACGGGGTCGGCACCCGGCCAGTCCCCTATGAGCGGAGCCGTCCTGTCCGGGACCGTGATCACACCGTTCGAACCGTGTGCGAGTGCGTTGTTGAGGTACAGCCGGTTGGTTGAGGGGCGGAACATGTGCACGGTGTCGACACCGTCGCCGTCGGGATCGCCGACGACGGGCACATCGCCCGGATTTCCGAAGTCGTAGAAGAACTCAGCCGAACCGAGCCCTTTCCCGTCGGCCCCGATCTCATTGATGATGTAGACCCGGGACTCCGACGACCGGTAGATCGAGACGGTGTCGCAACCGTCACCGTCGAAGTCCCCTGCGATCGGGATGTCGTTCGGATCACCGAAGAAGAACAAGACATCGGCAACGCCTTGCGTGTTCGTGTTGCGCAGGTAGACGAAGCCGTCCGATTGTCGGTACAGACCAGGTGTTGCGATACCGTCGCAATCCCAGTCGCCGACAAAGGGGATATCCGCCGGATTGCCGTAGTAGAAGGAGGTCGTTTCACCCGTATCGGCGTCCCGCAGATACCACAGTCCCGTCTCGCGGTCGACAAGCCCGACATCGTCGCTCGCATTGGCTGCCGCGAGCCCGACCACCATGAACGCAGCCAGACAGGCGAGCACGACGAAGGATCGAAGGATCGACCTCCACGGGCTGGTCGTCACGGTCATGTCCACTCCCCTCACGGCTGGTCGTCCGGGTGTCACCCTACTTCGAGGTGACGGGCCTCCACGGCAATGGTTCCCGTCAGCGGCCACGATGTCATCGGCCAGCGACCACGACATGGGGGACGAGTCCGACATAGCCCCCCCAGTCGGCCATCCTCGGCTCGTTTGCGAGACTCATGTAGACCCGGCGCGTGCTGGGCCGGAACACGGCAACGGTGTCGTCGCCGTCACCGTCCCAGTCACCGGCAAAGATTCGGTCTCCCGGAATGCCGTAGAAGAACTCGAAGTCGGCGGTACCGGTGCTGTTCTGGTTCCTGAAGTACACGAACCCCGACGAGGTTCGGTACAGGCCGATGGTGTCGATGCCGTCGCCGTCGAAGTCGCCAACGAACGGCTGATCTCCCGGATCGCCGAACATGAAGCTGTAATCTGCCGCGCCGAGCCCAGCACCGTCTTCGCCGAGCTCGTTGATGATGTAGACCTTCGCCTCGCTCGCACGCCAAATCGACACGGTGTCCTTCCCGTCCCCGTTGAAGTCACCGATGAGAGGGACATCACCGGGATCCCCGAAGTAGAACTCGCGGTCGGCAACACCTTGCGTGTTGGTATCGCGCAGGTACACGAACCCGTCGGATTGTCGGTACAGGCCGGGTGTGGCTTCACCGTCGCCATCCCAATCCCCCATGAACGGGACATCGCCCGGGTTCCCGAAGTAGAACAGGGATTCGTCGTGAGGGTCGTCGAGCGTGTCCCACAGCCCGAAGCGACTGCCCACATCAACGGTCGCGATCGAGTCGCAGGTCGTCTCGGCCGCACATGGCGGGTCGTAGTGCGGAATGCCAGGCTCGCTGATGCGCATCGCAGCATCTGCGTGCGGGGTGGGGTTCACGACGACGCCGCCGGGGGCGTGGACTTCCCAGTGCAAATGTGGGTAGGTGCCTTCCGCGTTGCCGGAGTCACCGTCCCAACCGATGAGCTGACCCGCCTCGACGGTGACACCCGGCAGGATCCCATCCGCGATGCCCCAACCGAGGCCGTCATCGGTTCCGGGCGTGTCGTTGTTGAGATGGATGTACCAGGTCTCCCAACCGCCTTCGTGCATGAGGGCAAGCGTGCAGCAGCGTTCCGGGTTGAGGTCGTCAGGGCTCGAGGACCAGTTCACATACCGCACATAGCCGTCGGCGGCTGCGACGACGGGGACTCCCTTGATGCCGTAGGTCCCGATGTCGACGCCGTGGTGGGTTCTTCCTCCGCTGCGCGGAGCCCCGAAGGTGTCGCTGTAGCCGAAATCGACACCGTCCTGTCCGACGACGGGGAAGATCCAATCGGGTGGGGGCACATCGGCTCGGGCCATGGGTGCCGTGGCTGTGAGCAGGGCCGCTGCGAGGGTGAGGACGGTGGCGACAACCGTGACGCGAGGAACTACGAAACGCATACAGACGGTATCGGCGGAAGTGCTCCGATCCTTGAACGGCTGGCGTCGGTCGTCACGGAGTCGGGCCTATCGCATCGACACGACATGCTTGAACTGGCCGAGGTAGGCATCCCAGTCGGCAGCACCGGGGGTGTTGTGGAGCTTGACATACAGATGCCACTGGGACGGTCGGTACACGGCGACCGTGTCGGTCCCGTTGCCGTTCCAGTCGCCCGCCATGATGCGGTCCCCGGGATTCCCGTAGAAGAACGCACGGTCGGCGACTCCGGTTGTGAGCGAGTAGCGGAAGTACGAGTACCCGGTCGACGCGCGGTGGAGCCCGACCGAGTCTCTTCCGTTGCCGTTGAAGTCACCGACAAATGGCGTGTCGCCGACATTGCCGAACATGAAGCTGAAGTCGGCCGCGCCCAATCCGCCACCGTCGACACCGAGTTCGTTGACGATGTAGAACCGGCCCTCGGAGGGTCGGTAGATCGACACCGTGTCGTCCCCGTCGCCGTCCCAGTCCCCCGCAATGGGGACATCGCCTGGGTTCCCGAAGTAGAACTCGATGTCTGCGTTGCCTTGGGTGTTGCTGTTCCTGAGATAGACGAATCCGTCGGACTGGCGGTACAGGCCCGGTGTCGCCACACCGTCGCCGTCCCAGTCCCCCATGAACGGGACATCGCCTGGATTCCCGAAGTAGAAGGTGTTGGGTGTGTTGTCACCGACCTTGTCGAAGACGCTCCATCTGCCGCCCGCATCGACCGCTGCGAAGCCGGCACAGGATCCGGTGCATGGACTCGGTGGGAAGGGCGGGATCGGTGCGGGGCCGGAGGAGCCATCCGAGTCGCCGAACACGACGGTCACATAGGTGAGGTCGTGGTCGGCAGGGTCGACAACGATTCCGACCCCGACGCGGTCCGACGAGGCACGCAGAATGTTGGCCTTGTGGCCTGGCGAGTTCATGAAGGCATCGTGGTGGCTTTGGCATTGGGACCCGTAGCCGTAGCTGTAGGAGATGTTCTCGCTCCTCCCCCACCAGTTGCCAGGGAACGACAGGTCCGAGTGGCGGAAGTCGCCGCTGTTGTACATCTCGAACGACCAGTCCCTCGCGTAGCCGGTCAGGGAGGGTTCCGGGATCAGCGGATGGAGGCCCCTGGCGGTGCGTTCGGCGTTGTGGAGGCCGAGCAGGCACTGCTCGAGGCCGGGATCGACCGCTGCACCCCCGGCAACCGCAGGCCCTGCCGCAACGACCACCATCACAAGGGCCAAGATCATCGCGAGAACCGCCGCGTTCACGCGTACCCAGGGTTCTGGTTGACCTTTTGGTACAACCAGAACCCTGGGTACGCGCTCAAGGGGCTTTGTCCAAGACTTGTGTTCCATGGTCAGCGCTTGCCAGCCGTGACGACATGGGGGTACGGGCCGATGTAGCCGGTCCAGTCGGCGACACCAGCAGCATTCTTGAGGTTCACATACAGCCTGCGGGTCGACGGACGGTACACGGCGACGGTGTCGTCTCCGTCACCGTCCCAATCCCCCGCGAGGATCGAGTCGCCTGGGATTCCGTAGTAGAACGAGAAGTCAGCAGCCCCGGTCGTCAGCGAGTTGCGGAAGTACACGAAGCCGGTCGATTGTCGGTACAAACCGACGGTGTCGATGCCGTCGCCGTCGAAGTCACCGACGAACGGCTGATCGCCGGGGTTTCCGAACATGTAGCTGAATTCGGCCGCTCCAAGGCCTTTCCCGTTCTCCCCGAGCTCGTTGATGACATAGACGCGGGCTTCGCTCGCCCGCCAGATCGAAACCGAGTCGCGTCCGTCGCCGTCGAAGTCTCCGACGAGCGGCACATCGCCGGGATTCCCGAAGTAGAACTCCCGGTTGGCGTTGCCTTGGGTGTTCGAGTAGCGGACATAGACGAAGCCGTCCGACTGGCGGTACAGGCCAGGAGTTGCGGTCCCGTTGCCGTCCCAGTCGCCCATGAATGGGAGGTCGCCGGGGTTCCCGAAGAAGAACTTGGTCTTCCCCGAGGACGAGGAGAGCTCATCCCAGATCGCCCAATAGCCGCCAGCGTCGATGGCTGCCACGGTGTCACAGGGGCCGCGATCACAGGGGACATCCTCAGGCGGTGGGTCGCCAACGGTGAGTGTCCCCGGGGAGAACCATGAGGTGAGCGGCCAGCTGTAGGCGGTGTCACCGCTGGCAACGGCATCCTTCCAGCCCTGCACCAGCGACGAGGTCCACACACGGAAGTCGGGTTCGCCCGGCTTGTTGAAGTTGAACCACACGAACCCGACCACATTCGGATCGTTCTTGAGATAGGAGGTCATCGTGGTGATCCACGCGTTCTGACACCCGCCGCGGGGCGACGCCGTCTGTGAGATGACGAAGGGTTTGCTGTTGGATCCGGGGATGGTGTTGCGAATCTCGTCGAGGTATGGACCCATGGCTTGGGCGGGTGTCTGATAGGAGCCGTTTCCCGGGCACGAGCCCCAGTTGTATGCCGAGATGCCGATCACATCGACAACATCATCCCCCGGGTAGTAGCTGGCGAGGGAACCGCAGCCCGGTGCTGTCCAACCATTGGGCACCCAGGCGAAACGCACCTGGGTCTCGTCGATTCCCGCTGCGGTGAATGCATCGACGAACTTCCGGTAAGCCGTCTCGAACCTCGCCGGGTCACAGCCGTAGGCATTGCGGAGGTTGTGCTCGGGGAGGACGCCGACGATCAGGCTCCGTCCGCCTCCACGGTCGAGGAACGCCTTCACATGACGAACCCACTCGGCGATCTGGACATCGTGATTCCCGTTGGCGATCGAACCGGCCGACGCGTTGACGCCGACATTCGCAAACGGTGTCGATTTCGCGGCCCAGGCACTCTCGAGGATCTCGACGGTATTGGACCACGAGTTCGGGTCGCCCGGGTTGTAGTCGCTCGTTGCCTCATACACATCGTGGAAGGTGCCACCGAAGGTGACCTTCTGCCCGGCAGCGGCGCCAACGCCGTTGAGATCGCCTGTCACATAGAAGTCGCTCGAATACAGCCCCGTGTGAAGGCCCGGACCGGTTTCGGCAGCCGATGCGATGCCGGAAGACATGACGAGACCCACGGCGACGGCGACGGTCAGGGCGCGGACAATTCGCATGGTCATATATCGGACTTTCGGGGTGTTTCTTGAGGGTGAAGAGAGGCCACCGGGACCCATTGTCCCCCTGGATCTGAATTAGCGACCATCCACCGGCAGCTCGTTCCGCCGATCAATCCGCCGACGCATCGGGTCTCCTATCCAGCATCGGTAGGCTTCCCCACCATGGGAGCACCCACCGCCAGCGTGATCATCGCAACCCTCAATGAACAAGACACGATCGCCCATGTGGTTTCGACGGCGCTGGCATGTCCCGAGGTGGTCGAGGTGATCATCGCTGACGGAGGATCGACCGACGCCACGACCCAACAGGTTGCATCGCTCGCCGCACGGGACGCAAGGGTCCGGTTGATCTCCAACCCTGAGGGTCGGCAATCGGTGGGACTCAACCGTGCCGCGTCCGTGGCACGCGGGGATCTCCTTGTCCGGATGGATGCCCACACCCGCTACGCGGATGACTACATCGCTGCGAGCATCGCTGCGTGGCGCCGGGGTATCGCTGTGGGCGGGCCCATGGTGGCGCAGGGTGCAAACGCTTGGGGACACGCCATTGCCAACGCCATGGCGGATCCCCTCGCCATCGGGCCCGGTCGCTTCCACCATGCGGCCGCTGTCGAACAGGTCGACACCGTCTACCTCGGTACCTTCGCTCGAGCGGCGTTTCTCGAGCTCGGCGGCTACCGCACCTTTCCGTCGGGAACCGTCGAGGACGCGGACTTCTACGCGCGGTGGCGTGCTAGTGGCGGTGTCGTGGTCGTTGATCCTTCGATTCGGTCTTGGTACCGACCCCGTTCGACATGGTCGAGCCTCACGCGCCAGTTCTTCAAGTACGGCCGGGGTAAAGCAGAGCTGCTTCGGCTCAACGGCCGCCTCCCCACGATGCGGCCCCTGGCGCCGTTCCTCCTGGTGCTCGCCCTCGTCACCGGTATCGGGGTCCTCCCTTGGACCTGGCTTCCCCTCGCTGCCGTCCTCACCGGTTGGCTTGTTGGCCTCGTCGTCGTGGCGATGCGTGCGCCGGGCAACCGACTCCGGACATCGATCGCCGCAGCGACCATGCATCTGGCGTTCGGAAGCGGCATGTGGGCGGGCCTATTCGCGCGCAGGCCAGCGCCGGAGACTCGTGGCCTTGCCGAGACGCCCCCACGCTCGGCGCATCACCCGGATGGGAACCGCCGTCGGTAGTCGGCGAGCGTCGTCCTGATGCCGTCGCGGAGAGAGACGCGGGGGACCCAGCCCAGTGCTTGGAGCCTTGCGACCGAACCGACACGGTACGGGACACCGACCGGTTTCGACCCGTCGTAGGCGATCGCGAGGCGTTCCGACACGGTATCGCGGACGATCGACGCCAGATCGGCGATGGTGATCCCTTCGCCAGAGTCAATGTTGTATGCAGACCCTGACTCTCCCCCACGCAGAACATCGACAACCGCTCGACCCGCATCGTCGACAAACAGGAAGGACCGGATTGCGGATCCGTCGCCCCACACGACCACCGGATCGGTGGGCACCGCCGTCCCGAACCGGCGAACGAGAGCGTGTATCACGGTGGAACGCTCATCGTCGTACGAGGCCCCAGGGCCGTAGATGTTGCCGAACCGACCGATCACCAGCCTGATACCCGAGGCTTCGCCCCACCATCGGCCAACGACCTCGTCCGTCGCCTTCGACCATGCGTATTGGCTCGGCTGGTCCCAGCTCGAGACGATGGGGGCTTCCTCGGGAATCGGCTCCGTCGAGTCGCGATACACCACCTGCGAGGAAGCGAGAAACACGGCTTGCACCCCGGCACGACGACTCGCTTCAAGCACGGTGTCGGTCATCGCGCGGTTCTCGTCGAAGACTCCGGCTTCGTTCTGCATCTGGATGCCGCCGGAACGGGCAGCAAGATGTACCACCGCATCGCAGCCGTACAGGGCGGCTTCCATCTGTCGAAGGTCAAGTGCATCTGCGGCGTGGAACTCGATGTCCGAATCAGCGGGATCATCCTTCCCGACGACCACAGGGACCGCGTCAGCGTTGCGCAGGGCACCGACCACCGCCCGGCCGATGAAGCCGGAGCCACCGACAACGGCGACTGTCCTCACCTGGTCATCCTCTTGCTGCGTACAGCGCGAGGTCGGCTTCGACCATCTCCTTCACGAGATCCCCGAAGGATGTCTCGGGCTCCCAGCCGAGAATCTGGCGCGCCTTCGAGATGTCCGCCTGGAGGTAATCCACCTCGGCGGGCCGGTAGAACCGAGGGTCGATTTCGACGAAGTCACCCCAGTCGAGATCGACGACCCCGAACGCCTCATCGAGGAAGTCCCGCACCGAGTGCGATTCGCCCGTGCCAATGACCAGATCGAGCGGCTCGTCGTGGACGACCATGAGGTGCATCGCTCTGACATAGTCCCTCGCATGCCCCCAGTCCCTTCGAGCGTCGAGGTTGCCGAGGAAGAGCTTGGTCTGTTCACCGGACAACAAGCGTGGAATCGACGATGTGATCTTCCGTGTCACGAATTCCTTGCCCCGCCTCGGGCTCTCGTGGTTGAACAGGATCCCGTTTGACGCGTGGAGGTCGTACGACTCCCGGTAGTTGACCGTCGCCCAGTAGGCGTAGACCTTTGCGACGGCGTACGGGCTCCTCGGATGGAAATGCGTGTCTTCCCCCTGTGGCGGGGGCGAAGAGCCGAACATCTCGCTGCTCGATGCCTGGTAGTACCGGATCGTTGGATCGATGTTCCTGATCGCTTCGAGCAGCCGGACCGCTCCGAGTCCCGTCACATCACCGGTGTGAACCGGTTGATCGAAGCTCGCACGCACATGGCTCTGAGCGGCGAGGTTGTACACCTCGTGGGGGCGCACACTATCGATGAGGCGCCCAAGCGAATGCGAGTCGCCGAGGTCGGTGATGTGGAGCGTTACCTGCGGCGTGTCCCCGATCGTAAGGTGACCGATACGGGTGTCTTCCATGTCCTGGGTTGTCGTTCGGATCGTCCCATGCACCTCGTAGCCGAGGTCGACGAGATGCTCGGCAAGGTAGGATCCGTCCTGACCGGTGATCCCGGTGATCAGTGCGCGTTTGGATGCCAAGAATCGACCCCTCGTGTCGTGTGGTGCCGGTAGGGTACCGCGGGGTCACCGGAACGGGGTTCGATGAGGATTGCATTCGTACCACACGCCTACCCACCCGCGCTTGGTGGGGCCGAGCTCTACACCAAGGGCCTTGCCGAGGCGGTTGCCGCCGCAGGCCACGATGTGCATATTGTGACGACGGATCGGATGTCGGCGGAGGCGTTCTATGAAGCCGGCCATGCCCGCGTATCGGATACGGCGGTGACCACCGCTGGGCTCTCGGTGCATCGCATCAGGCTCGGGTCGGGTCGCCGCCTGTTTCGCAGATCCTCCGGGACCTACGGCGTGAAGACGGCTCATCGGATCTGGCGCCGATACGCCCTTTCAGTCGCACGGATGCTGGACGGGCTCAAGCCGGACGCCACTGTGGTGCTGCCACATGCGTTTCCGAATGTGCATGCCGTCTTTGACGCTCCGCCGCCCGGTCACCTTGTCTATGCCCCCATGCTGCACGAGGACGATCCGGCGTGGGACCACGAGACGATCGCGGACCTTGTGAGGCGGGCAGACATGGTTCTTGCCATGACACGCCGGGAACAGGAACGCCTTGTCAACGCCTACGGCGCACCCAAGACCGCAACTGTCATCGTGCCCCCCGGTGTCGACGCTCCGGATGTCGATACCGTATCCGACCTTGAGGATCCGCACAGCGGTCCGTATGTTGTGTCGGTCGGACGCCGTGTGCAGAACAAGCACCTTTCGGCCACGGCGAGTGTTGTCGCCGATCTGCGGAGCAGCGGTGTCGATCTGCGATTCCTCGTGATTGGGCCACCGGGTGAGCAGCAGGTCGACCGGGAACTGGCGAATCACGGAGAAGCAGTCGAACTCATCGGGGAGGTCGACGACGCCACAAAGTGGCAGCTGATCAGGGGAGCGGTTGCCTCCGTGTCGATGTCAGATCGTGAGTCGTTCGGCATCGCAACGATCGAGGCGTGGCGCATGCAGACCCCGGTCATCTGTCGCCGCGGCACGGCGTCTGATGAGCTGATCGACCACGGCACCACGGGACTGATCGTCGAATCGCCGTCAGAACTCCGAACAGCGCTCCAACAGATCCTGAACAATCCGGCCAAGGCATCCGCCATTGCCATCGACGGCTACCAAGCGTCACTTCGGTTCTCGTGGAAGTCCGCCGCCGAAGCCTTACTCGACCGGCTCGGATCCTAAGCACCGACTCGGCGTAGCTCAGCATCGAGCCGGGCCGCGTATCGCTCGGGCGACGCGGCCTCGTGTGCGTCTCGGCGTGCGAGTTCCGCTTTCCGAGCCACCTCGCCTCGATCATCGACGACCAGCCTCATGAACTCCGCGGCGGTGTCCACATTGGGGCTCGCCCATGTCGATCCAACCGGATAGGGACCGGCGGCCTCATCGATCGATACGAGTTCGTAGTCGACAAGCCAAGAGTTGTCGCTGTTTGTGAAGCCCATGTTGCCGCTATAGCCCGTGCAGATGGTCGGAGTGCCCAGAGCCATCGACTCAAGCATCGTCAGACCGTATCCCTCTGCTGCATGCAGGGACACATAGATATCGGCAGCGGCCATCAGGTCGAGCACCTGACCTCTCGTCAGCTCTCGGTCAATGACGCTGATGGCAGGGTTCTCTTGTGCGAGTCGCATGATCTCGGCGTGGCTCGCGGGGTACTTGCTGAGGTTTCTTGCCTTGAGGATGAAGCGGACACCGTCGAACCCCGGTGCGAATGCCTGAATGAAGGCCCGTAGCGCCTTGGCGGGGTTCTTGCGACCGAAGGAGCTGAATGCGTCGTACACGAACAGGAACACGAAGTCATCCTCGTCAAAGCCGAGCTCGGCGCGGTCAACAACGCGATCATCGGGAAGCTTCGACGCCAAGCCGATCGACCGAACCGGTACCTGGCCGTATTGGCCGAACACATCGACAAGGTAGTCACTCGCAACCCACAACTCGTCGACGAAGTCAAATGCCGGCCGAAGGCCGTCAGGAAGGGCCGCCGTCTCCCAGAACCACATCGCGGCGTTGAATCTCCCTCCGAGGCGATGGCGGAATGCGCTTTGCGTATAGGTGAGGACCTCCTCTGCGTTGTTGTGGATCAGGTTGATGTCACCGGTGTTCCCGTGTGTTGACCAGTCCAGGCCCGTCGGCGCGGTGTTGACCGTTGGATACTTCTCGCTGGTGTCGATGTGGGAAAACGGCCGATCGAGGAGGCGGAGCGCCTCGAGCGTCGCGCGCGCTGCCTCGCCCAACCCGTTCTGGGCGCGGAGTGGTCCGATCAGCGTCAGCGACCGCGGCGGTGACCCCCACATGGAGGAATCCCGTTCAACGGCAACGGCGGTAGGGGAGGCGACTCGCTTTCGCGACGGCACATCGGGACCGGCGACGCGGTTCAGCCACGCTCTTCGCTCTCGTCGGGCCGCGCCGGGAATCGTTTGTCGGAGGAGATTCCATCTCCATCTGATCGGATTGGTGGATTGTTCACGGACCGACCGACCGTCGTTGACGGGAGCGGGCCGTAGTGTCCGCGTATCGAATCCGATCGTCGCCGTACCGCCAGCATCGAGGAAGGTGTGATACTCGCTTGGTTGATATCGAGCCCGTGGGAACTCCTCCCACAGGAATGTGTTCCGGATCACCAGTTCGGATGCACGGGTCATCCCGTATTGATTGGTTTCGAGCAACCACTCCCTGACCTGGCGGTCCGAATCCGCTCCTGACCATCGCCACCCGAAGGGATCCGCCGCTCTTCTGACCTCGGCCACGAAGTTGTCGACACGCTCGCTGCGGCGAAGCGGTTGCACGGGTGTCGCCGCGACTGCCGCCTGAAGAAAAGTGATCGGTCGCTGATCGTGGACCCGATGGATGACGATCGGCCAGTCCACCTCGAAGTCGCCCCCATCGCATTCCTCTGTCGACTTTGCCCTCAGCTGGCGTTCCTTTTCGAAGAGGTCCCCGGCTGTGACAAAGGGGGTGAGAACACCTTCGGCGCGCTGGGCTGCAACCGCGGCATAGTCGGCCCACATCATGAGGAGGTCACTGCCGTTGACGGTGACGCCGCGATGGGCATGGGCCCTGCCGAGGAAGCTCTTCGCGTGTTCGTCGACGGAACGCTGATCGAAATCGAGAACCGCCTCTCCACACACCGACATCCAGGCTTCAAGGAAGGGTTCTGCACCCGGCTGCGCGATGACGAGCCGCGAGTCGGGGGTCGGAGAGCGCCGATGGTCGAGGTCTTCCAGGTGAGGGGTAAGCGAGTCCATCGGTCGGACGATCTCCTCAATACCGAGCGTCACCGGCCCGGCGAGTTCGGGTAGTGGGATGCCGGTCGGGAGCACATCCCGTCCGCACCAAATGACCGTTTCGTACTCCTCCAACAAGGAACGGAGGAGCCCCGGCAACGCGAGCGTGACCTGCTCGGATGGGATCAAGGATCGCGGCTCGTAGGGGTTGCAGTAGTCCTCGACGGTCACGACTGAGGTGAAGAGGCTCCGATCCACCTCCGTTCCGATCGGGACGAGGGCAATGGTTGGTACGGATGGCCATCGCTCAGCCAGCAGATCGACAACCGCGTAGGCGCTGGACACAGGCTCGGGTGTCACGGCAACTACCAGCGCGGTTGTTTGAGCATTCAATCCCGAAGTCCTTGGTCCGTTGTCCCCGTAGCATGCCGAACAGAACGCCGCGGGACCTTTACCGTTGTACCACCAGGCCTGGCACAAGGCTACCTTGTCTGGTCTGAACTCTCAGCCCTGCCACTTCAACAGCACCCACGCGAAGGGCTCTTGGGAGGTGGTCGATGGTCGTTTCGTGAGCGTTCGTTCGGGATAGGTAAACGAGAAACTCGATGCAGCGATCACTGAGCCATCGGGCAGATCCGTGATTGGCCGGACCAGGAGGAACAGCGATCGATCAAGCGCCGCCCATTGTTGCCCTGCCTGATCGGTTGCCGTATCTCGGGCATGTGTCTCAAGGGATGCCACCGGCACATCGCAGAACGATCGCACCGCTGCCGGGTACATCTGGGTGAGGAAACCTGCCTCAACGAGCACCGCGGCATCGTCGGGGAGGTTGGCGCACAGTTCCTGCGTCGACCCGTACATGCCGACCTGGGTGCTTGCGGTTGCGAGAGGCACAGCGAACGCGACCGGCAAGCCGATCACCGAAGCTGAAGCGATGACGGCTACGGCGACCCTCGCACGCCGAAAGCGCCGAGCACCATCGACGGCAAACGCAAGGACCGCACCGACACCGACAGCCACAGCGACCAGTGCCATCGGGTAGAACCGACGCAGGGCCCACATCTGGTCCGGTGTGATAGACGGCTTGACGAGGTACGGCATCATCGCAATGCCGCACAAAGACAACGGGACCCAGAATCGACTCCTCGCTACAAACGAACGCCGCGTGGCTGCAAGCACGGCACCCACCGAAGCGAAGACAACGGATGGAACACCCCAGTACCAGGTGAGCCAGCGGCCGGCCAACTCAAAAAAAGACCGCGATTCATCGGCGGGGATGCCCTCTCGTTCCATGAGGCCGGTGACAAGGCCAGCATGGCTCCCTTGTGCCTGAGAGAACGCCGGTCTCAAGAACACGGTCCACAACAGAAACACTGCCAGTGCGGTGCCAGCCGCGATCCGGAGGTGACGCTCTGTGAGTGCCCACGCTGCTCGGCCAAGTCGAATCAAACGACCTTCAGGATTTGCCGCTCCGACGAGCAACAGTGACAGCACTCCCGATGCCAAGGCTGCCGACAGCAACATGGTGATGCTGCTAGCGAGATCATCGAGATACTGAGGGCTTCGCAGCTTCAGGTCGACGAATCCAAGCACCCCGAAGAGCCACATCGTGATCAGGGTGGCCAGACCGGTACTCGGCGACGGCATCTGTGTGTGCTCGGCCGCAGACCGAAGCACCTCCACTGCGATGATCACAGCGAACACGGCGATGTAGAACCACGCGTCGATACGAACCAATGCCGTCGAGCCCACAAGGGCGCCCGCAACGACCCAGTGAATCCTCGATCCATCCTGTGCTCTCTGGACGGCAAGCAGTGCCATAACGAGGAGCAGCGCGACCAACGGCTCGGAATAGGTATCGCGGGTGAAGAACCAAAAGACGAGGTTCAACGCCGCAGTCATGAAGACCACGACGGCAATCCAGAGCCTGAACATCCGCGCCAGCAGAACAAACAGCAACGCCAGCAGGAGCCCGCCGATCAGCGGGTTGAGGTTCAGCATCAGCCGATCACCGCCGATCCAATCGGCAAGGGCCAACAGGACCGGGAAGCCGTGATTGAATTGGGCGTAGAGCACACCATCGTCCCTGAGGCCGCGATAGCCCTGCGTGTCGGCAGTGATCCCCTCGATGTCCGAGAACCCCCCGACCGCGCCTTCAATGAGGAGTGTTCCGCGGCCGGATAGCCATTCACCGGTCGTCAGGTAGACGCCGGGGTCTCGATTCGTCTGGAGATGCTCGGCGGAAGACCTGACATTCAGCACCGTTACCGCTGCGATGACGACGAGAACCACCGCGACCCCAGCGACTCCAAGGCGCGAGACGCCTTCGATGGACGCATCGTCGGGTCGAGGCTCGGCCCACCTGTGCATGCCCCAGAGCGCGGCGATCGCGCACGGGATTGCCACGAGCCAGAACAGCCAGGGTACGAGATGACCGGCAACGGCAAGCACGAGCCCAACGGTGAGAGACGATACGAAGGTGACCGACACAGCATCGACTGCGGGATCGAGCCATCTCCGCCATCGGCCACGATGTGACAACAAACCAGTGCTCGTCACTCCACGCCTGCCCGATGATGGCCGCGCTGTACAACAGCGATCCAGGCGAATGTGATGCCCAACGCGACGGTCATCGTGGCACGCGTGACGACTGCCCCCAGTGCTGCTGTTGCAGGATCGAAATCGCCGATGGAGGCAAGGACACCGGCGAAGAACTCCCGGACGCCCAATCCACCGGGGAAAATGCCGAGTGCCGAGGCGAGAACACTCGAAGCTGAGACGAGGAGCGCAACTCCCGCACTCACGGTCGCTCCGACGGCACGGAGGCCCACATAGGCGGTGAAGCCGTTGAACAACACTCTGACCGACACAATCCCGAGCGACGCCGAGACGGCGCCAGTCCCAACGGGATACCTTCGCTTGAACCATGCTGCCATGCCCGCCGTGAAGAACACTCCCGAGGCCCCGACGGCGGCGCCAACAACGACGAGATCCGAGACGACCAGTTGCGGGGAAACGAACACCGCGGTGATGGCGAGCCATTCGAGACCAAGCCACACCGCAACAACGGTGGCATACGCAGTCGTCGCCCCTGCGCGCGACAGCGCTCCGATGCGCACAATCGCAGCTCCCGGAATGGGGAGATAGTTTGCAGCCGAGGCTGTGACGGCCGTACGAAACGAGGACCCAAACGAGACGGTGACACCAGCGAGCCATGTACTGGCATGCTGCTCAAGAGCTGAAATCGTCAGGGCGAGCGGAACCCCCACCACAAAGAGGACAACGACCCATCCCCATTCCATCTCGATGCCGTCGACCGAGGTCCACGCCCACCAGGTGACCGCGACGAAAACCGTGAACCCGAGGATGCCCCGAACCAGGCGGGCGCGGGGAGATCGACTGCGGGTCGCGGCGAGGAAGGCGTTGACGGGTGCTGGCAGGGCCAATTCGCTACGCCTCGTGCCCGAGGCCGATCACGCGCCGCCCTCACCGATGGTTGCTTGGTACGCGGCGACAACCTCGTGCGGATCCCCAATCATCTTCGAGGACCCGTGATCGAGCCACATCGCACGGTTGGCCATCTCGGTTACCGTTCCAAGCTGGTGGGACACGAGCACGACCGAGGCGCCTCTTTCGATCAGGGACCGCATCCGTTGGAGCGACCGCACCTGGAACGAGGCGTCGCCAACCGAAAGGACTTCATCAACAACGAGGACATCGGGTTCGATGTCGGTGGCGACCGCAAACGCGAGACGGGCCAGCATCCCCGATGAGTACGACCGGAGCGGCACATCGATGTAGTCCGACAAGTCCGCCCACGCGGCGATATGCGGCGCCCGTTCACGCATGTGCTCGGGCTGCCGACCCAACAGGGTCCCGTACATCACGGTGTTCTCGAAGCCGGTGAGGTCCATGTTGAACCCTGCACCCAGCTCGATCATCGGGGCAACCGAACCCCGCACGATCACGCGGCCCGAGGTCGGCGGGAGAACCCTTGCCATGATCTTCATGAGTGTCGATTTCCCTGCACCGTTGGGACCGACCACAGCGAATACTTCGCCCTTCGCAACTTCGAACGAAACACCGTCGAGGGCCCACAGCGACTCGTATCGGTGCTGGCGCTTCACTGCCTTGATCGCGTATTCCTTGATCGAGCCCACATTCGACCTCGACAGCCGATACTCGAGCCGGACATCGGTCACGCTGATTGCCGGTTCCGTCACAGAAGCACCACCAGTCTGCGCCAACTCCGCGAGAACACATAGACGCCAAGGAGCAGCGCCACGACAGCAGAACCAGCCATGTACAGCCACATCCACAGTTCTGCGCCTGCCGCGCCATAGGCCGTATCGCGGAAGACGGTGAGGTACGAGTACAGCGGATTGAGCTTGATCATCCACTGGAATCCGTCAGGCACGATCGAGATCGGATAGAAGGTCGGTGTGAGATAGGAAATCAACTGGATGCCAACGCTCACGAGGTCGAGCACATCGAAGAAGTGCACGGCGGCGGACGCGATGAGCAATCCGAGGCCTGCGGCGAGGGCAAGCATCGCAAGAATGGGGATGGGCACGAGCACGACCGTCCACGGGATGCCCGTCCCCGTCGCAAGTTGAATGGCGAGCAGGATCACGAGGCTGATCAGGAAGTTGATGGCGGCGGCGATCGCTGCCGACACCGAGAAGACTTCCGGCGGGACATACACTTTCGTCAGGATCCCCGAGCTGTTGACGATCGCCGACCCGGCAGCCATCACCGCTTGGCCGAAATAGGTGATGAGCAGGATCCCTGAAAGCAGATACACGATGTAGGGGGTATCTCCGGGAATCTCGAACCGGAAGAAGTTGCCGAACACCACCCACATGACGCCGGTCGTGAGCATCGGGTTCAGAAGTGTCCACCAGATCCCGAGGGTCGATCGCTTGTAGCGGACGGTGAGGTCGCGCGACACGATGAGCCGAATCAGTCCACGGTGCGCCCACAGGTTCGACACCTCCGAAGCCAGGGGCCGACGGGCAACATCTGAGTCGTACAGTGTGGTCGTCATCGCATTCCTCACCCGGCGATGCCGGAACTCGCGATCTCCGACGCGAGGTTACCGCCGGAGCCGGTTGAACCCCTGCATGCGGCTACCAGGTTCCCGGGCACCGAGCCGTAGCATCAGCGCCGTGAAAGCCAGAATCCTTGTTCTACGCGATCGGCCTCGCGTCGCCACGATCGCCAGCTTTGCCACATTCCTTCCGCTGTTCGTGTGGTGGCTCGGCTGGTTCCCCGGCCTGATGAGCAGCGATTCGATCGACCAGTGGAATCAAACCCTGACCTTTGAGTTCTATAACGCGCATCCGATCTCGCACACCGCTTCGCTTTGGGCCATTTCACTGTTCTGGGAATCACCGGGTGCGGTTGCACTCGTGCAGGTCGTCGGTATGGCCGCACTCCTCGGGATCATTGCAAAACGGCTCGCCCAGCTCGGCATCCCACTGTGGATGTCGATCGGTACGGTGTGGCTGATCGCCGTTCTCCCCATGACGGCGATCACCACCATCACCATATGGAAGGACATCCCTTTCACTTTGGCGATGGGTTGGGCATTCACTGAACTGATGCTCATGGCCATCGACCGGGAACGATTCTGGTCCCATGTCACAGGGCCGATTCGGCTCGGTGTCGCGTTGGGCGCAATGTGGGCGCTGCGCGCCAACGGGCGATACACGGTCATCGTGCTGGGGCTCGCCCTCGCATTCGCGTTCCGGCATCACCTGCGAGCCACGGCGGCGTTCGGAACGGCAATCGTCGCTGTCGGTATCGGTGTTCCAACGCTCCTCGTGGCGGTCCTCCCCGTCCACGACCAGCCGATCGAAGTCGCTCAGGTCTTCATGCCCGATGTCGCCGCGGTCGTCGTGCACGCCGAACAGTCCCTTTCGCAGCAAGATCTCGCCCTCATCGCTGCGGTCGCGCCACTCGATGTGTGGAGGACACGCTATGACTGCGGCGACAGTTCGCCGCTGCTGTTCGACGAGTCGTACGACAATCGGGTGATCCAACAAGACCCCTGGGGCTACCGGATGTTGGTCCTGCGCGCCGGTCTCGGCGCCCCCGGAACCGTTGCCGGACACCGGTGGTGCGCCGGCGAATACCTCGTGTCTCCATTCAACCGAACGGGCACCTTCGTTCATCGGCCGCCATACGACATCTGGCCCAACACGCTCGGCCTCGGACGGGAGCCCATCTCGGATCGGGCATTCGCCGCAACGGACTGGATGTACCGTGCAGTCGAGACGGCCAGCATCGAATGGCTCACCTGGCGGCCTGCGATCTATGTCCTTGCCGGGCTCGGCACCTTCATCGGAATCACGGCTCGACGGAGACTCCGGCCGCTGCTGTGGATCGCGCTGCTGTTCGTCGTCCACCTCGCGAATGTGTTCATCTCGTCACCAAGCCACGAGTTCCGCTACGCGTTCGGTCTCTACCTCATCTCGCTCGCGATGCTTCCCGTGTGGTACCTGATCGTCGACCCGGCACGATCGGCCATCTCCGAGCCGGTCTCAGCCCCCGGCGTGTGAGGTTCGCCGCCATCCCGGCATCAGCCTGGAAGCGACCCGAATGGGGAGCCACAGCAGTGCAAGCAAGGTAACCAACGGATAGCGAACGATGTATCTCGCTGGCACGCCATCGACGATCAGGAAGAACACCGGGAGGAGCACGACAATGGCCGTCATGCCTCCGAGAAGCCACGGCGACCACCATCCGGCGTCGGGCCAGACGATCGCTGCTGCGGTGAACACCCCGAGGAGCAGAGCGAGGAACGATCGGCCCGGCTGGAGCAGCCGGTAGGCGAGATCGATGAGACCGGGTCTGCGGTCAACCACGCCGGACCGGATCAGCGTCCATCCATAGCGACGGGCAAGGAGCCGCTTCCCCCGAACCCAGCGTGCTCGTTGGGTGACCGTGCTGCGGGTGCCAACGGGTTTTTCGTCCCGGACGCGAGCGTCGTGAAGCCAACGGGTTTCGTACCCGGCGAGGTTCAGCCTGATGTTGAGCGACAGATCGTCTGCAAGGTCGTCGGTGAAGCCACCCGCTTCAGCAAGTGCAGCTCCGGTGACCGCCATGCCGGTCCCTCCGAGATCGCACGACCATCCGAGGTTGGAACGCGCGAGCTGCACCATGCGATTCGACGCCCAGTAAGTCAGCGCATTCGCGGTTGCGAGTGGCGATCCGTCCGGGTTCGCCACATCGAGGTAGGTCTGCACAACTTCGGCGCCTCGCTCGAAGGCGGCCGCGACACGAGCCACATAGTCGTCGTCGATCCGGTTGTCTGCATCGAGGATGAGCAGGATCTCCCTCGGACCAAGCGGCTCGGTGCCGAGATACCAATCGATTGCGGCACCTTTGGTCGCACTCCCCTCCTCCCGTTCGGCCACAGGGACATGAGTCCGTGCGAGCTCGGCGGTCCGATCGGTGCATCGATCTGCGATGACCACGGACGACAGGAGGCGCGAAGGATGCGTCTGATGCTCGAGGTCACGCGCAATACCCTCAACGACCGCCTCTTCGTTGTGGGCAGGGACAACAGCCCGAACGCGGATCCGGGGTTGCCCGCCAACCACCGGTTGGTCCTTCGTGGCAAGCCCGAACAGTGCAATCATCGACGAGTACAGGGCGGGGAGAGCCACGACAGCCTGACTCAACCAGAGGATCGCCCGTAACATGGCGCGCAGCGTAGCCGGGCGAACCAGGTCATCCACATGTCATCACAGCCATCGAGCGGTTCGATCGCGGTCGTCCTCGGCACCCGCCCCGAGATCATCAAGCTTGCCGCCATCGTCAGGATGCTCGGCGATGATGTCCACCTGGTGCACACCGGCCAGCACTACGACGCCGGACTCTCGAGAGACTTCTTTCAGGAGTTCGGCATGCGCGAGCCCGATACGGCGATCACCGTAGGAGGCCAGAGCCGGGGTGCCCAGATCGGGAATGCAGCGACTGCCCTCGACGAACTCCTCGGTCGCCTCTCGCCGCTTGCCGTCGTGGTCCAGGGCGACACGAATGCCGTGACCGCGGGATGCCTCGCCGCGAACGCAAGGGAGATTCCGTTGGTGCATGTGGAAGCCGGTCTGCGGTCCTTCGACCGTCGCATGCCGGAGGAACACAACAGGGTCATCGCAGACCATCTCAGCGACCTGTGTCTCGCACCCACAGCGGGCAATGTGCGGAATCTTGGCGACGAGGGTATCGGCGGCGACCGCGTGGCCCTGACCGGCAACCCCGTCGTCGAAGCTGTCGGCCGTCTCATGCCCTCCGACCACGAACAAGCTGAGCTCCTCGAACGACACGGGGTGGAGCGCGATCGCTACCTCCTCGCAACCCTCCACCGGCCCGAGAATGTGGACGATCGCGACAGCCTCGCCACGATCCTCGGCGCGCTCACGCATGTCGGAGAGAAGGTTCTACTCCCCTTGCACCCTCGCACAAGACAGCGAATCAACGAGTTCGGGCTATCAGATGTCGCGGCTGGGATCACCATCGTTGAACCAGTCGGCTACCGGTCGTTTCTTGCGCTCGGAGCCAACGCCCGCCTGATCGTTTCCGACTCAGGTGGCGTCCAGGAGGAGGTGTCGGTCTACAAGCGGCCCGCAATCGTCGTGCGCAGATCGACCGAACGACAAGAGGTCGAGGGAACCTTTGTCACACTCACCCGCCCCGGTCCCGACCTCGGTGATGAGATCACAGAAGCGTGGGACACCGCCCTCGATCGCCGGGTCATGTTGCAGGAGATACCGACCCCGTACGGTTCGGACGCATCACCTGGAGCCTGCGTCGCGGCCATCAGGGCCCTGATCGAACGGACCGGCCCATGATCGGCCGGTACTGGCGAAACAGGTCGGGTCGCAGGAAACCGAGCGCAGAACCAATGTCACCGATCGAGCCGTCCCCCACCGGCGTCCTTCAGGTCTGCCATCCCGACTGGAGAGGCGTTCGTGCCGCAGCCGAGGCCTTCGGTGATCCTGTCCTCGTTGCGTCGAATCTCACAGCGCTCACCGATCCGATGGTCACCATGGCGAATCCACCCGCCATGGTGGTGGTCCAGGGCTGGCCACCTGGTGCGGCATCGTTTGTGAGGGCGATCCACGCTCGCGGCATACCGGCAGCAGCAGTATTCCACTCCTCACCCGCACAACATGGAATTGACGGCGGTGAAGCGGCCGCCGTTGCCGACATGCTCGAGCTGGCCCGCAGCGGCTCCCTCGCGCGAGTCGGGACGGTGAAAGCGGGGGTCGAGGGGGCATTCCGGTCGTTGGGTTTCGATGTGTGGCATGTGCCGAACCGCGTTCCCGTCGTGCCGGACACGGTTCCTGCACCGGTTCCAGACGGCACGAACGCAGGCATCTTCCTCGCACCGATCTGGCGGAAGAATGTCACAACCCAGGTGCTCGCCGTCATGCGGAACGGTTGGCGACCGCATGTGATGGAACTGCCCGATGTTCGATACCTGCCCGCGGATGCCGTGACCTCGTGGGGCGAGATGGGTCGCGATGGCCTCCTAGCCGCTCAAGCGGCGATGGACATCGCGTTCAATGTGACTCTCTCGGAATGCCATCCCATGATGCCGATGGAGGCGTATCGGCTCGGTGTCCCGTGCCTGATGTCGCGAACATCGGACCTGTTCGCGAGCAACGCCGACCTGTACGAAGCAACCACGGTCGCCGAGGTCGACAACATCGACGCCGTTGCGCTTGCTGCGGACCGCCTCCTCGCGGCACGCGAACAGATCGTCATCGCAGCGAACGCGGAACTCGACCGAATCGACGAAACCGGCCGCACACGCTGGATGGAATTCACGAATCGGGGATAGCGACTTCGCTGCGTCACGGGTCCCGAGGGGCCGCCAGATACCCGACGATAGCTGCCGTGGCCGGATCCGGATCAGGCGTCCGCACCGGTTTGCCCTGCCCTCGGAACGCCCGGCGGATGCGTCCTCGCAGTCCTCGGCGATACCTCGACACGGTCACGATCCTGGACTTCGGCGTTCTCCTGAGGCCCCCCGCGCGCAGCCGGTCGTAAGCGTCGGCACAAACGATCACCGACGGCCTCCCGACCGAAGCAGAGAGAACCCCGTTGTGGAAACGCGTGCCAACGGAGGCAGCTGCGTTCCTCACGAGGTCGGCAGCCACGATGTCGGCGGGGATGTCGTCGAGATGGATCAGTTGAATCCCATCGGGCAGCATCCCGGCGACCTCCTTGAGGGCAGGGCGATCGTCGATCCATATCGAAGCACAGTGCGGCATCAGGACGACAGGACCGCTGACGGCAGACGATGCCGCAATGATGGACTGAGCCACAAGGGAGAGAATCTCCGACGAATCGTCGGCCCTGACACTGGCGACAAGGTACTCCTGTCCGGTCAGCCCGTGAGCATCCATGAACTCGGCAAGTTGTGGTTCAAGAGCCGGTTCGATGCCAGAGGCTGCGTCAGGGAGCACTTCGAGTTTTGCGCTGTCGATGCCGAGACCAAGGGCGGCCCTCTGCGCCTTCGAGTCCCTCAGGAACACCCGCGAGGCGATGCCGAGGAGTCGCCGGACAGCCGCTCGGTCAGCCTGGTTGGTGAATGGGCCGAGCCCCGAACTCACGACCACGACCGGCACACCTGCTGCGTGTGCCGATTCCGCCTCGATGAGTCGCGGCCAGATGATGCTGTCGGCGTATCGGCTCGCAAGTGAACCCGCGGCGACGATGACGAACGCGGTCGACTCCCGAATCGCTTCGGCGAACTCCGTATCGCCGGAACCCGAGGGGGCCCGGAGTGCGCGTTCGACGGACATCTCGCCAAACAAGCCCTTCCGGGTGTTGCCGGCGTGAACCGCGGCGGCGTTTGCCACGGCGGGAACGCCGAAGCGCTCCTCGAGAGCCCTTGCCTCATCTGCGAGGAGGACGAGCGTCGCGTCAGGGCACCCGTCGGTGATGCGCTCGATGAATGCTCTCGTGATCAGGTCATCGCCCAAGTGGCGGTGGATGGAGTATCCGCCAACCATCGTGACGGTCGGCTGGCGAACCGATGTGAATGATTCGATCGGCGCCCGCGCAACCCATTCGACACCTTCGATCAACGCCCCAACACTCAGACGGAAGGCGCCGGCGGTGGGCGGTGTGCGCACCAGCATGAGAACCGTCGCGGCTTGCCCCGGGCCGAGATCCACCTCCAGATCGACTCGCGTTTCGTCCAGGCCCGTCAGCTCCCCCGCAGCAGTCATCCACTGGGCTCCGATCCTGATCGGCCACGCACCCGTCGGGCCGAACGGCTCGGTGCCGGTGTTCGTGATGGTGACCAACACCTCGAGATGAGTGCTTCGGTAGCCTCGGTCATCGACATGTGCGACCTCCACCGAACATGACCGTCCACCACCGGTGGCGACCGGATCGCAAGGTGAAACGGCTTGCAGCACGAGAGGAGGTGGGGACATCTCGTGTGTCCTCACAGCGGCGATGAACGCTCGATCCTCGTGCGGTACGGGTTCGGTGCGGAGGGGGCCCGGTGCAAGTTCCGGCGTGTAATACGACGACATCGCAAGGCCACCCTGGGTGCGAAGCTCGGGCCGATTCCGGAAGTAGCGTCGGGCCTTCTCCTGCCGGACCTGCAAGGGGGTATCAACGAGATCGAGGTGATAGATCGGAGCGGTCAGGACACGCGAAGGGCCCTCCGTCTGTACAGCCGAATGTGCCAGGTTGCTGTACGACAAGAGATCGGGATCGTTCCGATACAGCCGCCACTGGACATCTGGGTACCACGGATTCTGCGCAATCCAATGGTCTCCATCATCGACAAGCCACTTGCGAACGATGCCGCAATGGGTGACATCGGCCCGCCATGCGCCCGCGGCCAGGGTCCGCAGCAGCTCCGCGCTTGGCACCTCATCGCCGTCGAGCCGCAGAATCCAGTCGCCTGAACACAACGCATGCAGGCTCTCGAGGTTTGCTTCGAGTGGCCACCGGAACGGCATTAACGAAGTCACATCCGCGACACCGTCGAGACGGTCGAGTCGTGGATCAACGCTGCGGTCGTCGACCGCGACCACGATCTCGTCAGCGACCTCGCGCAGCGGTGCAAGCATCGTCGCGAGACGATCGGACGGCTGATCAGTAAAGATGCAGACAGACAGGATTGGCACGCCGCGAGACTAATGAATTGCTGGTCCGTAGATCGGCCAGGCGTCACTCGTCGTGTACGGGTCACGCGAGTACCATTAGCGTCGCCCTCGCCCTCCAGATGGTTTGG
The DNA here is from genome assembly GCA_041393965.1 of Acidimicrobiia bacterium. NCBI lineage: Bacteria > Bacillati > Actinomycetota > Acidimicrobiia > Acidimicrobiia bacterium. The sequence continues at coordinate 215,958 of JAWKJB010000002.1, read as the reverse complement.
TGTTCCTTTGCGTCCGTGTTCCGAACAGATCGATGTGCGCGATGTCACCGCCGAGCGTGCGAAGGGACATTCGCGGGTGTCGGCGGTCGTTGATGGCTCGAGCGTCTGGTTCGAGTCGGATGATGCCGAGCTGGTACCGACAGGCGAGGCGTTCGGCACCGCGTTTCTCATACCTGCCCTTCATGCGGGTGGAACCCTCGACATCGAGCCACCGACCGATGCGCGATGGTTCCAAGGGGCGGAGCAACTCATCGAGATCTTCGCCGATTGGTGGGAACTTCCACGCTGTCAGCCCACGGGGCCAATTGCACTCGAGCGATCGACCGTGGCAAGGACGGGCTTGTGCTTCACGGGAGGGGTTGATTCGTTCTTCACGCTTTTGCGTGGAGGTCTCGACATCGACACGCTCATCCATGTGCAAGGCTTCGACATACCGCTGACCGACATGCGGCGCCTTGCTGCGGCCGAGCACGACGCTCGAGCCATTGCGCGGGCCCTCGACATTGGCTGTGTCGTGGTGAGGAGCAATCTTCGGGAGCATCCGCTGTTTCAACCTGTGCCGTGGGATCACACCCACGGTGGAGCGTTGATCGCCGTCGGTCATCTCCTCAGTGGATCGATCGGGAGGCTGATCATCTCGTCGTCGGTGCATCGGTCGGCAACGAGAACCCACGGCACCGACAGGCGAATCGACGCCAAGTGGTCGTCGACGGCCCTCGAGGTGGTCCACACGGGTGAGGACTGGTGGCGGTACCAGAAGCTGCAACAGATCGCGAACGAGCCGTTGGTGCTGCGCCACCTCCGCGTCTGTTGGGAGCATCGCACGGAGGCCCCGAACTGCTCACAGTGTGAGAAATGCCTGCGCACGATGGTGACATTGCACAACGCCGGGACGCTCACCGCGACCCAGCAATTCGACGATGGTCCCATCGCAGAACGGCTCGACCGAATCGAATACATCGTCGGTTCCGGGAACCGTCGCGAGTATCAGTACCTGATCGAAGAGGTATCGGACCCGACCGTCCGAGATGCCCTTGCGAGGCTCAGCGCCCGAAGTCGACCGCCCTCACCGGTCCTCGACGAATAGAGCGGCGATCGTGAACCGCAACAACCACCTCAATGGATGAGGCGGTCACGCCTCGCGTACCGCACCGGAGCGCGCCGCACGATACGGACCTCAAGCCCATCGGGAGGTTGCAGCACCAGATCGACCGCCTTGAACAGTCCCGTGAGCCGAGCTCCCCATCCGTGGTTCACCAGCGCCGCGGCACCGTCCGGATGTGGGGCTTCCATGGCGCGGCGCGTCGCCGACACGAGATCAGCATCCGTGTAGACGCCGTCGATGCCTTCGAGGGCGCGCAACGGTGGTGCTGCGACCGGGACTCCACACGCGAGGTATTCGTAGACCTTCAGCGGCGACACCGCATGGGTGGTGTTGGTGACCTTGAACGGGACAAGCCCAACCTCGAACGCCCGCAGGTACGGGGGGAGCTCGGCCTGGGCTTTGAGCCCGAGCAACACGATGTTGTCGGGGAGCCCCAAGCTCTGTCGGTCAACGGCTCCGGCATCTCCAATCACGACCACCACATGCCCGTCGAACTCTCCCGTCACGGAACGCAGCGCCTCCCAGTCGAACCAATCACCGTAGAGGGAGCCGTGGTAGCCCATGAGTCGTCCCGACGGCAGATCATCAGGTCGGCCATGGTTGTCGGTGGCACCGAAGATCGATTGGTTCACACCGTTGGGGACAAGCGCCGCCTCGACGCCGAAACGGCCAGCGTGGGCAACGAGGTCCGGCGCGGAGGCAACAACACCGTCGGCGAAGCTCATCAGATCTTCCTCCTGGTCCGCCGAATACCAGTCGCCCCCGAGGGCCCGGTCGGTCCAATCATCGATGATGTCGTACGCCACTCGCCATCCCGTCTTCGCAAGCTCGGAGGCGGAAACGACGAACTCGCGCATCGGGGCTTCGACGATGACGAGCCCCGGCTCGGCCGCTTCGACAGGCCGATCCCTCTCCCATCGTTCGAATGGGAGTTGGGTCAAGCGGGGGTGGAGGTAGCGAAGCCCGAGGTCGACGCTCTCAGCCGCCGGATACCTGTTGACATAGACAACAGAGTACGAGCGGCGGAGCAGCTCGAACGCCATCTGGGCACCACGGGATCCGCCTCCAATGTCATGGAGGGGAACACCAGCGAGGATCACCACGACGGGCGCCGCGGGTGGGGGAAGGGTTGAATCGGCTGTCGCCGAACCACCATCCGGGAGCACACCGATGCGAAGTCCCGCATCGGTCGCAGCTTTGAACACCTCGTGGGGAGAGCGATCGGGCAAGTCGAGGTCGGCGAGCACGGCGACCGGAAGCGCAACCGAACGCGGAACGATGGCAGGTTCGACGATCCGCATGTGGAACATCGATGGCTCTGACACGGCGGCCCGAACGGCCACATCGGAGTCGTGCCAGCCGACGAACTGTGCGAGCTCATCGTCTCGGTTCCCGATGGTGGTCACATCGTCTCGGAGGCTGCCAGTCGGCCGGCCGACCACGACGCGGTAGGTGTCCGGTGTGAGGCGAACCCACTTCTTTGCGACCCGCAGGTCCTCGACATAGAGGTCGACATTGGAACGGACCGTCTTGGAGTGCTGATGGGAGCGGTAGCGTGCCATCACTTGGTCCGGGACCAGTGGCCGGATTCGGCGCCTCGCGGCCATCAACAACGACCTCATCATGCCGGAACCCAGTCCGGAATCGCGCCCGGCTCTTCCGGGTGTTGGCGTTGCACGGGGAGACCGTCGATGGTGCGCGGCACCATCCACTCGGGTGATGGATGCGAGTTTGGGCTGAGGCGCTGCTCCGAGGTGCCGTCCAAGGCAACGATGCGATCCGCGTTCGGTGCTGCGGGATCGAAGATGGACCATGTTCGGACGACCCGAATGGGTGTCGGCCCGAGTGTCGTCACCGATCCGAGACCCGGCTCCGATTCGAGGATCCGACACATCTCGCGGATGGAGCCACCGTCGACACGGTGGCGGCGGTCGAGGAGGACAACATACTTGCCGGTGGCGGAGCCGAGCCCCTCGTCGACTGTGCTCGCAACGACGAACTGCACATCGGAACCGATGTCGGATGACGGGGCCTCGATCGGCTCGGTGCTGAGGATCGACACGAGGGGGTACCACTTCTTCTTCACTTCTGCGAGGTGGGACCGCGCATACAGGTCGGGGAGCCGGCCGGTGAGAGCCGACAGGGCCGTCGCGTGGTCGGATTCGGTGTCAACGGACATCGACACGCCATGTTTGCGGTACCGGAAGAGTGGCTCGGGAATCCTCGTCCCGTGCCAGCCCGCGGCACCCAGCCGTATCCACAGATCCCAGTCCTCATTCCCTGAGCGCAGCGACTCGTCATAGCCACCCACCGCTGCCCAAACATGCCTCCGCATCAGCACACATCCGACAACGGAGTTAGTGAGCATGAGCTGGTAGGGGTTGGGGCGTCTTGTGGCCCAAATCGCCTCGAAGTCGCCGAACAGTTCCGCCCAGCAGTGTGCATAGCCCGCCTCGGGGTGGGTTTCGAGCGCGCCGACGAGCGTGTGGACATACGAGGGGGTGAGCATGTCGTCCGCATCGAGCGTGACTACGAACTCGGCGTCGGTGGCGGCGATTCCGGTGTTTCTCGCCGCGGGGAGACCTCGGTTCGGTTGACGCATCACTCGAACCCTCGGGAGGTCCAGCGATGACAGGATGTCGATCGTCGCTTGTTCGGTCGATCCGTCGTCGACGATGATCGCGTCGAGGTCGCCGTCGGTCTGGCTGAAGACCGAGATGAGTGCTTGCCGAATGAACGGGCCCTGGTTGAAGCATGGGATGATGACCGAGGTTCGGGGATCAGGCAGGGGTCCGCTCTTGGACTGGTGCCGGACGAGGTCGTTCCACCGATCTTCCCAGTTCTTCTCCTGCCGGATTCGGTCCCAGCCGGAACGGTCCTTGAGCACGGTGCGCATCGGCCGCGGCATCAAAGACTTGAGCGCTCGAACAGCCGGGCGCGGCATCGCCCTGATCACCGCACGCGTCAAGCGATCGACTCGCGATGGCTGCGAGGACGCGAAGCGGATCTCCTCGACTCGTGCAAGTGCCGCGGTGGCAACCCCGCCCTGTTCTCGTTCGTGGCGAACATCGGGCATCGAGGTGTAGGGGGTGAGTGGGTCAGTCCGCAGGGGCAGAGCCGTCGCCCCGAGTCGGGCGGCCAGGTCGGGATCCGTCGCGAGCCGTTCGATGGCGTCGGACAGCCCTTCCACGGATCCGTCGAACACCAGCGCGCCGGTTGACTCGTCGAGGACTCCCTCGAAGGCCGGGAGGTCTGGTACGACGACCGGGGCACCGATCGCGCGCGCTTCGTGAACGCCGAGGTTGAACGACTCGAAGCGGGACGGTGCCACCACGGCAAGGGAATCAGCGACGAGTTGGACGACTTGTTCCGGGGGCAGGTGATCGAGGAATCGGAAGCGGTCCTCGAGGTCGGACGGAACCATGTTCTCGAGCCACGAACGCATCGACTCGTTCGCCGTGATGCTCCATCCGTCGGCCCCGACAAAGGTGACGGACAATTCGGGGACGGTCCGCATCACAGGGATCACGGCACGCACCATGTCGTGGGATCCTTTGACTTCGGACAGTCGGCCGATGACGAGCAGATCACATCCGGTGCCGGCCCATGACCTCGTGGGACCGAGGACGCGCACCGGCGGTGCACCGACGGCGATGCGCTCAGGCGCGACGCCGTATCGTTGCGTGACCAGCGGAATGATCGCTTCGGTGGGAACGATCACACGATCGGCCATCTTGAATGTCTCACGCTCCATCGCAGCAACGATGTCGAGCTCCGGCGTGGTCGCGCCCATCGCCTCGATCTGGCAATCAACGGGACCGTGGAAACGAACGGCGAGCGCGGTGTCTCCGAAGCCGAGGTCCCTTCGATGGGTCAGCAGCCAGAACCCGAGACCATCGAAGTCCTGGACTTCGACCACATCGAAGGGTCTCTGGCGATGGAGTCGGGACAGCTCTTCGGCGACGGCCATGGATTGGTCCATGAACGGGAATTCCCACCCAGGCGCCTCGGCGGGCGTTGCGAAGACGACCGAACCGCCATCGTCAGCTCGGTCTCGGTCCGGTGCAGCAGCAAGGACGATCCGCACATCGTCTCCGCGTTCTCGGAGGAGGCGTGCAACCTCGGAGATGAGCACCCCGGCGCCGCCGCGCGTGATCGGGGAAACCTCTGTTGCTGCGAATCCGATCCTTCTCATTGCGGCACTCGCTGCAGCCCACGCCGGTCGAGATCTTCCAACAGCGGCCGCAGCCGGGCGTCCCAATCCGCAACCGCGGCAGCCATGCGCCGCTCGGCCACAGAGTGGGTCGGTGTGGTGAGCGCGTCGCGGATGGCGGCAACAAATTCGGGGGGGTCAGCGGCGGTTGCAACGAGCGGGTGGTCCACGCACACCGGAAGCGGCGTCGCGACGACCGGTTTGCCGCCTGCGAGGTACTCATACATCTTGAGGGGGCTCACCGCGCTGGTCATCTCGTCGATCACGAACGGGATGATGCCGACATCGAACCCCGCAACGATGCCCGGCATCTCCGATGACGGCAGCTCATCGATCATCGCGATGTTGGATGTGGATGCGAGACGAGATGCGTCGCGCTGACATCGGGCATCGATGGGACCGACGAGCACGAAAGTGACCTCGGGCATGGATCCAGCCACTGTGAGCATGAGGTCGAAGTCGAACCATCGGGCGATCATGCCGTGATAGCCGACAATCGGAGGGGAGTTCCCGTCAAGCGCGACTGATGGGGTTTCCACACCGGCGAAACGACTGGTTTCGACACCGTTCTCGATGAGGAGCATGTCGGCGCGCTCGCTTCGGTGGCGTTCAACGAGAAGCGGTGATGATCCGATCACGACCGCCGCGTCCTCGATCATCGGGCCGTGGTGGTGGCGAACCCGTCGCTCCGGAGGTAGCCCCACTTCGTCTGCGTCGAAGATGGCCAGATCATCGAGGATGTCGTACACGACGACCGGATCCGAGAAGTATCTCAGCATTGGCCGCACGGGGGCGAAATGTGCGTACACGATCACCCCATCACGCGGTACCGAATCCAGCGAAGGCACAATCGTTACGCCATCGACTTCCCGCGGTTCGGTGGTCGCGAGATCGACGAAGTAGACGGGGTGCCCTGCACGAGCGAAAGCCTGAAGGATGTGCTGCGGGCGCTGCTTCATCGTGTCCCACTCGACCCATGTCGGTGGGTAGACAACAGCCCGAAGCTCCCCGGCAGCGGGGCCACCGATCCGGGGGCGCCCGCTCAATCGATCGCGGACAGCGGCGGCGCCCGGGAGACGCTTGAGCACGCGCCTGACACCGGGAGGAAGTCGACGCAGGACCGACACGACGGTCGCCATCGATGTCAAACCATGAGCGGTGCGACGGTTGGTCTCCACCAAGCGCCTACCGTCCCGGTAGCGTGTCGCCGATGAGGTGGATTCGCCGCGAGCGCGTTCCGATCGTGATCATTGTCGGAGCTGGCTTCCTGATCAGACTTGCCTGGCTGCTTCACGCTGATCCCGTCCCCGTCTCGGACTTCAATGACTACCGCACCCTCGCGGTCGGGATTGTCGACCACGGACAGTTCGGCTACCCCGAACCGACCTCGTTCTTCCTGCCACTGCATCCTGTCTACCTGTCGGTATTCGCCTTCTTCTCTCGATCAGATGTGTGGCTGGGACTATCGATGGTAGTGCTCGGAACCATTTCGATCGGTCTCGTATACCTCGCAGCGCTCAGAGTCCTTGCGACACAGAGAGCCGCGCTGATCGCAGCAGGGCTCTTCGCGTTCTACCCGACCTTGGTCCTGTTCTCCCCCATCCTCGCCACCGAGCACCTGTTCGTCGCGCTGATGCTCGGCGCCATCGCGGTGCTGACCCGTATCGATCGCAGACCGGCCGTGTACGCGGGAATCGTAGGAATCCTCGTCGGCTGTGCAGTCCTCACCCGTGGCGAAGCGGTGTTCTATGTCCCCGCGATCCTGCTGTTCATCTGGGTCGGGAACAAGCTCCCAACACCGCGGACGCGCATCATCGTTTCCGCCCTCGTCGCCGCGGGAATCTTTGTTGTTGTGCTTCCGTGGTATGTGCGCAACGCCATCGTTGTCGACCCGAACGCCGGACTGTCATCGAGCGCCGGACTCAACTTCTATTTCGCCCACAACGACTCGGGCAACTATGGGGATTTCATCGAAGGGAACCCGCTGTACGGCCTGCCACCTGAGGAAGCGAGCCGGCTCGGCTGGGAACTGGGTTTCAAGCACATCCGCGAACATCCGCTGAACCTCGTCAAGGATGTTTGGAAGGGAACCCTGCATCTGTTCGCGTCTCCCGACTACAGCGTGTTCTGGGCGACCCAGCAGCCGGCCTATCGGGGGGATCCGGAGTTCGTCCAGCGCTATGTCCGCTTTGCGACCACCTTTCTTCAGCTCGCAAGGATGGCGACAGCGGGTCTCCTCGCGGCAGCATTGCTTTCCCTTCTCGCGTATCGAGCATGGCGGAGGGAGTTGTGGGCGCTGATCATCCCCCTCGCCGTGTCGAGCTGGCTTCTTCGAACCGTCATCTATTGGGCGAAGCCGCGGTATGCATACTTCGTGACCGTGATACTCATCTTCGTTGCAGCGTTCACGATCGATGTCCTCGTCGGAAGCAATCGACGCCTCCCCCGTGACGGGACTCGTCGCGTGGATGTGGCGGCGGGCTCCTGAGCACTAGAGCCCGAACCGCCCGTGGACGGGAAGCGTTGTGCCTCTTGGTGCCTCGAACCTGATCGCGTGGTGGGCGATACCTGCCGTGTTGTCGAGTCTGAGGTACCAGATGCCTGACGATGGCCGGAACACGGCGATCGTGTCCGTTCCGTTGCCGTCCCAATCCCCCGCGAGGGGGATGTCGCCGGGGACCCCGTAGATGAACTCGTAGTCGGCGGGTCCCGCTTCGAGCTCCCACTTGAGAAAGACCCGTGCTGTGCTTGATCGCCTGAGACCGATCTCGTCGACGCCGTCACCGTCGAAGTCCCCGACGAACGGGATGTCACCCGGGTTCCCGAACGAGAAGAAATAGTCGGCGGCGCCGAGACCCTTTCCGTCCTCACCCAACTCGTTGATGATGTAGAAGCGGTGTTCGGATGGCCGGTAGATGCTCACCGTGTCGTATCCATCGCCGTCGAAATCACCGACGAGGGGCTGATCCCCCGGGTCACCGAAGAAGAACTGGATGTCGGCGATGCCTTGTGTGTTGGTCTGGCGCAGATACACGAATCCGTCCGACCTGCGGTACAGGCCGGGGGTGTCGATACCGTCGTTGTCCCAATCGCCCATGAACGGGGAATCGCCGGGTTTGCCGTAGTAGAACTCGGTTTCGTCAGGGTCGGTACGCGGCCGGTCGGCAAGGGTCCACACACCACCGCTGTCGACATGTCCGATCGAGTCACACGGATTCGGCCCAACACATTTCGGACCGGCATCTGGCGGCAGCGTCGAGGAGTTCTGGAACCAGGAGTCCGCGGCTCCCGAGGAGTGCCCGCCGAGGGCGATCGTCAACTCCGATCCGTTCAGAGTGTAGACATCGTCGCGCCCGTCCCCGTCGTAGTCGGCGATCTCGAACATGGTCTGTGGCGTCACATTGACCGCAGGGGAGAAAGTCGCGATGCCCCCCGTCGCGAGCCGAACCGCCATGGTCGGAGCGCCCGCGTTCGAGATCGCGTAGATGTCAGCTTTGCCATCGAGGTCGAGGTCACCGGTCGCGAAATGCCATGAGCCGTCCGCCCCCGCGGGAAGAGGCAGCTGAGCGACCGCTGCTGTGTAGCCGTTGGATGATCCATAGACATTGAACTGGCTGCCGACGAGGGCATACAGGTCAGGGACATAGTCACCGTCGTAGTACCCGAGGAGAAGACGGTCGGCGGTTGTAGGAATGCCGGAGGTGACATCGGTCTTCACCTGATGGTCGCTCCCGCCTGCCCAGACGCTGAACGACACCGTCGCCCCGTCGCGCTTCGGAACCCATGAGTCCGCGACACCGTCGAGATCGAAGTCGCCGATGAGGGTTTCGTCTGATCCCGACCCCGCATTGGATCGGAACGCGATGCGGCTGTAGTTCCCGACCGCCCCCGATGCTTCGATGAGCCCCGAAGGGGACGCCAGCACAACATCGGGTGCGCCTTCACCGGTCATGTCGGCAACGGTCATCGAAGTCCCCGATGATGCCGTGAGGCTGATGTTGAAACCGACGAGGCGCTCGATGTAGGTCGTTGCCGCCGTTACGGCAGGGTATGGCGCCACACGAGCGGGGTAGTTGGGTGTCTGCGCCGGTCCGCTCCACGAGAAGTGCATTGCGTCCTTGCTGTCCACCCACGAGCCGCCCCAGCAGAATCCGGCATCGGCGAAGGAGTCAACAAACCAGCCGGGCAGGTTGGTACGAAGCACATTGTCGTGGCTCCACGGATTCGACCCGGGGTTGATGTCGAACGCCGTGCCGAAGGCGTGTTCGGACGGCCGGTAGGAACCACCGACGGTCCGCCAGTTGCGGGCGTACGCCGAGTACACATGGTAACTCTTGCCACTCGCCTGGTGGGCTTGGAGGGACGCGCCCGCAAGCAGCAACGCAGGGATCGTCTTCTCGTGGACATACATGGTCTTCGACGATCCGGGGAGGTGCCACGCAACCAGCGCATCGTTCACCTGGTAATAGGTGCGCCCGAACATGTCCCCCCAGGGTCCACGGATGCGCTCATTGACTGGTATCGACCCGCTTCGGGAAACAAAGGGCCGGGTGATGCCAGCCTCGTGGGGATCGCAACCTCGCGATTCCGACCAGTTCGCAACGCCGACGGCCGCATCGTTGGCGCTGGCATGGGGAGATTCCACCACCGAGAGCCCCGCGAGCGCAACAACAAACACGATTGCGGCGATTGACCGTGTCATTGGGCGTACCTTAGGTCACGATTGTGTATGCCTTCGGCATTCCAATCGACGATCTTGACCTGAGGCGCAGGTCACACCTCAGGATTCGTCACCGGGGTGAGAGGTCACATTCGGCCAGCAGCGGGGCATCTCCATCCTGTTGCGACAGGTGTGGCTCGTCGGTCGTTGGCCATTGGATGCCGATCGCCGGATCGTCCCAACGAACGGACCTCGTGCCGTCACGGTGGTAGGGAGTCGTGGCCTTGTAATGCACCAGCGCTGACTCCGAAACCACGAGGAATGCATGGCCGAACCCGGGTGGCACCCACACCTGTATTCCGTTGGTGTGCGAAAGCGTCGTCGCCTTCCACTTCCGGTAGGTGGATGACGACCCGCGCAGGTCGACCACGACATCGAAGACCTCGCCTGCGAGGCACGATACAAGCTTGCCTTGAGGGGGGGACACCTGGATGTGGATGCCTCGCAGCACCCCGCGGTGCGAGACCGACACATTGTCCTGCACGAACTGCGGCGCGATACCGGTGCGTTCGCGGAATTCGTCAGCCCGGTAGATCTCGCGAAGGTTGCCGCGCGAGTCTGGGTGGATCGGCGACACGAAGGCAACGACCTCGTCGAAGCCGTCAACGCGGTTTGGCTGGCCCGCGTCGGTCATCGCAGGAGGCTCGACAGGTATGCGCCGTACTCCCTATTCGGGGCGTCGGCTGCGAGCTGCGCGAGATTGTCGCGGTCGATGTATCCGAGCCGGTACGCGACCTCTTCTGGGCAGGCGATCTTGAACCCCTGGCGCTTCTCGATCGTTCGGACGAACGCGGCAGCCTCGTGGAGATCCTCGGGTGTTCCGGCGTCGAGCCATGCGATGCCCCGTCCGAGTGTCTCGACCGTGAGCCGCGACTGCTTGAGGTACACACCAATGACGCTTGTGATCTCGCGTTCACCGCGGTCGGATGGCTGGACGGAACGGGCAATGTCGACAACATCCGCATCGAAGAAGTAGAGCCCGACGACAGCGAGATTCGACTCGGGAGACTCGGGCTTCTCTTCGATCCGCATCGGAGCGCCATGCTCGTCGAGGGTCACCACGCCGAACCGTTCAGGGTCGTGAACGGGATATCCGAAGATCGTTGCTCCGTCGTTCCCCGCCGCCTTCGTGAGAAGCCCTGACAGTCCACCCCCGTACAGGATGTTGTCACCGAGCGCGAGGGCCGCACCGTCTCCATCGAGGAACCGCTCGGCGATCGGGAAGGCCTGGGCGATCCCGTCGGGAGCGGCCTGGGTCAAGTAGGAGATTCGGATACCGAAGGCGCTTCCGTCGCCGAGGAGGTGCTCGAAGTTGCCGGCCTGATCGGGTGCTGAGATCACGAGGATGTCGCGCATGCCTGCGAGCATGAGCAGCGTCAGGGGGTAGTACACCATCGGCTTGTCGTACACCGGCAGGAGGTGTTTGCTCACGACCCGCGTCATCGGATCGAGCCTGGTGCCGACGCCGCCAGCGAGGATGATCCCCTTCATGTGGCGTCCTCGGCCGGTCCGCGGTCACCATGCCCGACGCGTTCGGTCGCTCGGAGATCGGAGACAAGCGGCTCCCACCAGTCCCGGTTGTCGATGTACCACTCAACGGTCTTGCGGAGGCCGACCTCAAAGGGTGTGGTTGCTTCCCACCCGAACGCCGCGGTGGTCGCGGATCCGTCGATTGCGTAGCGCAGGTCGTGGCCTGGCCGATCCTCGACGAATTCGATGAGGTCACGGTGGGCTCGACCGTCATCGAGTGGCGCCATTTCGTCGAGGAGCGAACAGATTGCCTGCACGACCTCGAGGTTCGGCCGTTCCGACTCCCCCGCGATGAGGTAGGTGTGTCCCGGTTCGCCGCTCTGCGCGACCCGGAGAAGTGCTTCGGCGTGGTCGGTGACGAAAAGCCACTCGCGAGTGTTGGATCCGTCCCCGTAGACGGGAAGGGTCGCACCGGTGAGGCCGCGGATGGTGATGAGGGGTATGAGCTTTTCGGGGAACTGGAATGGCCCGTAGTTGTTCGAGCAGTTGCTCACGACAACCGGAAGGCCGTAGGTGTGGTACCACGCACGAGCGAAATGGTCCGCAGACGCCTTCGAGGCGGCGTACGGCGACCGGGGGTCATATGGCGAGTCCGGTGTGAACGCTCCGCGCGGGCCGAGGGAGCCGAACACCTCATCGGTCGACACATGATGGAATCGGAATCGGGCGCGGTCTTCCCCTGTGAGACCGTTGTAGTACTCGCTGACGGTTTCGAGCAGTGCAACGGTCCCGACCACATTGGTGTTGACGAAGTCCGACGGTTGATCAATCGATCGGTCGACATGGGATTCGGCGGCGAGATGCATGACGACCTCGGGCTTGGATTCGGCAAGGAGCGCACGCACTGTGCGTTGGTCACCGATGTCGACGATCTCGTGCCGATACCCATCGCGGCCAGCAATCGCGGCTGTCGACGCGACCGTCGCGGCGTAGGACATCTTGTCGAGGTTCAGGACCTCGTGACCTCTGGCTACCGCAAGGCGGGCCACGGCGGATCCGATGAACCCGCAGCCGCCGGTGATGGTCAGTCGCACCGGCCCTCCCGATGGTCTTCGTCAGTAGGCAGAAGCAAACCTCGCAAACGAGTCCATGATGTACGCAATCTCATCGTCACCCATGCCTTGGTGACATCCAAGCAGAACCCCTCCTCGCATCACGCGATCCGCATTCGGGAACGATCCACTGCCTGCATCGTTGAGTTCCGAGAAAGCAGGCTGACGAAGCACATTCCCTGTGAAGACGACCCGAGTCTGTATCCCGTCGGTCTCGAATCCGATCTGGAGTTCCCTGCGGGTGAACGGCGCCGAATCCCGCACGATGAGCGGAAAGGCCAGCCATGCTGTTTCGATCTCGGCACCCTGGCGCGGGAGTATGAACCAGTCCTCGTATCCACTGAACGCCTGTCTCAGCTTCGCGAAGTTGGTTGACCGGCGACGGGCGTATTCATCGAGGCGCCCGAGCTGGACGAGCCCGAATGCCGCGGACAGTTCCGACGGGAGGAAGTTGTAGCCGAGCGCCTCGAACATGAACTTGGCGTCGTAGTCGATGCCATCGACCGCAACATCGAATCGATCTGTGATGCCCTCGGATTCGGCACGAGTGGACGAGGTCCTCCCCCAGCCGCGCAGGAGGCGAGCCCGTTGCGCAAGGTCCGGGTTTGAGGTTGTCATCATTCCACCGAACCCCGCAGCGGTGATGATGTGCGACGCGTAGAAGCTCGTCGTTGCAACATCGGTGAGGGCACCGGTCGGCATTCCGGCGATCGTGCTGCCGATCGTGTCGCATGAGTCTTCGATGACGACAAGGCCATAAGTGTCCGCGAGTGCCCGAACGGCCTTCCAGTCGGGCAGGTTTCCGATTAGGTTCGGGATCATGAGCGCCCGGGTGCGGGATGTGATGCGCTCGGAGATGTGTGCGACATCGACGGTGTAGGTGTCGGGTTCGACATCCACGAAGACCGGCGTGAGACCGCTTTGGATGAGGGGCGCCACCGTGGTGGAGAAGGTGAGTGCGGGTGTGACCACCTCCGATCCGTGTTCGAGCCCCAGCCCTTCGATTGCGACAAGGTTGGCCGATGAGCCCGAGTTGACCATCACGCCGAACTCCTTGCCGAACCGCCCGGCAACCGCAGCTTCGAATGCCGAGACACGAGGCCCCGCCATGAGCAGTTCCGTGGAATGCTCGAGGACTTCGACCACCGCAGCGATTTCTTCTTCGCCGTACACCGCCTGTGCGTAGTTGACCCTCATCGTCTAGGGCTCTGCGGTACGGGACCGGGCGACTGTCATGATTCCGTCGGAAAGGCCAATGGTTGGCGACCATGCGTCCGGCCTCGGACCATCTGCCGGATGCATCGGCGTACGAGGTGGAAGCTGAAAGTGGGATCCGCCCAAGATCGGCTGTCGACCGAGAACGGTCGAGGCGATCTCGACGACCTCCTTCGGTGTCACCGCCTTGTCCGATGTGGCGAACAACGACATGCCGGATTCACCGGTGCTGCGAAGCTGACGGGCGCTTGCGAGCAAGGCGTCCACTGCGTCGTCCACATGGACAAAGTGGTGGAGTGCGAGCCGTTCGGGCAGCTGAATCGGTTGGCCGGCAAGAAGGCGGTCCAGGACCGTGTCGATCAGCTTGCCGCGACGATCGCGGGGGCCGTAGATGTCATAGAGCACGGTTTCGACCCACGACAGGTTCCGGGTGGCGGTGAGGTAGCGCGCAACCTCGATGAGCAGGTTCTTGGAAAGGGCGTAGAGGCTGACGGGTACGCCGTCTGCGTGTTGGAAGTGTGAGCCCGCCATCACGACGGTGCAGTCGCCGATGCGGGCGGCAGCCTCCAGGACAGCGGTCCCGAACACAACATTGGCTTCGAGCATCGGTCGAGGATCGACCGGGTCGGTGCGTTCGTAGCGGGTCGCGAGATGAAACACCATGCTCGGTTGCAGGTCTTCGAACAGGCCTGCGATCGGGTGCGTCGACGACGATATGTCGTGGATGTTGCTCGCGTCGAGACCGAGTGCTGATGCCCGATCCGGGTTGCGGACCAAGATGTGGACATCGTTGCCGTTGACGAGCCGTCGAGTGAGATGGGAACCGATGAATCCGGTTGCGCCGGTGATCACGATTGTTTCGTCCACGATTGGCCCTGTCATGGCGGCCAATTCTAAGGAGCGGAGGTGTCGGTCGAGCCTCCGAGTCTGAAGAACACGCGAGCGTGAGCATGCAGAGTCAGGTCTCGTTGTATTCGGTGGCGTCGACATCGGTCACCACGGCGGAGACGACGGTTGATCTTGGCCGGCTGACCTGTACGACGAGGTCGGCGAGGAGGGCGACAACCACGATGAGGCCAGCCGTTGCCATGACCAGCAGCGTGTTGGTGCCGATGCGGAAGCTCTTGTCGATGATGTCGTAAACGATCTTGGCGGAACCGATCAGGAACATCACAAGGGCAACCGGCATCAGGACACGCAACGGGTTCCACATCATGACCATGCGAGTGACCTGCAACAGGTACAGGCGTGTGTCGGCAACGAGGCGGAACTTCGATTTCCCCGAGCGTTCGGCGTAAGGGATGTCGATGTACTTGATGCTGTACCCGTTCGCAAGGAATGCCATGGTGAGGGTTGTCACATGGGAAAACCCGTCGGGGAGCAGATGCGAGAACTGGACGGCAACGGATCGTCGAAAGGCCCGAAACCCCGAGTTGAGGTCGGGGATCCTTGTGCCGGACAGGTACTCGGCGAGTTTCCGAATGGTCCATTTCGCCGGGATCCGAGCAAACTTGTGCGTTCCCTGCTCTGAGGTTCTCGCCCCGACGACCTGGTCGTGGCCTTCAAGCTCGTCGACGAGGGTCGGGAGAAGTTCGTTCGGGTACGACATGTCGACATCGGTCCACACCACGACGCGGCCCCGCGACGCCTCGGTTCCGGTCTTGCGCGCGGCGCCTGGCCCCCGGTTCGCGGCGAAGGTGATCAGCCTGATGCCGTCGATCTCATGGAGCCGTTCCGTGCTGCCGTCGGTTGAAGCATCGTCGATGACGATGATTTCGTACGAGTACTGCGAAGCATCGAATGCGGCGCGGATGCGCGTCAGTTCCTCGTCGAGATGATCGATCTCGTTGAACACCGGGAGGACGATCGACACATCGGGCGCTGGCACCGACGGGGTCATCGCTCATCTCCTCTGGGCTGGGGCATCAATCGGATCGCAGCGCTTGGCTTGCTGCGTTGGGCCGGGTGGTCGGAACCATAGCCACATGGTGTGAGCCGACGACGGGTCTATCTCGAGCCTTTCCCGGTCACGACGATCCAAACGGTCTTGCCGAGAATCTGGGTGTCGAGCCACAGCGACGAGTGCTTGACGTAGTACAGGTCGTAGGTGAGCTTGTCGAGGGCGTCGTCGATCCCGCCGCCATATCCGCGGTGCACCTGGGCCCATCCGGTGATCCCTGGCCGCACGAGGTGACGGCTGTCGTAGAACGGAATCGCACGGGTGAATGTCTCAACGAACACCGGGCGCTCAGGGCGCGGGCCGACGATCGCGAGGTCGCCCTTGAGAACATTCCACAGCTGCGGGATCTCATCGAGGCGTGAGCGACGGAGGAACCTCCCGATTCGTGTCAGGCGCGGATCGTTCTGCTGCGCGAATTGGGGTCCGAGTGCCTCGGCGTCGACAACCATCGTGCGAAACTTGAGGAGCGTGAACAGTTTGCCGTTCTTCCCGACGCGGGTCTGGCGGTAGATGGCGGCCCCATCGGATTCCATTCGCACCGCGGACCACACGAACGCACCGATCAGGAGCCAGATCGGCGCGGTGACGACCGTCAAGGTCGCGTCGAGCACCCGCTTGAAAGGGGCGTAGCGTGAGCGGGCCACCGGACGGGAGATCTCCCAGCCGCGGAGGATGTGGACGAGGGGAAGGCGCCCCGTGTATTCCTCATATACCGCAACGAGCGGTACGACCCGCTGACCGGAGATGGAAGCTGATGACACGAACCGCGCCATCTCATCTGACATCGTTGCGCGCAGGTCGATGACGAGCGTCATATCGTCCGCGAGCGGGATGAGGGACGGGTCAGAATCCGGCGCGACGGTCGCGATGACGGTTGCGTGGGGACTCTCGTTGATTCCGTCCGCAAGGGTCTTCTCCTGCGTCACGACGACCATGGATTCGGACCAGGGTCGCATGCGGAGCAGGGTGCGATGGGCGAGCATCTGGGCGGCCCACAGGACAAAAGTGACGAGGAGCCATTCCCGCGAGAAGTACTCCCGCGAGATCACGAGCCCGACGGCGGTGACGGTCATCGTCGTGCCGACGATCGCGATGGCTTGGCCGTACGAGGGGCGAGGAATGGTCCCCTCGCCGGAGCGGTAGGTGATGAACATGGCGATGAGTGCGCCGCCGACGGTGAGCCCCACCGACGGCATCAGGGTGCCCGTCGGAGTCGTCGCAAGCCACGGCATCAGCACGCCGAAGACCCTGAAGGTCGCGATCAGGATTGCTACAGCGAGCCACGCGAGGTCCGCGATCCACAGGCCGCGCAGGAAAGCAGCGCGTTTCATCGGTGCCTAGGCTACAACCAGATGCGTTTTGCGGTCGGTTTGAAGGGAGCAGGACACGATGCCGAGCGTCTTCACGAGGATCATCGACGGCGACCTCCCCGGGCATTTCGTGTACCGCGACGATGTGTGCGTGGCGTTTCTGTCCATCGAGCCGTTGCGCCGCGGCCACACGCTGGTCGTGCCGATCCAAGAGGTCGATCACTGGCTCGACCTCGACGATGCATCGGTCAACCATCTGCTTCGGGTCAGCAGGACGATCGGCGAAGTCCTTCAGGCCGTCTACAACCCGCGGAAGGTCGGGCTGATGATCGCCGGTCTCGAAGTTCCCCATGTTCACATCCATCTGGTGCCGATCAACCAGCCACATGACCTCGACTTCGCGAACGCAGCACCGGCGTCGAGCGACGAGCTTGCGCTCGAGGCAAGCCGCATCGCGGCCGGGCTCGCCGAGTAGTGTCCTGTCATGCCCTCGATGTCGATAGCCCATACGGTGCCGTTGAATGCCCCGATCGATGTCGCATGGGGAAAGCTCCAAGAGGAGGCCACATGGGCTGGTGTGGGGCCGATCTCGTATGTGTCGAACTCGGTCCACACGGGTGATGGCATCTTGGCTTCCTTCGAGTGGGGCGCCGAGGTTGGTGGCAAGACCTACCGTGGCAGCGCGAGAGCGGCCCGAGCCGAACCGCCGAATCTCATCGTCTTCGACATGGTCACTTCAGAGATCGAAGGGAAGGTGACCACGGAACTTCACCCGACCGGCGACACCTGTGAAGCGACCGTGACGATGGGCCTCGCGACCAAGGGCATCCTTTCGACGATGTTTTTCCCTGCGATCAAGGGCGCCCTCACAACCGGCTTCCCCGAACAAGTCGAGGATCTCAAGAACCGGATCTGAGTGTGTCCCGAGAACCCGTACTTCCCCGCCCAGTTCGCATATCTGGGATCACGACTCGACCAGTTCGGCAACAAGTGGAAAGGGCCGCAGGGCGACGGACTGTGGAACGGCGAGGAGTGACACATCGGGTACCTGGATCTCCGGTGTCTCCGAAAAGAGAACCCGGCCGTCGAACGATCGGGAGCCATCGCTGAGAACCACAAGACGGTGACCATTTCGCTCCACATGGGCAGCGAGCTCCGCGAGCGTCAGGACTCCGGTCTGAAGCCACCAAACGACAGGAACATCGCAAAAGGTCCTGATTGCGGGCGCATATGCATGTCCTAGCGTGCGTCCGACGGCGACAACAGCTGCGTCATCGGGTAAGGCGCTGCACAGCTCGAGTGTGGTGTCCAAGAGTGGACGGTGCGGTGCCGCCTTGAACAGTCCCCACGATGTACCCGTGGCCACAACCACAAAGAGCAAGGCTCCGACGACGACGGTAAGCCGTGTCGTGAACGCCGATACCGGCATTCGTGGCCACCACCCCACGAGTTCCTGCACCGACACCGCAAGGCCGAAGATGATGAACACGACGCCCGGTGCAAGGAAGCGACGCATCACCCACATGTGGTCAGGCGCGATCGACGGCCATGCGAGATACACGGCGAGAGCAACGGACACGATCACCAACGCGTACATGGCGATCGATGGACCCGCCACCGAGCGCCATATCACGAAACACACACCGACGAGGGCGGCGATGACCACAACCCATCCCCAATACCATGTGAACCAGCGAAGGGAGTTTTCATACAGCTTCACCGTTCCGTCGATCGGGAGCTCGTGGAGTCGCTGCATGTTCTCCATCCACGGTTTGTGCGCTCCGTGCACCTTGAAGTAGGTTGGCCGAACGAACAGCATGAATGCCGAAGCGAGGCCGACGAGGAGAACACCCGCGACTCTCAACCGAATGAAGGCTGTCCCGAAGACTCGCTCGTAATCCCATCCTCGTAGCCTGGCCCGCGCCAAGTAGACAGCGGCGAAGGCACCCATCGAGAAGCCAACCGCCAATCCCATCGGTATCACCTGGTCAGCCCTCTGCGTGACATATACCGGCGAACGAAGCCACAGGTCGACGATGCCAATACTGGCCACACCGAGGGTCACGATCGCTGATCTCAAGATCACCCTTGTCGACAACCCCTGAGAACGAATCAGCCATACGGTGAGTATGAGCAACCAGCCCGTCACAAACAGCCACCCGTCGAGCCTCACACTGGTGAGCACACCAATGCATGCGGCCGCGGTATACAGCGGCACGGCGTCGGCGGTCCGCGTTGTCATCCATGTGCAAAGAACCGCCACGGCCACCAGAGCCAGGGTCAAAGGCTCTGCGAACGTATCTCGAAAGAAGAAATAGAAACTGACATTCATTGCCAGTACCGCAATGAGCAAGAGAGCTGCCAGCTCATGGACAATCCAAAGCAGGGCAAGATAGAGCAAGAGAAGCACAAGTCCACCCAAGACTGGATTGACCCACAGCATTGCGCGCGTGCCAAACGCTGTCCCTACCGTCGCAAGCACGGTTGGGAAGCCGTGCGAAAACTGAATGTACATCCGACCATCATCACGGACATCGAAAGCGGTGTTCCATTGGGGATCGATATCCGAAGTAACCGGGAAAGGTGCCCCTCCGCCATCGACCAGGAGATCCCCGTGATTTCGAAGCCACTGTGCCGTGTTCAGATAGGTACCCTGATCTCGTTCACTTGTCATGTGCTCTCCGGCAAACACCGCATTCGTGACGATGAACGCAACGCACAGGGCAGCGATGCCAATGGTCCCGAGGCGTGTCGGAAGCCTGAGACTTGCATCGGAAAGGGCGCGCCACGCCGCTACGGAGAGTGCCAGCGCAGCGACAGCGCAGATCGCAGCTGTCACCGGCAGGAACCAGCCCACTACGGCGAAGACCAGACTCGACCCGACCAGGGTCGAAAGAAAGACCCCGATCGACACAACAAAACGATCAAGTACCAATGATCGCCGAGTAGCGGAACCGGCTCGGTGGCGAATCGATGGTTGAGAACCTGTCACCGAGCCTCAGAACCGATGTCGCGCGACTGATTCGCCGCGAGTGCTGGGCGGCAAATGAGATCCTCCTCACGATCACCAGGAAAGGCGATTGCAACCGCCGTGAGAGCAGCAACAAGCCACCATGAATTGCGAAACCCTCGTACCGCCAGGATCGTGAATACGGCGAGTACCGACGAGACGGCCAGAAGAAGCTGCCCGCCAGACCGTACGCGGCGTGCAACCAAGACACCGGCCACAACCGCCAGCGCCACTCCAATCGCGGTCGGAATATGCAGACCAAGGCCAGCCAATGTTGCCGAGTCTGGACGAGGACTCCGTGTGAGGTGGTGACGCACGACACCGTTGAGCAAACCCTCGGCGTCAAGAACCAGGAAGGGGATCAGCGTGACAAACGCAGTGGCAACGGACACGGCCAGTCGCTTCCAACGATCCTCTGATGGGAGAAACACGATCATGGGCACCGTAACGATCATGTACTGCTTCGTCGCAATCGCAAGTCCAAACATGATCGCCGCTGCCACCCATCGACGCTCCCACCACGCAGCAGCCGCGACGAGGAACGGAAGGGTGAGTGCCTCGGTCCATCCCGCGTACACAAGAAGATACGACATGGGGAGAACACACATCATACCCACGACCGCGGCGCCGGTTCGCATGCCGAGATCACCGGGGCGCTGGCTACAGAACCACAACACAAGGCCCAGGGCCACGGCAATGCTCAGAGCGCCGATCACTCGCGAGTCGCCGAAGACGATCGAAGATCCCGCATACGCAATAAGCGCCAATGGCGGATAGGTGTATTCACCAATCAGGTCCCGATCGTCGAACGGGTGTGTCTCTCGGACGGCGACATTTCCGGTCGAATACGGGTTCTGTCCGTCGAGCAACGCCTCAGCAGCCGCCTCGTGCAGGAGGTAGACATCGATGTCGATCGGGTCGTGGTATGCGAACAGGAGGCAATACAGCGTCATGAAGAGCACTGCGAACAAGGCAAGGATGGCGACAATGCGTTCGCGTACTCCTCGTAAGGCGACCGCTGCCACCAAGACGATGAACCCGATGAGCTGAGTTGCCCGAATCGATGGCACATTCTTCAACGTGACCGGAAACCGAACGGCCGTGAGGACGATGATCGGTATTGCAGCGCCGAGCGCCACGAGAATCGCCGATGCAGGGTTCCAGCCGGAACGAAGCATCATGGAGCCAGCGACCAGCAACCCTGTTCCAGCGCTAAGCAGGATCACCGTGAGATTCCCTGGCGGCTCTTCGATCATGGTGCCACCAATCAGCACGAGTGAAAGCCCGACGACGACGAGCCACTTGTTGGCCGCGAAGAATCGAAGGACCGGTCGTGTTGCTTGTTGGTTCACAGCGGAGCGAGCCTACCGCGAGAACCCCTTGAGCACGGTATCTGATCTCGGCGTGTCACCACCCGGCAAGCGACGACAGCGAATCGACGATTTCGACTGGCTCAGCATCGCGGGGAACGGACAGCTGGTAGCACTCGCCCCGAGAGAACGCCGAACGGTACACGCCGAGGGTGTCGGAGTAGAAAGCATCGAGCGACATGGCTCGATCCGTGAGGACACTCCCCAGGTTCAGCAAGCGAGCAAAATCCCAGAACTCATCGACGAGGGCCGCTGCCGCATGCTGAGCTGCCTCACCGGGATCCATGGGCCGAGATGTAACCCGCTCCACGGCACCTGGCACTACCCAGAACACCGTGTCGATCTGTGACTCGTCTGCTACCTGTGCAGCTCCGAAGAGGTCTTCAGCCGACACCCGCATGCGAACCTGTTTCGGACCGAGCCACGAAGCCCGAACCGTCCAGAGGCCTCGGCGCGCGGGTCCGAGGCGGTCGAGCAGGCGGGTCTTCGTCTCCGGGAGTCGGTCGAGGTTGTAGTCGTACACCTGCACCTTCTTCGGGTGACGGAAAGCTCGACCGTTTTCGTCGATGACGATCAAATCGTCGCCCAGATACCTCAGGTCCTGCCGGCGAGACATGGCGGCCAGCAAACTCGTACTCTTGCCGACACCACCGGTACCGGCGAGAACCGCAGTTCGGTCTCCCTTGCAGAGTGCTGCGGCATGCAGCATCGCGGACCGGTTGTGCAACAACTGATACGCAAGCAAGCTATCGATGATTTCGTAGATCACATTCTTCGCAGCAACCTGGATCAGTGTCGACCCATCTCGACTGCCCACCTTGAGGAGGCCGGATGTCGCTCCACTCCAGCGGTCGAGGTGCCGCGGAAGGTAGATATGCACGCTCATCGGAGATGTGGACGAGGGCACCGCGGGAAGGTCCACCGCGTACACCGTTCCCGCCCATTTGATGCCGTAGTGCAGGCGAAGGACTCCGTTGGAATGCAAACCGACGCCGTGCTTGAGCGCCAAGCGCGACCCTGCCAACGCGACCACCGGTCTCTCTTTCGGGATCCCATCGGAAATGTCGAAGTCGATCCACGACTTGGTCTCCGTGGGGGGCGAGCTGCGTGTCAACTCGTCGACAATCACCGGGGTCGTGGCACTGTCGCCCGTGATTCTCATCCCGATCGTCGCAATCCAGGAGTTCATGGTGCAAGACCCCGGAGAACGCTCCTGTATTCTCGGGCTGTTGTCGCCATGTCGAGTGCACCGCCGGTGAAGTACTGGGCAGCCGATGCGCCGAGACGATCGAGGCCACTGGTGTCTCCCATCCCCCGAACCAACGCCTCCGCGAGTGCTTCGACATCGCCCGGTTCCACCAACCATCCGGTTCGACCATCCTCGATATGATCAGCCAAGCCAGCGATTCTCGAAGCGATCACCGGTGTCCCGAGCGACATCGCCTCTGCCAATACCACCGGTGTCCCATCGGTGTCCCCATCCGGAGCGACCACGGACGGGATGAGCAATGCAGTGCATCGCCGCATGTGGTCGAGAACTTCCTCTCGAGGTTGTCGACCGACGAAGCGTACTCGGTCATTGAGGTTCGCCTCGTCCACCGCCGATTCCAGCGTCGACCGGAGAGGGCCGTCACCGACGACCACGAGATCGCCACGATCGATCATGGAGAACGCGTTGATCGCAATACCGATGCCCTTCTTCTGCGCAAGGCGGCCGACGATGAGGAAGGAGTCAGCTGCACGCCGTCCTGCATCTCGTACCTCAGGTGCGGCCACACCCATCGGAACCGCTGATGTGATGTTGTCGGGAGCCTCGGCCAGATCGATCACCATCGACCGGATGTCCTGACTCACCGGCATCACGGCCCTCGCACGCGTCAGGATCTTCCTCTTGAGCCACGAGATGCGACGACCTCTCAGCGTATAGACATCGGCCCCGTGGACGGTCACGATGTAGGGCTTTCGGAGAAGAGCCGCCGCACATGACGCCGCGAGGCCCCCCGGAAGAATCCAGTGTGCGTGCAAGACATCGGCCCTCGTCCTCCAAGCCTCAAAGACGGTCCGGACGATCATGGCACCGACAAGAGCCGGAACCTCGATCCAACGCCAGGGCTCCGCACGCAGAGTTGGCATGATTGCACCGTTGGCGAGGCCCTCCCATCGGCGCGGGAAGTATCCGAAGCGTCGCACCGTAACGCCATCGATGGTCGTCACGCGAGCGGCTTCTGGAACCCGAGGAGCGAGGATCGACACGGTCATCTCATCGGTGAGTGCCGAAGCGAGGTCAAGTACGAAGGCGGGCGTACCATCGCCACTCTCCACTGGAACCGTCGTGGCGAGGACAAGCACACGCGGAGACTCGACGGAGCGATGCCATCTGCGTCGCAATCTGATCACGAGTCCTCCAGCCTTATCGTCCAATACGGAAACCATCGGAATATGGGGTATCGCTCCCCACGAAATTCCCCACCAATAATTGATCGGTCGCTTCGACGACGACGACTCCATGACCCCACACATCGCTGCCTTCGCCCATGGTGGCGGCAAAGTAATCGGCTTCCGAATCGCCCGGATGCAAGGGTCTGTGGCGTCCCGCGATACCCGCAATCACGAAGACGGCCCCTTGCCCGGCAAGATGCACACCATCCGCATCGGCTATGCAACCACTCACCACGCGATCCGCGCGGACACAGCGAAGCTGGTGGGAACGCTGGTAGTTGTGGGCGTGACCCATCATCACGATGTCGGCATTGGCTGCCTCCCAGTTCGCGAGTTCCTCCGAAACCTCGCAGGTCTTCTCCGCTGCCGAGATGCACACCTTGTGGTGCGCCACAATGATCCAGAGACCATGGGAGCGTCCTTCAGCGACCGTCTGTTCGAGCCAGCGCCGGTCCTCGGACCCCGGCGCATAGTTGAACTCCCTTCCCTTGACGCTCAATCCGGGCGCGATTGCCACCACGCGTACCTTTGTCGCGAAATCCGAGTAGTACTGGAGGGGATACTCGCCGGAAGAGCCAACCCGATCCGGCAGGCACTCGGCGTAATCGCCGATCCATCCACCGTCGCCACCGTCAGCTTCGTGGTTACCGACGACCAGCTGCACTGCGACCGATGCTCCGACACGGTCGAGGACATAGCCACACCATGCGACCTCGGGTCGGATCTGTCCGTATGACAGATCGCCGACGACAAAGAGTGCCTCAGGCGCAAGGCCTGAGATCATGCTGAGTGTGTCGTTTGCGGCGTCGTTTGCCCCGAAATCTCCTGCGAATACCAAACGGACCGATTCGCCAGCCACCTCTGTGGGCGGTGTAATCGACGGTCGATGTGTTGTTGAGCTCCCACCCACGGTGCACGACACGAGGAGCGTCGACGAGAGGAGAACCGAGAGGAGGCTTTTGGATCGGTGGATCATGCCGAGACTCGCCAGTCGCGTCTCGAGGCTCGACCGGCCCCATCGCCGATGTCCAGCATGCGGGAAGCCTACCGCTCGCCCCCGACCTGCAGCGGTTTGCGACGATCAGCTATCCGTCGTTTCCTTGCTCCGCCTCGCGGAGTTGGACCGCTGCCCTGCGGGCGTCCTCGACGGAACCCTCGGTGAGCTCGGCGTTGTCGGTGAGGAGGGTCACCTGATTCCGGTAGATCTGGAGGAATCCGCCGTGGATACCCGCCATCGTGACACCGTTCCCGTGCACCACCTTGACCGCGCCGGTCGAAAGGGCGGCCATCGTCGGCTGGTGGTCGGCGAGCACGCCGATATCGCCTTCGGTGGTGCGGGCCGTGACCAGCTCGGCTTCGCCGGACCAGACAACTGCCTCGGGGGTGACAATGTCGACCTGGAACGAGCGGGCCATCAGACACTCGCCTCAAGCTTCTTGGCCTTCGCCATCGCTTCTTCGGCTCCGCCAACCATGTAGAACGCCTGCTCAGGGAGATGATCGAGTTCGCCTTCGAGCAACGCCTTGAACGACGCGATCGTCTCCTCCAACGGCGTGAACACGCCGGCCTGGCCCGTGAACTGCTCGGCCACGAACATCGGCTGGGACAGGAAGTTCCTGATCCTGCGAGCCCGGTTCACGATCAGCTTGTCCTCCTCGGACAGCTCATCCATACCGAGAATCGCGATGATGTCCTGCAGGTCGTTGAACCGCTGCAACACCAGCTGGACCTGCGTGGCGACCGCGTAGTGCTCGTCACCGACGATCTGGGGATCGAGCGCCCGCGAGTTCGAGTCGAGCGGGTCGACAGCCGGGTAGATACCAAGCGCCGTCAACGGCCGGGAAAGCACCGTCGTTGCATCGAGGTGCGCAAACGCCGTGTGTGGCGCGGGGTCGGTGATGTCGTCAGCTGGCACATAGATCGCCTGGAGCGAGGTGATCGACCTGCCGCGCAACGAGGTGATCCGCTCCTGGAGTGCACCCATCTCCGACGACAGCGTCGGCTGATACCCAACAGCGGACGGCATCCGGCCCAACAGGGTCGACACCTCGGATCCTGCCTGGGTGAAACGGAAGATGTTGTCGATGAACAGCAACACATCCTGCTGCTGGACATCACGGAAGTACTCGGCCATCGTCAACGCCGACAGGGCGACCCGCAACCGCACACCGGGCGGCTCATCCATCTGCCCGAACACAAGCGCCGCCTTGTCGATGACGCCCGATTCGGTCATCTCGAGGAACAGGTCGTTCCCCTCACGGGTCCGCTCCCCCACACCGGCGAACACGGACACACCCCCGTGTTGTGTCGCGACCCGGTTGATCATCTCCTGGATCAGCACCGTCTTACCGACACCGGCACCCCCGAACAGGCCGATCTTGCCACCTTCGAGATACGGTGAGATCAGGTCCACGACCTTGATACCGGTTTCGAACACCTTCTTCTGCGGCTCCACATCCTCGAACGCCGGCGGGTCGCGGTGGATCGGCCAGCGTTCCCCGTCAAAGGTGATGTCAGGGGCGTCGAGCGCCGCTCCCCACACATTGAAGATGTGCCCGAGGGTCTGGTCCCCAACCGGTACCGAGATCGGGCCGCCCGTGTTGCGCACCTCGGCGCCGCGAACGACGCCGTCGGTTGGAGCGAGCGCGACGGCCCTCACCTTGTCGTCACCGAGCTGCTGAGCGACCTCGCACAGCACCGTTGACTTGTCCCCCTCGACTTCGATGTCGACTTCGAGCGCATAGTTGATCTCGGGCAATGCGTTCGATGGGAATTCGACATCGACGACCGGACCGGCCACCTTGACGATTCGGCCGGGGGCGAGTGTTGTGACGCTCATGTGGTGCTCTCCGTCTTCTCAACCGCGGGACAGCGCCTCGGCGCCGCCGACGATCTCGCTGATCTCTGTTGTGATCTCTGCCTGACGCGCCTGATTCGCCTCCCGGGTCAGCAGGCGGGTCAGCTCCTCGGCGTTCTCCGTCGCGGCCTTCATCGCCCTCCGGCGAGCCGCGTGCTCGGAAGCGGATGCCTCGAGGAGCATCCCGAACATGGTGCCTTCGAGATATCGCGGCAGCAGGCGGCCGAGGATCTCTTCGGCGGAGGGCTCGAACTCGTACCCGACGGGCTGCATGGTGGCGCCGTCCTCGGATTCGGGGGGCTCGATCGGGAGCACCGGCCACATCTCGGCGATCTGGGTCAACGCCGACACATACTCGGTCGTATACGCTTCGACGGCGTCCACCCGATTCGATGCATACTCATCGAGCACGATGTTGGCTACCGACCGTGCATCCGCGTAGGTGGGCGTGTCGGTCACGGCAAGCCACTGATGGCTCACCTGATGTTTCCGGTACCGGAAGTAGGCGAGGGCCTTCGCCCCGACCGTGTAGAGACGAACATTCGTCCCTGCCGCCTGATGAGCGGCAACCGCATGCTCCGCGAGCCTGATGACCGACGAGTTGTACCCACCGGCAAGCCCCCGGTCAGAAGTGACGACGAGGACGCCGACTCTTTGCACTTCACGCTTGTCGAGGAGTGGGTGTGACAAGGATCCGGTCGCTGCGCCGATGTTGCGGATGACCTCGTTCATCTTGTCGGTGTACGGCTTTGACCGCGCCACCCGCTGCTGAGCTTTCCCGATCCGTGCCGTGGCGATCAGCTCCATGGCGCGGGTGATCTTCATCGTCGATTCGACGCTCTTGATCCTCCGGCGGATCTGACGGACTTCGGCTGATGCCACGGTTCGCTATCCCTCCGAACCTGCCGACGCCTTGTAGGCGTCGATGAGCGAACCGAGCTCCTCCGCGGGAAGCTCGCCTGTGTCTGCGATCGATGCCAGCACCGAGCCGTACCGGGAACGGGCAAACTCGCGCAGTCCGGCCTCGAAGCTCCGAACCTCGCTCGGGTCGATGTCGTCCATGTAGCCCTCGGTGACCGCGTACAGCACCAGTACCTGCTCTTCGACGGGGACCGGTGCATACTGACCCTGCTTGAGGACTTCGACGACGCGTCGTCCACGGTCGAGCTGGGCAAGCGAAGTCGCGTCGAGTTCGGAGCCGAACTCGGCGAACGCCTCCAGCTCACGGAACTGGGCGAGGTTCAAGCGGAGCGGGCCAGCGACCTTGCGCATCGCTTTGACCTGAGCGGCCCCGCCGACACGGGACACCGAGATACCCGCGTTTATCGCAGGCCGGATGCCGGAGAAGAAGAGATCGGTTTCGAGGAAGATCTGTCCGTCGGTGATCGAAATCACATTCGTCGGGATATACGCCGAAACATCGTTTGCTTTCGTCTCGATGATCGGCAGACCGGTCATCGAACCGCCACCGAGTTCGTCCGAGAGCTTGGCGCAGCGTTCCAGCAGGCGGCTGTGGAGGTAGAACACATCGCCGGGATACGCCTCACGACCGGGGGGACGGCGCAACAGCAGCGAGATCTCGCGGTACGCGACCGCCTGCTTGGTGAGATCGTCGAAGATCACGAGGGCGTGTTCACCCTTGTACATCCAATGCTGGCCGATCGCAGACCCTGCATACGGTGCGTACATCTGGAGGGCGGCAGAGTCGCCAGCCGACGCGTTGACGACCACGGTGTAGTCCATCGCGCCGGCTTCGGTGAGGACATCGACCACCTCGGCAACAGTCGAGTTCTTCTGCCCGATCGCGACATAGATGCACTTCACCCCGAGGCCCTTCTGGGCAAGGATCGTGTCGACAACGATCGCCGTCTTGCCGGTCTGGCGGTCGCCGATGATCAGCTGACGCTGGCCACGACCGATGGGGGTCATCGAGTCGATCGCCTTGATACCGGTCTGGAGCGGCTCGAAGACAGGTTGGCGCTCGACGACCGTCGGCGCCTGCGTTTCGAGGAAGCGGCGCTCGATCGTGTTCAGGTCGCCTTTCCCGTCGATGGGTAGACCGAGCGGGTCGACCACCCGGCCCAGCAAGGCGTCACCGACCGGGACGGACAGGACGCGACCGGTGGACCGCACTTCGTCGCCTTCTTCGATGCCTGAGGCGTCACCCATGATGACCGCACCGATCGAGTCCTCATCGAGGTTCAGGGCAACACCCAAGAGCCCTCCGGGGAACTCGAGGAGTTCCGATGCCATGGCGCCTGGGAGGCCCGCCACACGAGCGACACCGTCACCGACCGAAAGGACATAGCCGATCGTCTCGGCTTCCAGCGAGGGCGACCAACCCTCGAGATTTGCTCGGAGCGCTTTGGTGATGTCTCCGGTGTCGAACATGAGTTCAGCCATCGTCTCTCAACCCCATTGCTCTCGAAGCTCGGTGAATCGGTGTTGCACCGACCCGTCGAGCACGGTGTCTCCGACCTTGGTGACCACACCGCCGATGACGGATGGGTCCACAACGACCTTGACCTGGATCTTTCTGCCGGTTGCTGACGCGATCGCCGCTCCCAGCCGCTCGACCTGGGCAGCGTCGAGCGGGAACGCGGATCGGACCTCGGCGACGACTTCGCCCTCGGCATCGGCTGCGATGTCTGCGAGGCGTCCGGCGATGTCTGCGAGATGTTTGGCTTGGCCCGCGGCGACGACAAAGGCCATCGCTGCGACCGTAACCGGTGCCGCACGACCACCGAGGACATCATCGACGATGCCCTGCTTGCGTTCCCCTGGGATGCGAGGATCGGCGAGCGTGTCGATCAGCTCGGCATGGCCACTCAACCCCATCGCTGCCGCGTACAGCTCGTCGAGCACCTCGGCCGGGTTGTCCTCGGCTCGGGCGATCTCGACCAAAGCGGCCGCATAGCGGTCAACGCGTGCTTGTGGCGTACCTGTCGTCATTGGCTACCGAACCCCGCCGAGCTCTTCGATGTAGCGATCGACGAGTTCACGCTGTCTCGCCTCATCCATCCCCGATGCCACGACCCGCTCGGCGACATTGATCGACAGATCGGCGACTTGGCGTCTGAGCTCCTCAGCGACCCGTGCGCGGTCGGCGGCCACCTCGTCGGCGGCGCGGGCCTTGATCGACTGGGCCTCCGCTTCTGCGCGGGCCACGATGTCGGCCTTGACCGCCTCACCGGCGTCGCGCGCCTCAGCGACGATCTGGGCCGCTTCCTCCTTGGCTCCTGCAACCTGCTGGCGATAGTCCTCGAGCAGCGAGGCAGCTTCCTCCTTGGCCCGTTCCGCCGCGGTCAGCTCATCCTTGATGGCGTCCTGACGGGCTTGGAGGGTCTTTTTCAGGGACGGGAGGGCGAACTTCCACACCACGAAGAAGATGATCGCAAACGCGATGATCCCCGCAATCAGCTCCTCGGGTGCTGGCAGCAACAGGTCGATACCGCCGGACTCCGTTGCGGTCTCAGCCGAGATGGGAACTGGCTCAGCCGTGGCGAGGATCAGGTTCCATGCGTACATGTACGGCTCCTAAGCGATGAAGAAGAGAACGAACCCGATGAGCGCGAGCGCCTCGGTGAAGGCGATGCCGAGGAACATCGTGGTTCTTGCGACACCGGCTGCTTCGGGTTGACGGGCCATCGCTTCAATGGCTGAACCCGCAACGATGCCGATACCGATACCCGGTCCGATCGCCGCGAGGCCGTACCCGACGAGCTTGAGTGCCCCTGCGAGTGCATCTGCGGATGCGAAATCCATGTGACTGGTCCTTCCTTGCTTTCGTTAGTGGTCTGGGTAAAGGGATGTCTGCACATATACGGCGGACAAGAGGGTGAAGATGTAGGCCTGGAGGGTGATCACGACGATCTCGAAGACGAAGATCCCGAGACCCATGATGAACCATGCGATCCCGATACCTGCCTTCGCGCCGATCTCCCCCACATTCGAGATGAACACCCAGCCCGAGACGAGCAGAAGTGTCAGCATCAGGTGTCCGGCGACCATGTTGGCGAAGAGCCGGACCGCAAGCGTCAGAGGCCGGATGACGAGGATCGAGAAGAACTCGATGAGGCCCACGAGGGGACGCAACGCGACGGGGACACTCGTTGGCCACACGATCCCGAGGAAGTAACGCAAACCCTGACGCTTGATGCCCGCGATCACGAACACGACCCAGGTGACGGCGGCGAGCATCGCGGGAAGGGCCATGCGTGAGGTCACGGGAAAGTTCACGCCCGGCGTCACCTCGTAGAGGTTCCCGACGAGCACGAACAGGAACACGGACAGCAACCAGGGTACATAGCGGACACCCTCGGGCCCGATGATGTCGATGGCGATACCGTCGCGGACGAAGCCGATGGCGCTTTCCGTCATGGCTTGGAACTTCGATGGGATGACCGACCTCTTCCGCAGACCGAACCAAAGAAACGCGCTCGCGATCAAGGCGATGGCGAGGATGAGGACCACTGTTCGGGTGATCGGGAAGCCACCGATCGTCCAGATGGGCACACGGAACTCGAAGAGCTCGTTGACTTCTGCCGGTGCACAAATGACTTCGTTCACAAAGTCGCATGCACCGCTTGCCAGTATCAGCTCCACTCCAGGTCCTTTCTCGCTCCCCGCAGCATCGCAACTGCCTCAAGCACCAACAATGCGAGGAAGGCCACAATCGCGGCGATACCCATCGCGGGGCGATCGACCTCGAAAACCCACGCGATCGCGAACATCGACAGTGCCACGAAACCCATTCTGAGGACGAAACCGAAGAGCGCTGCGATGTGGTAGGTCTGCATCGAGACCGTCGCGGCCTGCGACAGCAGCCAACCCGCGAGCAGGAAGTTCGCGACGACGATCACCACGCCGAGCATCGCTGAGACAGCACCGACACTGTCGGTGAGCAGCCATGCTCCAGCAATGATGATCGGGCCAACAACGAGCGCGCGCTTGACGATGTTGCGTGCCGTGATGGCCTCAATGTCGACCGACACCGGGAACGGTTTGGCGTATGCCTCGGCGGCAGCTGCGTCAAAGTCCATCGCGGATCCGGATCGCTTCGGCGGCTTGGGCATCGATCTTGTCAGCCGCGGCGGCCTTCGCCTTGTAGAAGCCGCCGATTGCGGCAACAGCGGACAAGATGGCGATGAAGAGCGGTGCTGTTCCGAGCCACCAGTCGAGCAGGAGACCGAGCAGCAGCCCGGTCACGATCGAAGCAAACAGGTCGCCCGATTCGGACCACCCGCGGACAAGTTCACCCCGAGTTGAAGTGTTGTTCAAGACGAACGCTCTCACGACATCGCTGTACGGCGCAAAGATAGGCGTGCTTGTGATTGCAGTAGCAATTGCGAGCAGTTCACCGTTTTCGGTTCACGGTTCACGGATTGCGACGCCGGTGTCACACATAGCCGTTGAAGTCGACCGGGTAGGCGGGGAACTGCGCCGCGAGTTCGGCGACTCGGGACTGGAGAAGATTGAGCGCGTTTGCATCGGCGCGTCGGCGGAGGATGTCGACGATCGCCGTCCCGAGCGTCACCATCTGCTCCTGTTTCATCCCTGCGGTTGTCACCGATGGGGTTCCGATGCGGATCCCGGATGTGACGAATGCAGATCTCGGATCGAACGGGATCGAGTTGCGATTGAGGGTGATGCCCATCTCGTCAAGAAGCGTCGACGCTTCCTTGCCGGTGAGCTCCTCATCGATTGACCGCACATCGGACAGGAACATGTGGTTGTCGGTTCCCCCCGACACGATTCGTGCACCGAGACCGGCCATGGTGTCGGCGAGGACCGACGCGTTGCGAACGATCTGGTGTGCGTAGGTCGCGAACTCGGGCAGTGCTGCCTCCCGGAAACAGAGCGCCTTGCCAGCGATCTGGTGGTTGATCGCTCCACCTTGCGCGTACGGGAACACCGCCTTGTCGACGGCCTTCGCGTACTCGTCGTTGCACAAGATGAGTCCCCCACGCGGGCCCCGAAGCGCCTTGTGGGTCGTTGCCGTGACGATGTCGGCATAGGGAACGGGGCTCGGATGGGCGCCACCCGCGATCAAGCCGATGATGTGGGCGATGTCGGCGAGGAGGATCGCTCCGACTTCGTCGGCGATCGTACGGAACTTCTCCCAGTCGATGGTGCGCGAATAGGCCGAGGATCCGGTGACGATCAGCTTCGGGCGATGCTCGAGAGCGAGGTCGCGCACATTGTCGAAGTCGATGAGTTCGGTGTCCTTGTCGAGCCCGTAGGCAACGACATTGAAGAGCTGGCCCGAGAAGTTGACGGGTGAGCCGTGCGTGAGGTGACCCCCCTGATCGAGCCGCATGCCGAGGATCGTGTCGCCGGGTTCGATGACCGCGAGGTAGGCGGCCATGTTCGCCTGGGAACCCGAATGCGGCTGCACATTGGCGTGGTCGGCCCCGAAGAGCGCCTTGGCCCGCTCGATGGCGAGGGACTCGATCTCGTCGACGACTTCGCAGCCTTCGTAGTATCGCCGCCCCGGATAGCCCTCGGAGTACTTGTTCGCGAGCACCGATCCCGATGCTTCCATCATCGCTTGCGAGACGAAGTTCTCCGAAGCGATGAGTTGGATGTTGGACCGCTGTCGGTTGGCGTCCTTGGCGATGAGAGCAGCGAGCGTCGGGTCCGCTTCGGCGAGCGGGGTCATATCGGTCATGGGTGTTCCTCAGCGTGTGGATCCGGTAGCGAGAGTAGACCCCTCAGCGCGCCCAACCGAGATGCGGTCGGATCATTTGTCTGCCGAATTGTTCGGCGGTTCGCCCTCGAGCACCTCAACGCCGCGGTCGTACAGCCGGTCCGCGAAGCCGATCCCGACGAGCGGGGTCAATGGAAGGAACACGCCATACACGAGCGGATCGACCTTGTAGACGAATCCGGCAACGAGACAGACGGGGATGATGCCAAGGAGCCTCACGAGACGCCGGCTCGACGACGCAACGGGTGCGAGGGCGTTGGCGCCACCGACACCGATGGCGACCAGTGGGGCAAGCACGAGGAACAGCTCGGAGTCGGCCGTCTGGTACACCACGAGGAGGACTCCCCCAACCACGAGGGCATACATCGATGCGCGGAAGCCCACATCGAGCGGATCGTCGACACCGCTGAATCCGGCAACGGCGTAGCTGGCGAGGGCGATTCCGATCCCGAGGATGCCAACCCCGACAACTTCGGCGGTCGTGATCGACAACAGCGCGAACCACATGGCAAGCGTGAAGATCAAGGTTCCGACGAGGATGCCGAGCCACGAGTTGCGTGTCACAAATACGGCTCCAGTGAGTCCAGCACATCTTGGGGATGAACCGTGTCACATTGCTCGACCGTCGCCGGATCTGCTCCAGGGCGTCGCTCGAGCACCTCGTACTGCCCATAGAGGGCAATCGTGGTGTAGCTCGTTGCAAGGACCGACTCGACTCTCGCCAGATCCCGTGGATGGACTCGACTTCGCCAGGACTCATGCAGTACAACGACATCGGGTACACCCGCCGTCGCAACGAAGGTGAACAGCTGGCCAAGGTCACACGCAAAGGGCATCGGGGTCACCATGACCCATTCGCGCCGGGCAAGTGGCCGAACGAGCTCGTCAGGCAGGGACACAACGCCCTGATAGTCGACGAGACGGTCAACGGTCGCCACCGCGCCGACGCGGTCACCATACTCCCACACCGGCGTCGGTGCTAAGGGACGCCACGGTCCCGCCACAGCCCAACCCAGAATGAGCGTTGATCCTGCGAGCCCGAAGAGCAGGACCCGATCCAATGCGACCCTCGATGCTGTCACCATGACGGCAACGGCCAACGCTGCGAGCAGCGGAGTCCAGTAGTGCTCGAACCAGAAGTCGGCTGTGTAGTGATCACCGAGAATCGGAATCGCCGCCATCGGAACCGCGATCAGAAACCACTTGAGGCCACGGATGGGAAGAACGACACCAACGATGATGAGCCACAGCAACAGCGTGTCAAAGAGATTTCGATTGAGAACCACTCGCAGCACCTCGACCGGCGATGTGATCATTGCCCAGACCAAGCCTCCCAACCCATCGGCATGGAGGTAGCCGAAGTGCCCCCCAACGGAACTGCCGTCGTAGGGAGCGACCGCCATCCACAATGCAAGCACCGCTGCAACAACCGCACCGGTGCGCATCATGACCCGGGCGTGCGGGGGCGATACCTTCCGAAGCATGACACCGGCGATGACCACACCGAGCGCGAGCTCGATCCGGCCGAGGGACACGATCAGCGGGAGCACCCAGTACCAGCGGAGGGTCCACCGTCGAAAGGCGCCGGCAATGGAAAGGGCGAACCACCCGACCGTGAAACTGGTGAGGTGTAGTTCGGTCACAACCGCCCAATACCCCGCGACATTGGCCAATACGAAGATGGTCAAGGCCATCCGAATCTGACGGTCAACTCCGAGTTCGAGGCCGATCAGCCACGCCGCAACCCCTACAAGACCCACCGAGATCGATTGCGCAACGAGCAGCATGGGGTATGCCGCACCCGGAGCCACCCAGTACACCGGAACGGCGACAAAAAGCAACGGCGACGCGTGATCAACGAAGTGATGCAACCCGGTGAGCCCCGACACATCACCGAGCCCGCGCGAGACCTTCCAGAGGATGTTGTCAACGAAACCGGCGTCGAAGGCGTGCGCGACAAACCGCCACAAACGGGACAGCGAGAGAACCGAATACACCGCCGCGACGACCGACGCCATGCCGAGTACCAGCCACCAATCGCGCACCGGCAAAGGCTCCCTGAGAGGGACTTCGCGAGAAGAGGTTCCGGCCTTCGCCATCGGAACGAGCCTAGAAGGTCACGGGCCCCGGTCTGAGCACCCGCTCGGTCGGGGCGGTGAGATCGACGAGCGTCGACGGGAGACCGCCGCCGGCATCCCCCGGGAGATAGGTGAGGATGGCGTCCCCGAACGATGCCTTGGCCTCATCGGCGGTTTGGGCCGGAGGCTCAGATGCCCGATTGGCCGAAGTCACCGCCAACGGACCAACGGTCTCGAGCAGTTCCAGCGCCACAGGATGGTCGGGGCACCGGAGGGCGATCGTCCGCCTTGCTCCGTTGCCGAGCCACGGCGGTGCCGTGTCGAGCCGTGGAACGACCAGTGTCACGGGCCCCGGCCAGTGCTTGTCGGCGAGGTCGAGGGCACGGTCCGACATCGCACCGAGCAGGAGACCCTGCTCGAGCGACGCCACGAGGATGGCAATCGGCTTGTCGTTGTCACGGCCCTTGAGTTCGTGGAGTCGTTCAAGCGCCGCCTCATCGAACGGATCGGCCGCGATGCCGTAGACCGTGTCGGTCGGGACACCCACGATCTCGCCCCGCTTGAGCGCCCGTGCTGCTGCCGGCACATCCATTGGCACCTCCAGGATCGCGTGCGTTGAGAAGTTACTCGCTTGGGAACACTGCAAGGACGAACCGGTCACGACCGGTGAGGTCCGGTACCACGGTCACGGTCGCCCCATCGAAGTACTCCGCGACGGATGCTGCATGGAACTCCGAGACCTCGATCGCGACAAGGCCGCACGGCGCGACCCAGTCCCCGGCCGCTTCGGCGATTCGCCTGATCACTTCATCCCCTTCTGGTCCAGCGACGAGTGCCATCTCCGGTTCTCGGCGCACATCGGCTGGCACATCGGCGAGTTCGCGGCGTGCAAGGTACGGCGGATTGGCGACGATCAGGTCAACGCTCCCCCTCAGGCGTGAAGGAAGGGGGTTGAACAGATCTCCTGTCATCACCGTCACCTCGAGGGCGTTGCGCGCGGCGTTCGACCTGGCAAGGTCGGCGGCGTCAGCAGATAGATCCGTCGCATAGACCGCCGCGTCCGGATACGCGGCCTTGAGAGCAAGGGCCAGATTGCCGCTTCCGGTGCACAGATCCACGACCACATTCAGTGCGGCACACCGCTGCATCACCAGCTCGAAGAGATACTCCGTTTCGGGTCTTGGAACGAGGACACGCTCATCGACAACCACATCAACGGGCCCGAACGGCACCGATCCCTCGAGGTACTGGAGTGGCTCGTGATCGATCCTGCGGCGAACCATCGATGTAAAAGCCGAGTATTCGTCGCTCGTGATGTCGGTGCCGACCAACAACTCCGTGCGGGGCTTCGATGTCGCCGCGGAAAGGAGCCGGACGGCTTCGTGCACAGGAAGCCCATGGGTCGTTGCGAGGAGCGTGGTCGACCGCACCGCTACTCCCCTTCGGAGAGCCGCTGGGCGAGGTCGTGCGCGATGAGCGCTTCGTGGACCTCCTCGAGGTCACCGTCGAGCACATCGGGAAGGGAATGTACCGTGAGCCCGATCCGATGGTCCGTGACCCGGTTCTCCTTGAAGTTGTAGGTGCGGATCTTCTCCGAGCGTTCACCGGACCCGACCTGGGATCTGCGGGCGGCCGCCCGCTCCCCCTGTTGCTCCTCGAGCTCGATCTGGTACAGACGAGCACGCAGCACACGCATCGCCTTGAGCTTGTTCTGGAGTTGGGACTTCTCGTCCTGGCAGGAAACGACGATTCCGGTGGGCGTGTGGGTGATCCGGACCGCGGAGTCTGTGGTGTTGACCGACTGCCCCCCGGGTCCTTGCGATCGCATCGTTTCGACGATCAGGTCACTGTCGAGGACCTGGACATCGACCTCTTCGACCTCGGGAAGGACCGCAACGGTCGCAACGGATGTATGCACCCGCCCTTGGGACTCGGTCTTCGGGACCCGTTGGACACGGTGCGGACCCGCCTCGTATTTGAGCCGTGACCACGCACCCCTCCCCTTCACCGCAAAGGTGGCCTCCTTGATGCCGCCGGTGCCGGGAACCGACACATCGATCGGTTCGAGCCGCCACCCGGAGCGTTCGGCGAATCGTTCGTACATCCGGTACAGGTCCCCCGCCCACAGGGCCGCTTCGTCCCCTCCGGCAGCGGCACGGATCTCGACGATGACATCCTTGTCGTCGTCGGGATCCTTGGGGATCAAGAGGCCCCGCAGCTCCGCTTCGATGGAAGCAAGCTCTTCGGTTCCTGCGGTGATCGTGTCGTTGAGGTAGTTCGTCATGTCGGCGTCGTCTTCGCCTTCGATGAGCTCTCGCGCCTCTTCGACATCGGCGGTGAGCTCTCGATGCCGTCGAAACGCATCCACGATCGGCTTGAGCTCGGCGTGGCGCGTCGACACCTCCCGGTACCGGTTCTGGTCTGTCAGGATCTCGGGATCTGCGAGCTGTTCGATCGTTTCGTCGTAGGTCGATTCGGCGTCGGCGAGGCGCTCGGCCAACCGATCATCCATCGTCGTCTCCACGGTCGTAGTGGGCGGAAAGGGCAGCGGCGTTCACCGGCCCTCGCTGTTCGACCTCGGCAATCTCCGACGGCTCGAGCGCTGCGAGAAGGGAGGCGATCGCAACCTCGACCTGATCCGGCGTTGGTTCTTTCGTCGTGATCGCCTGGATCCACATGCCGGGCTTGGATGCCCATGCGAGCCATCGACGACCCGCAGCGGCTTTGAGCACTTCGTAGCTGATCCCCGCAATCACCGGAATCAGAAAGATGCGTGCAGCAACCTGGATGAGGAACGGCAGCGGAGCAAGAGCGAGGAAGACGACGAAGGCCACCATCGCGACAATGATGATGAACGAGGTTCCGCAGCGGGGATGACGCGGGCTGTACCGCTGTATCGGTTCGATGTCGAGTGGGTCGCCGTTCTCGTAGGCGTGGATGGTCTTGTGCTCGGCGCCGTGGTATTGGAAGACGCGTTGGATGTCGTCGCTGCGTCCGATGAGCCAGATGTACAGGACGATGACGAGGATCCGCAGCGTGCCGTCGACAACCACGAACACGAGACTGTTGCCCCCGACGAGTTCCTTGATCCAGTTCGCCGCGAACGCAGGAGCAAGGATGAACAACACGATGGCGAAGCCGACCGCGAGCACCATCGTGAAGAAGATCTCGTTGCGACCGATGTCCTCTTCGTCGTCTCCGGTGCGTTGCGCCGACCAGGACAGGGCCCGGAAACCGAGCGACAGCGACTCGATGAGCACGAAGATCCCTCGCAGGAACGGCACGCGGGCAAGCGGGTTGCGTTCAGACAGCCGTGGGAGGCGGTTCCGTTGCGCTTCGATCACGCCATCCGGTCGGCGCACGGCGACGGCCCAGGCGTCCGGAGCACGCATCATCACGCCCTCGATGACCGCCTGGCCGCCAACTGACGAGCCGGGGGATCGACTCAACTACGCCTCCGCGTCGGCGACTTCGGTCTCGGGTTCTGCCGCTGGTTGCTGTTCGGGGGCCACCTTGGTGCCCCTCTGGCCGTATCGCTTGCGGAAGCGCTCGACCCGCCCCGTCGTGTCGACGAGGATTTGCTTCCCGGTGTAGAACGGGTGACTCGCCGAGGAGATCTCCACCTTGGCAAGCGGGTAGGTCTCGCCATCCTCCCATTCGGTCGTTTCGGAGGTCTCGATCGTCGACTTCGTGAGGAAGCGAAACTCAGATGATGTGTCCTGGAACACGACCGGTCGGTACGCCGGGTGGATGTGGGGTTTCACGGGGTCTCCTGTCTGATTCGGCGGAACTGTAACGGT
This sequence comes from Acidimicrobiia bacterium, assembly GCA_041393965.1. NCBI lineage: Bacteria > Bacillati > Actinomycetota > Acidimicrobiia > Acidimicrobiia bacterium. The sequence continues at coordinate 176,590 of JAWKJB010000002.1, read as the reverse complement.
GACACGGATCTGGTCCTAACTGTTCTTCGCCACCGAGAGCAGGAATTCGGCATTGGACTTGGTGCTCTTCAATCGGTCGATGAGCAGTTCGAGCGCCGCGCCGGATTCGAGGGCGAGCAGGACTCGGCGAAGCTTCCACACTTCCTTGAGCTCGGAGGGGTCGAACAGCAGCTCCTCACGGCGAGTGCCGGATGCCTCGATGTCGATCGCGGGATAGATCCGCTTGTCGGCGAGCTTGCGGTCGAGGCGGAGTTCCATGTTCCCGGTTCCCTTGAACTCTTCGAAGATGACCTCGTCCATACGGCTACCCGTCTCAACGAGTGCCGTTCCGATGATCGTGAGGCTTCCCCCTTCTTCGATGTTGCGAGCAGCGCCGAAGAACCGTTTCGGTGGATACAGCGCCGTCGAGTCGACACCGCCGGACAGGATCCGACCCGAAGCCGGTGTCGCGAGGTTGTGCGCCCTTGCAAGTCTCGTGATCGAGTCCAACAAGATGACCACATCGGTGCCCATCTCGACAAGACGCTTTGCGCGTTCGATCGCGAGCTCCGAGACCTGCGTGTGTTCCTCGGCTGGCCGGTCGAAGGTCGAGAAGATGACCTCACCCTTGACGGACCGCTGCATGTCGGTGACCTCCTCTGGTCGCTCGTCGACGAGGACGACCATGAGGTGGCATTCGGGGTTGTTGGTTGCGATCGAGTGGGCGATGTCTTTGAGCACCGTCGTCTTTCCCGCTTTTGGCGGCGAGACGACGAGGCCACGCTGACCCTTCCCGATCGGTGCGATGAGATCGATGATCCTCGCCATCATGAGGTCCGGCTTGCCATCGATCTCGAGGCGAAGGCGCTGGTCGGGAAACAGCGGTGTCAGCTTGGAGAACTTCGAACGCTTCTCGGCGACCTCGGGGTCGACACCGTTGACCGACACGGCTCGGACGAGTGCAGGGAACTTCTCCTGGGCTCGGGCGGGGCGAACGGGGCCCGATACGATGTCTCCCTTGCGGAGCCGCATCTTGCGTACGATGTTGGCAGCGACATAGGCATCCTTCTCACCGGGCAGATAGCCGGTGCAGCGGAGGAACCCGTAGCCCTCGGGAAGGATGTCGAGGATGCCTTCCCTGACCTCGAGTTCGGACTCGTCAATCGGTTCGCGGTTCCGGTTCCGGTTCCGGTTCCGGTTCCGGTTCCGGTTGCGGCCACCCTGCCGCTCATCCTGGCGGCTGTCGTCGCGGGCTTCCCCGTCATCGTCCCCGTCGGAAGACGATTCGTCGCGCTTGGTTGCTGTGACCGCTGCATCGGGTGACGGCTCGTCGGGGAGCATCGACTTGTCGAACTTGTCGGCGGCGAGGATGGCCGCGATCAGCTTCGACTTCTGGAGGCCGTCATGGTCGACATCGACCGAGGTGGCCATGTCGCGCAGTTCGGGGAGTTTGAGCTCCTGAAGCCTCGTTCGTGGTGTGGTCATCTCGTCTGTGCCCCTTTCGAGACGGGATCATGGGTAGCCGGGAAGCGCCTACACGGCAGCGACTGGAGGCATCAAGCACATCGATCGCTGAGGGATCTCCCACGGCAGGGCTCGGCATGGAGCCGGGGTGGGATGTGGCCAGTATAGGAACCGCCACAAGGTTATTGGTTGCTCTTTCGGCAGACCCGACGGCCTACATGAGCGGCAACGCGTCCTGATCGCCGGAATCGAGCGCGTCGGGATCGTCGAGCTCGAGGGATTCGATCTTCTTGCCTCGATTCTCGATCTTGCCAGCACTGATCTTGATGTCGGTGATGTCGTCGGCGGCTTGGGCGAAGTGACGATCGAGGTTGCCCACCCGCGTGCTCAGCCTTCCGATGTCGGCAAGCATCGTGCCGACCTCTTCCTGGATGACTCCCGCTTGCTTGCGCATTTCAACATCACGCAGGATGGCTCGGATGGTGGTCAGCGTGGCCATCAGCGTCGACGGCGACACGAGGTACACCTTGGACCGCTGACACTCGATGATCACCGTCGGATGGTGCGCGTGGAGTTCGGCGAAGACCGCCTCGGAAGGTACGAACATCAAGGCGTTCTGTGCGGTCCGTTTCGTCTCGTCGAACGGCTGGGACACATACTTCTCGGCGATCGCCCTGACATGCTTCTTCGTGTCGGCGGTCAGCTGCCGCTGCGCGGCGAGGCGACCCTCGGCATCTTCAGCGTTCATCATCTTCTGGAACGCGGTCAGCGGAAACTTCGCGTCCACCGCGATGGGGCCCGGTGGGTCGGGGAGCCTGATGAGGCAATCCACCACCTTGCCGTTTCCGAGCGTCTTCTGGAGGGCGTAGGCGAAGTTGGGCAGCATGTCGGTGACGATGTCGTTGAGTTGTACCTCCCCGAACGCGCCCCGCGCCTGGTTGTCGTCGAGGATGTGCTGGAGCGTCACCACCTGATCCGCGAGCCCCGTGATGTTCTGCTGAGCCTTGTCGATCGCCTCGAGCCTCGCAGTCAAGTCCCCGAGGGACTGCGCCGTTTTCTCCGCGGATTCGCTGAGCGTCGACCCGACACTCTTGTCGACCTGCGCGAGGCGCTCGTTGACCTGCTTCGTCAACGCCATCTGGGAATCCGCCACCGTGTCGGTGATGGCCTTCGTTGCGTGGGCCTGCTGCTCGCTCACCGCGTCGAGACGGCCGACGAGCTGCTGGTGGGCCACAAGGAGATGCTCGACCTTCGCCACCAGATCAGTCTCGCCGGGTGTCGCCTGACTGCCGGAGGGCTTCCGCCCCCTCAGCATCACCACGACAACGACAGCGAGGACCGCTGCGACAACCGCAAGTGCGCCTACGAGAAGTTCCATGCCCACATCGTAGAACCGGGGTGTGACACTTCCCGGTTTCACGCGTACCCAGGGTTCCCGTTCGACAAAAAGGTACAGACTGGCCCACAGAACGGGAAGGAACCGATTGGGGTGGTGTGGCCCTCAGTCCCAGCCCAAAACGCCGACGACCGAAGCAAGGTCAGGGGGCACGGCGTCAGCGATGGCGATCCCCGCGACGGCGGTGTCGGGGTCCTTCAGTCCGTGGCCGGTCACGGTGCACACGATGTCACCGTCGGGCAGGTCATCGCGGAACCGGATGATGCCGGCAACCCCCGCGGCGGATGCCGGCTCGCAGAACACACCCACCGATCGCGACAGCAGCCGGTATGCATCGAGGATCTCGTCGTCGGTGACGGCGTCGATCCGACCACCCGACTCGTCCCTCGCGGCGACGGCCGAATCCCACGACGCCGGGTTGCCGATTCGGATGGCCGTCGCGACCGTCTCGGGATGGTCGACGATCTCGCCCGTCACGATCGGTGCGGCACCCGCCGCTTGGAATCCCCACATCGCGGGCTGAGCGCCGACTTCGGTGTAGCCCTTCCAGTATGCCGTGATGTTGCCTGCGTTACCCACGGGAAGAGCATGGACGGCCGGTGCCTTTCCGAGATCGTCGAGAACCTCGAAAGCGGCAGTCTTCTGCGCCTCGATCCGGTACGGATTCACCGAGTTCACCAGTGCGACATCGTGCGATTCCGACAGCTGGCGAACGATGGTGAGGGCATCGTCGAAGTTGCCCTCGATCGGGACGATCATCGCACCGTGCGCCGCCGCCTGGGCGAGCTTGCCAGCCGCGATCTTGCCTGCGGGCAGCACGACGACGCAGTCCAAGCCGGCTCGCGCCGCGTAGGCGGCAGCAGATGCAGAGGTGTTGCCCGTCGATGCACAAGCGACCGCTCGGGCGCCCGATTCGACCGCTTTGGAAACGGCGAGCGTCATCCCGCGATCCTTGAACGAGCCCGTCGGGTTCATGCCCTCGAACTTGAGATAGACATCGCTCCGAACGATCTCGGAGATGGCAGGGGCCGGAATGAGCGGCGTTCCTCCCTCAAGGAGCGTCACGATCGGCGTCGTGGCGTCAACGGGAAGTCGGGCGGCGTGTTCGCGGATCACGCCGCGCCACCTCATGTTTCGTCTCCGAGCACCCGAATCACGGCCGCCACATCGAGCACCTCTTCGATGCGTTCGAGTGAGGCGAGGGCGGAACGGTGCGACGCCTCGGGCGCCGCGTGGGTGACAATGATCAGGGCTGCTTCGGCGTCGACACCTTCCTGCCAGACCGACCGGATCGACACGCCTGCGTTTCCGAACTTCGAAGCGATCGAGGCCAACACGCCGGGTCGATCGCGGACCACGAGGCGGATGTACCACTCGCTGTCGACCTCCTCGAACGGGAGGATGCGGCCCTCCGACAGCATGATGCGGGGGGCGACCTGTGCCCCTGCGAGCGTTTCGCGTGCCGCATCGATCACATCCCCGAGCACGGCCGTGGCGGTCGGGTCACCTCCCGCTCCCGGGCCTGCGAACAGGAGGGAATCGATCGATGGGCCCTCGATGAACACGGCGTTCGTCGCTCCCCGAATCGCCGCGAGGGGATGCTCAATAGGGACCATTGCCGGGTGAGCCCTCGCGGTGACGCCCCCATCGGTGCGGTCACAGACCGCGACCAGTTTGATGACATACCCAAAGTCCCTTGCAAACGCGATGTCTTCGACGGTGATCGACTCGATCCCCTCGTGGTGCACATCACCAAGACCGACCCAGGTCCCGAAGGCGAGCGAGGCGAGGATCGCGGCCTTGGCGGCCGCGTCGGCACCCGAAACATCCGCCGTTGGATCGGGTTCCGCATACCCGAGCGCGGTCGCCTCGGCGAGTGCTTCGCCGTACGATGCCCCTTCATCGGTCATCTTGGTGAGGATGAAGTTCGTGGTGCCGTTGACGATGCCGAGCACCCGATCGATTGACTCGCCCGCAAGCGTCTCAGAGAGCGGCCGGATGATCGGGATGCCCCCGCCGACGGCAGCCTCGAACAGCAGCGGGACGCCCGAGCGTTCCGCGGCCCGTATCAACGCGGGTCCCTCGGCTGCGATGAGTTCCTTGTTCGCCGAGATCACCGGCTTGCCGGCTTCGAGTGCGGCTAGGACGAGGTCCCGCGCCGGTTTCAGGCCCCCCATGACCTCGACGACGATGTCCACCGTTGGATCCCGTACGACCGCGAACGGGTCATCGGTGAGGAGGCCCTCGGTCACCACGAAATCCCTTGCTCTCGTGAGATCACGAACACCGATCCTTCGCACATCGAACGAGAGTCCGGTCTTGGCCGCGATGGCTCCTGAGTCGCCGACGAGTCGTCGCACGAGCGTGCCCCCGACCGTGCCAGCGCCCAAGAGTCCGATCCCAATGGTGCGTTCCATAGTGGCGCGACCATAGCCGGGTGCGGCTGCCGTGCGATCATCCGGCAACCGTCACCACGATTCCGCCCTACAGGAACCCCGTGAAGGTGCCGATGGCGTCGTATGGGTCGAAGGAACTATGCCGTCGCCGCAACGGCGGTGCTCACCGCGTCTGTCCTGTTCATCGGGCTTGGTCCCCATGACCGGGCTCTTGCGAGTGAGCCCGAGTCGGACTCCCCGCCCACCACGGTCGCCGCCGACGATGACGCTGGCGAAGCGGTGATGACGCCGCCGAATCCCGTCAGGCGGATCGATGTCGAACGGCGGCTCGTGTTCCCCGTGGTCGGTTCGACCTCCTACTACGGTGGCTTCGGAGCGTGCCGCGACGCCTGCACCCGCGAACACCACGGTATCGACATCATGTCGTGGCATTGGAAGGGCCTCCCGGTCGTTGCCGCGCATGATGGAGTCGTCACCAAGGTCACCTACGACAGTGGGAACTCGGGCTGTTCGGTCCACATCAGGCACACCGATCGCTGGCAGACCAGGTACCTCCATCTCAACAACGATCTTCCGGGAACCGACGAGATCGGGGCGCCGTGTCCCGCCGAAGGTATCCGCGTCGGAGTGACGGTCAAGGCGGGTCAGCTTCTTGGATATGTCGGCGACAGCGGCAACGCAGAGACCACACCCCCACATTTACATTTCGAGCTTCGGACCCCGAGCGGCTACCCGGTCGACCCGTACCGATCGCTCAGGCACGCCGATCGCGTGACCTACGAGTGGCTCCCGAGCGATCTGTCGCAAGCAACGCTCACGATCACCGACACCTACGAGCCCGATCCGAACTCGACAACCATCATCGTTCCGATCGACGAGGCAGGGAAGCTCACCGGCCGCGAAGACGAGCAGTTCCGTCTCAACGCCCCGGTCGTCGTCATCGACCCCGATGACCCGAGTCCTGCCATTGCCGAGATCGATCGGCTCGAATCCCACGCCGTGGTCATCATGGCCGATGGCGACACCCGCTGGATCGAATACCTCCTGTCGGGGCATGCGATCATCGTCGAATCCGTGCCATTCCCCGCCTTCACGAGGCGCGATGAGATGATCCACGACGAATACGGCCTCAAGCCCCTCGCTTCCAGCGAGCCCGACCGCTTCTCCACCATCATCGCGGGCCGGATCGACAAGATCTGGCGGTCGCGAACCGAAGCATTCGAAGCGTTCGCCACCGACCACCGTTCCGTGGTTCTCGTTGCGGACCGGTGGGCACGACGAAACCTCGGCTTGCGTTCCGGAGCCTCGCCTGGTCGCTACGCCGACCGTGATCTCCTGTGGTGGGCGACCGGTGACGGCTGGATCGGTACCGAGACCGCACTCGTTGCGCCCGACCGCGGCCACGCCTATGTCACGGAACGCATGGCAACGCCGTGGACGCTCGCGTTCTTGGGTTCACTCGCGGAGGCTGAACCGGTCCCGCGCTGGAAGGCTCGGTAGCGAATCGTCACCCGACATCGTGCGCGACCAGGTCCTGGTAGGTCTCGCGTTCGACGACGAGGCGGGGGCTGCCGTCCAATACGAAGACAACTGCCGGGCGCAGCACCTTGTTGTAGTTGGACCCCATCGAGTGGCTGTAGGCACCGGTCACGGGGGTCCCGATGATGTCCCCCACCGAGACATCGGTGGGGAGAGCGGCATCGTGGATGATGACATCACCGCTCTCGCAGTGCTTGCCGACGATGCGAAAGGAACGCTCCCGCGGTGCGGCGACATCGCGCACAAGGAACGCTTCATAGCCCGAACCGTACAACACCGGCCTCGGGTTGTCCGACATCCCGCCGTCGACTGCGAGGTAGGTCCGAACACCCGGGATGTCCTTGATTGTGCCGACCGTGTAGGCCGTCACCGCAGCCTTCGCGACGATCGAGCGTCCCGGTTCGGCGGTGATGCGAGCATCGATTCCGTGCGCACGGGCGACACGATGGATGGCCTCTGCCCATTCGCTGATCGTCGGAGCCTTCTCCCCACTCAGGTAGCCGACCCCCAGGCCGCCGCCAACGGACACCTCCGCAGCTCCCGAAGCCTCGATGAACGGGGCGAGGGCGCCCATGGCCTTGCCATACGAGGTGACATCGAACACCTGGCTCCCGATGTGGGCGTGAATGCCCCGGTACACCATCGATTCGGACGAGCGGGCCCGTTCGATCGCTTGAGCCGCGAGGTCGCGAGCGAGCGGAAAACCGAACTTGGAGTCCGTGATGCCGGTTCGGAGGTACTCGTGGGTGTGCGCTTCGATCCCGGGGTTGACGCGCACAAGGACCGTCGGTGCGTGCGCGGCGTCGGGTACGAGCCGGTCGAGTCGGTCCATCTCGTCGAATGAGTCAACAACGATCCTTCCGACTCCTGCGTTGAGTGCCATGGTGATCTCGGTGTCGGTCTTGTTGTTGCCGTGCATCACGATTCGGTCCGCAGGAACACCGCCTGCGAGGGCCACAAAGAGCTCCCCGCCGGTGGCGACATCGATGTCCATCCCGGCTTCGTACGCGAGCCTTGCCATGGCCTTGCACAAGAACGCCTTCGAGGCGTACGCGACACCTTCCCCGAACGCCGCAACGGCTTCGGTGCACCGGTCGATGAGGTGCTGCTCGTCGTAGATGAACAGGGGTGACCCGAACTCGGCGACGAGATCCGCGACATCGCAGCCACCGATGCGGAGTCGGCCATGGTGGACCGTGGCGGTTTCGGGCAGCAGGTCGAGCGGGATCGGGTTCACATGCGGTCCGGAACCTCGATGCCAAGCAGGTTCAGGAGTCGGTCGAGGACCGACAGGGTCAGCACCACGAGCGCCAACAAGGAAGCCTGACGGTCGCGGTCCCGTTCGTTGAGGATGTGACATTGCTCGTAGAAGCGGCTGAAGTCGGTCGCGACTTCGTAGGCGTATTCGGCGATCACATTGGGCGCACGCAGCATCGCTGCCCGCGCAAGCACCTCCTCGAGGCGAACAAGGCGAAGCACGAGATTTCGCTCCGACTCGACGATGGGAGCGACGATCGAGCCCCCGGTGAGTTGTGCCTCGTCCGCCCTCCTGAGGATCGACTTGATTCGGACAGCCGAGTACTGGAGATACGGCCCGGTCTTGCCCTCGAACGCTGCGAATCGGTCGAGATCGAACATGTAGTTCGATGTTCGATGGTTCGAGAGATCTCCGAACTTGAGAGCAGCGAGTCCGACCTGACGGGCGATGCGGTCCCGTTCGTGCTCCGGGTAGTCCTCCGCGATGTGGGCAGCGTCGAGCTTGCGCCTGGCGCCGTCGGTGACGAGCTCAATCAGGTCGGCGAGCCGCAGCACGCCGCCTTCACGCGTCTTGAACGGCTTCCCATCGGGTCCGTTGACCGTACCGAACCCGATGTGTTCGAGCTCGACGGACGGGGGCGCAATCCCCGTTTGGTGTGCCGCGCGGAAGACCTGCTCGAAGTGGAGCCCTTGCCTCGCATCAACGACATACAGGATGACCTCGGCACCGAGCTCCTCGACACGCATCTCGACGGTGGCGAGGTCCGTGGTGGAGTACAGATAGCTTCCGTCCGACCGCGTCAGAAGCAACGGCGGGAGTTCCTTGGCATCGTCGCTGCGGGCGACATCGATCACAACGGCACCGTCGGAGACCCTTGCGTCGCCCGACGCGAGAAGGCGGTCGACCATCGGCGCGAGCCGGTCGTGAACCGTCGACTCCCCATACCAGACATCGAAGACGACATCGAGGGCTTCAAAGTCGGCTCGCTGCCCGGCCTCCGAGACATCTCGGAAGTGTCGCCAGAGGGCAACATATCCCGTGCGGCCGTTCTGGAGCTCCAGGGTGGCGAGCCGTGCCCGCTCGGCAACCGCCGGATCGTCAGCACATCGTTTCGTGATCACCGGATACATCTCGGACAGGCCGTCGAGATCGACAGGCGGCTCAGACGGGTACGGACCATCGGCAACTTCGTCGTATTCGGGATCGAAGTACGGCAGGTCGGGTCGGCGATCCTGCAACTCGACGATCAGCTGACCCACGGGCATGCCCCAATCGCCCATGTGGATGTCCCCGATCGTGTCGTGGCCGAGGAAGCGAAACAGGCGCTTGAGGGACTCCCCGATGACGGCGGCGCGCAGATGGCCCACATGGAGTGCCTTTGACATGTTTGGCCCGCCGTAGTCGACAATCACGGTCGCCGGTGGCTCGGCCGCTGGCACCCCGAGCCGTTCGGAGCCGACCATCGACGCAACGGCCGCCATGAGCGCAGCGTCGCTTACCACGATGTTGATGAAGCCCGGACCGGCGATGTCGAGGGAACCGATCAGGTCGGGACGATCGACCGCGGCGACGATCTCACGGGCGAGGTCGCGAGGCGCTCGACCGGCGTCGTTGGCTGCGCCGAGGGCACCGTTGCACTGGTAGTCGGCAAGTTCGGGACGCTGAGACACAACGACCTCACCGAACGAGGAATCGAAACCGGCTGCGGAAAACGCCTCGGCGAACACCGCCGTGAGCGTGGACTGGAGCGACATGTTCGGCTGAATCCTCGGTTGACGGACGAGCGATGAGCGGGACCCGCGAGGTTACAATCCCGCGGGGCCCCAGTAGCTCAGGGGATAGAGCACCGGCCTCCGGAGCCGGGAGCGCAGGTTCGAATCCTGCCTGGGGCACTCCAGCACGCACCGCTGCGTATCAGCGGCGGGGCTCGGGACGGCTGATCCACCCAAGCGAGGGCTCCCACTCGGATATTGCCGAGTGACAGCCCAGGGTACAGCCCTGGGTTGTTGCGCACTCGACACCTCGACAGTCAGCGGCGCGTTGCCTTGAACACCTCGACGGCAGCCATCACCACAGCGGCGCCGCCGATGGCAATGCCGAAGTGAGCGAGGTCCAGCGCGGTGGTCCCGAAGACTTCCTGGAGGAATGGCACATAGATGATGGCGAGGTGGGCAGCGAGACCGATCCCAACCGCTGCGAGCATTGCCTTGTTCGTCAAGAGTCCGGCCTTGAACAGAGATGCCCGCTCCGTTCGAATCTCGAGGGCGAGGCCGAGCTGTCCGAAGATCAGGACCGTGAACAGCACCGACTGCCAGGTCTCATCTCCCTCGTTCCACAGCAGGAAGCCAGCCCCGAGGGACACGATCGACAGGACGAGACCGAACAGGACAATGAACCCCGCCGCTCCGTCCCCGAAGATCGACTCGGTCGCCGACCTCGGCCGACGCTTCATCACATCGTCCTCGGCGGGCTCCACCCCCAGAGCGAGCGCCGGCAGTCCGTCGGTGACGAGGTTCATCCACAGGATCTGAAGCGGGAGCAACGGCAACGGCATCCCGAGGAACGGGCCGAGGACCATCACGAGGATCTCCGAGGTGTTGCAGGTCAGCAGGTACTTGATGAACTTGCGGATGTTGTCATAGATGACGCGGCCCTCCTCGACCGCGTCGACGATCGTGGCGTAGTTGTCGTCGAGCAGCACCATGTCTGCGGCCTGTTTCGATACATCGGTTCCGGTGATCCCCATCGCGATACCGATGTCCGCCTTCTTGAGCGCAGGAGCGTCGTTGACCCCGTCACCGATCATTGCAACGAGTTCCCCGTCGGATTGGAGTGCCGAGATGAGATCGAGCTTGTGCTCGGGAGACACTCTCGCAAAGACCGAGGCTCGCTTCACGACACGCTCGAGGTCGTGTGGTTCGAGGCCGTCGAGTTCGGCGCCGATCACGACCGCGTCGGTGTCTGTCAGGCCGATGCTCCTCGCAATGTGGCTTGCGGTCAGGGGATGGTCGCCGGTGATCATCACGGGTCGGATCCCTGCGGCGATCGTGGCGGCGATCGCTCCGGGGACCGCTTCTCGTGGCGGGTCGATGAGACCGATCATTCCAACGAAGATGAGCTGTTGCTCGATGTCGGCATCGACCGCTCGGGTGTTGCGCGGCCGGATCGCGAGCCCGAGTACCCGCATGCCCTTCGATGCAAGACCCTCCTCGCTCTCGGTGATCCTGCGACGCCACGAAGCATCGATTTCGACGATCGATCCCTCCACCCAGACGCGGTCGGAGCATTCGAGCAATCCGGCTACCGCGCCTTTGGTCATCGCGATGTACTCGGGTGCCGCTGGTCCCAGTCCGGCGACGAGATCACGGAGGTTCTCTGGCAGGTCATCACGGCGCCCCGGAACCCGGTGAACGGTGGTCATGCGCTTCCGAGCCGAGTCGAACGGCACTTCTCCGACGCGGGGCATGGCGTCTTCGATGTCTTCCTTGAAGATCCCCACCCTTGCACCGGCGACGACAAGTGCACCCTCGGTCGGGTCACCGACGGCAACGAGTTCGTCGCCACCGGCAAGCGCAGCATCGTTGCACAGCAAGCCGGTGAGGAGCGCCAGCTCGATGGTCGGGGCGTGGCCAGCGGCAATCGGATCCTCATCGACCAGTTCGAGGCGGTTGTTCGCGACATCGAGCACAACGGCGGTCATCCGGTTCTCGGTGAGCGTGCCCGTCTTGTCGGTTCCGATCACACTCACCGACCCGAGGGTTTCGACCGCGGGGAGCCTGCGGATCAGGGCGTTGCGCCTGAGCATGCGTTGGGCCCCAAGCGAAAGGGCGATGGTCACCACGGCAGGCATGGCCTCGGGGATCGCCGCAACGGCAAGGCTCACCGAGGTGAGGAGCAGCGTCTCGATGTCGTCGCCACGGGCAAGCCCGAGCGCGAAGAGCAGGACCACGAGCCCTCCCGCAGCAGCCGCAAGGATCTTGCCGAGTTGGTCGAGTCGTGCCTGAAGTGGTGTGAGGGATTCCTCGACGCCCTGGATCATCGAGGCGATCTTGCCGAGTTCGGTTGTCATGCCCGTGACGGTGATCACCGCCTCGCCACGGCCACGGGTGACGGTGGTCCCCGAATACACCATGTTTCGTCGGTCGGCGAGCGCCCGTTCGGACTCGTACACCACCTCGGCGCGTTTGGCGACCGGCTCCGACTCGCCGGTGAGTGTCGCCTCTTCGACCTGGAGGTTCGCTTCGGTCATCAGCCTTCCGTCGGCAGGGACGACATTGCCTGTTTCGAGGAGGAGACGATCCCCGGGAACGAGTTCGCGCGACGAGACCTCGGTGACCACACCTGAACGCCTGACCCGCACGGTTGGTACAGCGAGCTGACGAAGTGACGCCATCGCCTCTTCGGCCCTGCTCTCCTGGACATAACCCATCACTGCGTTGAGCACGACGATTGCCGCGATGGCCGCCGCCTCGATCCAGTCGCCGAGGAATCCCGAAATCACCGCCGCGGCGACGAGCACATAGGTGAGGACGCCACGCAGCTGGGCGAGGAGAATCGACAGCCGGCTCTTGCGGGCCTCCTCTTCGATCTCGTTCGGCCCCCATTCGGCGAGTCTCGCCGCGACCTGGGCCTGATCGAGCCCGGACGAGTCGGAGCCCAGAGCGGCGGCGGTGTCGTCGGCTGACAGCCGGGACCAGTCCTGCGGCCGCAGTCCGGTGTCAGCGTCCGGTGTCACGCGTCGAGGGATTCCTTCAGCCACATCTGGCCGCTCCGGCACCGTCTCACACCCCGCGCGATCAACGCCATGACGATCACTCGCTAAGGAGGTCCGCGACGAGTCGGCTGACGAGGGCCCCGTCGAGATCCTCACCCGTTCGCATGACGGCACCAACGACCTTGCCGTGGGGCGTGGAGGTGTCGGCGCCGATGTCGTCGATGGTCGCCGCGACGAGCGCTCTCGTTTCATCCTCGTCGAGCTTCTGGGGCAGGTACTGTGCCAGATAGTCGATCTCGAAGGCGATGGAAGCCGCCCTATCGGCTCCGACTGCTCCCATCTCGTCGTACTCGGCCTTGGCCTTGGTGATGCGTTTCACATAGGTGGCGATGACCGTACGAAAAAGGTCATCATCCACCTCGCCAGCGAAGTGCGGCGCTGCCTGCGCGGTGGCAACCTCGGCGCGAACCGAACGGACGACATTGAGCGTCGCCTTGTCGCCGGCCTTCATGGCAGCCTTTTGGTCTTCCCTGAGCTGCGTATCGATCGACATCGCCCATTCCTATCGCGCGGTTCGCAACCGATGGTACCGACCGGACGCAGCGACCGAGACCGTGCACACCACCGCCGAGCCATGGGTCGCGGAACGGTCGAATCGGCCCGATTTGATGAAATCTGATGAAATCCGGACGAAATCGCAGAAAAACCGCAGAATCATTTGACACGCCGGGTTACATTGTGAAAGACTTCACATCCGTGAGCATACGCGAGTAGTCGTAGGAGAGACGAAGTGCTGACCGTCACCGACTGGCGTGAACTTTCCGCCTGCCGAGCATCCGACCCCGACATCTTCTTCCCTGTCGGAACCACCGGTCCCGCGATCGACATGATCGAACGAGCAACAGCAATCTGTTCGACCTGTACCGTGCTCGAGGAGTGTCTGCTCTACGCGCTCGAGACGAACCAGGAAGCAGGCGTGTGGGGCGGTCTGCCGGAGGACGATCGCCGCCGGTACCGCAAGCGCTGGCTCGCCGAACGCCGCCGCCGCCGACAGGCCTCATAACCGAGCGCCGAGAGAGCGCCCGTCACAGCAGCACCCGTCAGAAGCCGACGCCGCGCTGTTGCGGCTTGTCGATCTCGATGAACGCAACCGATGCCACGGTGATCCCGAAGCGATGGCCGCGCACATCGGTGAACCACAGGACCGCGTCCTTGCCTTTGACTGCCTTCTCGAAGGCGCTCACGACCGTGTCCGGCTCGTCGACCACGATCTCGAGCTCGCGGGCGGAGGCGAGACCGATGCGTACCGTTGTTTCCTCAGCCATGCGTACTCCTCCTCCGACGACCTATGAAATCACGAGCTCGGGATGGCTCCGCAGCCTCGGCTTGCGGGCGACGATGCTATCGGCAATCGCCCCGAAGGCGATGGATGCTTCGCTGTCGGGATCCTCGACGACGATCGGGTTCCCGGAATCGCCCCCTTCACGCAACGCGGGCACGAGCGGGATCTTGCCGAGTAGTGGGACATCGAGATGCTCGGCGAGTGCCTCTCCCCCGCCGGCGCCGAACAACTCGTAGCGTTGGCCGTCGTCGCCGGTGAACCACGACATGTTCTCGATGACCCCGACGATCTCCTGATTGACCTTGCGCGCCATCAAACCGGCCTTCACGGCAACGCGCTGGGCGGCAGGCTGAGGTGTCGTGACGACGATGATCTCGGACCGCGGCAAGTACTGCGAGACCGAGATCGAGACATCCCCCGTGCCCGGCGGCATGTCGATGAGGAGGAAGTCGAGGTCGCCCCAGTAGACATCGACGAGGAACTGTTCGAGGGCCTTGTGGAGCATCGGCCCACGCCACACGACGGCCTGGTCCGGTTCGACGAAGAAGTCCATCGAGATCGCCGCGACGCCGTGGGCGACCGGAGGAATCAGCATGTCTTCGAGGACCGACGGCGCCCGATCCAGTCCAAGCATCTTCGGAACTGAGAAGCCCCAAACATCGGCGTCCATGATCCCGACTCGATGCCCTTTGGCGCTCAACGCGAGGGCGAGGTTCACGGTGACCGACGACTTGCCGACACCGCCCTTTCCCGAGGCGATGCCGATCACCCGCGCCTTCGATCCGGGCTTCGCGAGCATCACCTCGCGCTCCCCTTTCTGCTGGCCGCGCATCCGCCCTCCGAGTTCAGCGCGTTCTGCGTCGGTCATGGCACGCATCTCGACATGGGCCTGCGACGCGCCAGAAGCCACGGCTGCATCGTTGATCCGCGTCGCGAGTTCTTGCTCCATCGGGTGGCCGCCGAGGGGAAGAGCGAGCCGCACGGTGACACCGCCGTCGACGGGAACGACATCGTCGACCATGCCGAGGGACCCGATTGGAGATCGGAGTTCGGGGTCGATCACCGCCTCGACGGCCTGTCTGATCGTTCCGGTTTCTGCCATCGTGCTGACTCCCGCGTGTGCTCGCGGCGAGGCTAATGATCCCTGCGGTTCACGCCGTCGTGCCTTCGAACCGCCGCGTCGTCGACGCGTCACGGTCACGAGCCGTACACTGTGGGTGGAGACACGATGGCCGATCCGAGCTTTGACGAACAGATCGAGACCCTCACCGGAGCCCTTGGCGACACGACGCGCCGCGGTATCTATGTGATGATCCGCGAATCCCACAATGCAGTCACCGCAAGCCAGATCGCTGCGAATTTCCAGATCCATCCGAATGTCGCGAGGCACCACCTCGACCGGTTGGTGACCGACGGCTTCATACGGATCTCGGATCAACCCACCTCGAAGGGGACGGCTGGACGCCCGGCGAAGCGATATGAGGCGACCGACAAGGCCGTGCGCGTGCAGTATTCGTCGTCGAAGTATGACGCCCTCGCCGAGCTTCTGGTGGGGGTGATCGACCGGCTCGACGACGGAACCGCGGTGGATGTGGCGACGAGCGTGGGGCGCGACTACGGACTCAAGCTCGGGGCCGAGATCGGCGTTCCCGACGACGAGGGATACGAGGTCGCAGCCATGGCGGTCGCCTCATCCATGATGGGTCGCGGCCTCGGGGCCTCCACCGTCGCGTCCGAGAACCGCATCGTCGCAAGGTTCTGCCCGCTCGGACGGTCCGACGATGACGAGCCGAAGGTCCTCCGAGCACTCGACGAAGGCATCGTGCGTGGGCTCCTGGCGAGCGCAGCTGCACGACCGGTCGAGGTCGAGGTCGAACACGCCGCGAGCTAGACCGTCGAGCGGTGTGGTGCTTGCGAAGCGTCGATGAAGTCGCCGACGGGCATGGAGGCAATCGCCTCCCCGATCAGATCAAGCGGAAGATCCGCGAGGTGCCGGAACCGGACACAGGACTTGCCCATGTCGAGACGCTTGCCGGTCGCGACATAGGCGTCACGGAACGCGTCACGCGTGTCCTCGTCGATGTAGACGCCACTGAGATACACGGCCATGTGGTTCTTCTGACTGGCCAGAGCGGCGTACATCAACGGTCTCCCGTTGTAGGTGTCCGGATACACCTCGAGCGGCACCTCGTAGCTGATCATGCCCCAGTTCATGGACTCGACATAACCATTCGGGAGCTTGGCGAGAATCACGCTACGGACAGCCTCGATCGCATCGCGCCGGTCGTCGGAGAGTTCGGCAAGGTACTGCTCGACGGTTGTTGCCTCGGATTGCACGCCTCCTCCCTTCTCCCCTTGACCCGTTGCCTCAAGAGGCCATCTGGCGAAGCACCATGTGAAGGATGCCTCCGTGTCGCAGGTAGTCGACCTCGATGGGCGTGTCGCACTGCGCCGTCGCAAGGAACTGGATGGCAGCACCGTCCGGACGCGTTGCGCGCACGGTGATTCCCTGACGGGGGGTGAGCGAGTCGTCGACCTCGATGTCGAACGCCTCGGTTCCGTCGAGGCCGAGCGAGTCCGCGCTCTCGCCGTCGGGGAAGGTGAGCGGGAGGACACCCATCATCACGAGGTTGGAGCGGTGGATCCGCTCGTAGCTCTCAGCGAGCACCGCCCGCACGCCGAGGAGGAAGGTCCCCTTTGCCGCCCAGTCCCGCGACGATCCCATGCCGTAGTCGGCACCCGCCAAGACGACGAGCGGTATGCCTGCCGCGCCATAGTTGAGGCTCGCCTCATACACGGATCGCACCTCGCCGTCGGTGAAGTCGGTCGTCCACCCGCCCTCGGTGCCGGGGGCGAGTTGGTTCCGGACGCGGATGTTGGCGAAGGTCCCCCTCGTCATGACCTTGTCGTTGCCACGCCGCGAACCGTAGGAGTTGAACATCGCCGGTTCCACGCCTGATTCGACCAGGAAGCGTCCTGCGGGCGTGTCGGCTCCGATGGACCCAGCGGGGCTGATGTGATCGGTTGTCACCGAGTCCCCGAGCTTGAGGAGGGCCCGTGCGCCCGAGATCGGTGTGATCGGCGCCGGTGTCGGCGCGAGGTCCTTGAAGAACGGGGGCTCCTGGATGTAGGTCGACCCGGGATCCCACGAGAACAAGGAACCGCCGGTGTCCGGGATGGCCCGCCACTGCGGGGAGCCGTCGAACACGGCGCCGTATTCCGTGGTGAACTGGCTCGTCGAGAGGGAATCTGCGATGGTCGTTGCGATCTCGTCCTGGGACGGCCACAGGTCAGCGAGGTAGACCTCCTCGCCGTCACTACCGATACCGATCGGTTCGCTCGACAGATCGATGTCGACCGTACCTGCGATCGCGTACGCCACCACGAGCGGCGGGCTCGCCAAGTAGTTCGCTCGCACATCGGGTGAGATCCTCCCCTCAAAGTTGCGATTCCCCGAAAGCACCGATGCCGCAACGATGTCGTGCTCGTGGATCGCGGCGCTGATGGCGGGCGGGAGAGGGCCAGAGTTCCCGATGCAGGTCGTGCAACCGTACCCGACCGTGTAGAAGCCGACCGCCTCGAGCGCATCGAGGAGCCCTGAAGCTTCAAGGTAGTCCGTGACAACCTTCGAGCCCGGCGCGAGGGAGGTCTTCACCCACGGCTTGCGGGTCAGACCATGTGCCCTCGCGTTGCGTGCAACGAGCCCCGCACCAACCATGACTTCCGGATTCGAGGTGTTGGTGCACGATGTGATGGCAGCGATGACCACATCGCCGTCGGAGAGATCAAAGGTCTCGCCGTCGCTGCGGACATCGGGAGCGACACCGGGGCCTCCGCCCTCTGGGCGAAGCTGACCAGCAATGTCGATCTTCCATTGCTCCTTCATGTCGCCGAGAGCGATGCGGTCCTGCGGTCGCTTCGGGCCCGCGAGCGACGGAACCACCGTGGACATGTCAAGTTCGAGGTTCGAGCTGTAGGTGATGGTCCTCGCGTCATCGCGCCAGAGCCCCTGCAGCTTGGAGTACTGCTCGACGGTCCCGATCAGTGCCTCGGACCTGCCGGAGAGCCGCAGATAGTCGAGGGTCCGGTCGTCGACCGGGAAGAACCCGATGGTCGCACCGTACTCGGGGGCCATGTTGGCGATCGTTGCCCGGTTCGCCACCGGCATCTCGGCGAGCCCCGGTCCGTAGAACTCGACGAACTTGCCGACCACTCCGTGCGCCCTGAGCATCTCGGTGACGACGAGCACGAGGTCCGTGGCCGTAGCCCCATCCGGAAGTCGGCCGGTGAGCCGGAAGCCGACGACCTCGGGAAGAAGCATGTAGATCGGCTGGCCGACCATGACCGCTTCGGCCTCGATTCCGCCGACGCCCCAGCCGACAACACCGAGACCGTTGATCATCGTCGTGTGGCTGTCGGTGCCGACGAGGGAATCGGGATAGAGCACCTCTCCGCTGTCCCACACCACCTTCGCCAGATACTCGAGGTTGACCTGATGCACGATGCCGGTCGCAGGCGGCACGACCGAGAAGTTGTCGAATGCAGCCTGCCCCCACTTGAGGAACTCGTATCGTTCACGGTTTCGCTCAAACTCAAGATCCGAGTTGATACCGAGCGCGTCAGGTGTGTTGAACGCATCAACCTGTACCGAGTGGTCGATGACCAGATCTGCAGGAACAAGCGGGTTCACCTTTGCGGCGGCTGCAGGATCACCCGTCATTCGCACGATCGCTGACCGCATCGCTGCCAGATCGACGACCGAAGGAACGCCGGTGAAGTCCTGGAGCACCACGCGGCCCGGCTTGTACGCGATCTCGAGCGCGTCGACCTTCGACGCGTCGTACTGGGCAACTGCTGCCACATCCTCGTCCCGCACGACATGGCCGTCGTGATTGCGCAGAACCGATTCGAGCAGGACCTTGATTGAGTACGGAAGAGCGTCGATGTCGCCCATGTCCTTGAGGGCATCGAGGCGATAGACCGTGCGCGTTCCGAGCGGTGTGTCGATGGTCGCCTTGGCGGCGAAGGGGTCATGGCTGACGGGATCGTGATTCATGGAGGCTTCTTCCCTCGAGGTGAGTTGTCGGTGTCAGGATCCAAGGTTATCGCTGTGTCCGCGCCCCTTTCGCCCGGCAAGAAATCCCGATGTTTCGCCTTTCGGGAAGATCGGCAATGGCTCCGCCGAACCCTGGGTCGTACCCCGGGCTGCCACTCGGAGAGAACCGAGTGCGGGCCCCGAGAACCAACTCGGCCGAACCCAGGGCCGTACCCCGGGCTGCCACTCGGAGAGAGCCGAGTGCGGGCCCCGAGAACCAACTCGGCCGAGAGTTCGCCACATCTTCGCCCCATCATCGCCCCATCATCGCCCCATCATCGCCCCAGCTATCGGATGCACGGGTCTACCGTTGCCGACATGCGACGCCGACCCTCCCGCAGCCACGCGAACCTCGCGCTCGTTGTGTTGGTCGCCGTCGCGATCAGCGCTTGCAGCTCAACAGGCACACCAAGCACCGCGGCCGTGGAGTTGGCGCCCGACTTCGTGGTTCCGACGGCCGACGGTACGGACTTCAGCCTCGATGAGCACCTTGCCAATGACGGACGGCCCATCTTCATGAACCTGTGGGCGTCATGGTGTTTCCCATGCCGCGAAGAGATGCCGGAGATCGACGAAGCCTCGCGTCGGCACCCCGAGGTCGCCTTCATCGGCGTCGCCGTCCAGGACACGACCGCGGAAGCGACTGCGTTCCTTACGGAGGTGCCCGTGTCGTACACGATCGGCTTCGACGAGCAAGGCACCGTCGACGGCGAATACCGCCCGCTCGGCCTTCCTGCGTCCTACCTCATCTCGTCCGAGGGTGTGATCCTCGAGCGGATCTTCGGAAAGGTCACCGCAGACGACCTCACCGACAAGTTCGCCGAACACTTCGGCTGAACCAAGCGGTTCACTGTCAACCGTCATTTGTCAACAGTGAACGGTCAGGGCTGTCAACTGCGATAGCGTGAACCGTTCGATGACGGCCCACACACCCCCGACATGGCGCGAAGGCCTTCGCGATGTATCGCCGGTGATTCTCGGCATCATTCCGTTCGGACTGATCTTCGGCGTCACCGCCGCAGGAGCCGCCGTCGATCAGCTCGCGGCGTGGGCCTCATCGTTGTTCATTTTCGCAGGGGCAAGCCAATTCGCCATCGTCGATGTGATGGGATCGGGCGGTGCCGCGGTGACCGCGTTCCTCACGGCCGTGGTCATCAACTCAAGGCACCTCATGTACTCCGCAGACATGGGCCGGTACACCTCGGACCTCCCGCTTGGTCTGCGTGCCCGGATGGCCTACATCCTGACGGACCAGGCCTATGTCGTGACCGCCCACCGATTCCCCGACCCTTCCAGCACGACCGGGCTTGCATCGTATTACTTCGGCGTCGCGATGGGGCTGTGGACGACATGGCAGATCACAACCACATCGGGATTCATCCTCGGCCAGGCCGTCCCGGCATCGTGGAGGCTCGAGTTCGCCGTACCCATGGTCTTCCTCGCCCTCCTCGTTTTTTCGGTCAAGACGGTCCCCGCCCTGTTCGCAGCAGCCGTCGGCGGTTTCGTTGCGCTTGCGGGAATGCACCTCGACTACCAGCTCGGTCTCATGCTCGGCGCCGTCGCCGGTGTCCTCGCCGGGCTCTCCTCGGAACAATGGTTCAGCAAGTCGAGGCCCGCCCGATGATGTGGGTCGTTGTGATCGGTGCGGGCATCGCGACCTTCTCGATGCGGTTCGTCTTTCTCGCCCTGTTCGGCATCGTCGAGGTCCCGCCACTGCTCGAGCGGGCACTCCGGTATGTCGCTCCCGCGGTGCTCGCAGCCCTCACGGTTCCCGCCATCGTCGCTCCCGAGTCCTCCGTCGACCTCCTGAATCCGTTTGTCCCTGCCGCGATCGCTGGCGGCGTCGCGGCGTGGTACACCAAGAGCATCGGTGCGGCGATCGTCGTTGGGCTCCCCGCCCTGTGGATCATCCTGTGGCTGGCCTGACGGGCTGATCAGAAACGATCCTCCCCCACGGTCAGGACCAGTGGCTCAGCGTCCCTTCCACAGCGGCTCGCGCTTGGCGAGAAAGGCCTTGACGCCCTCAACCGAGTCCTCCGTCATCGACGCTGCGGTCAACCCCACCTGGAGATGGTCGAGGGCCGAATCGATGTCAAGATCCTCCATGCCATAGAAGGCCTCTTTGCCGAGTGCGAGCGCTGCCGACGACTTCGCCTTGAGCTGGGACACGACGAGAGCCACCTCCCCGTCGAGATCGGCTGCCGGCACCATCCGCGAGACAATGCCGAGATCACGCGCCTCGTCGGCCGAGATCACACTTCCGAGCATCATCATCTCGAGAAGCGCCCTGCGGGGTGCGAGGCGGACCAGCACCGCAGAGATCATCATCGGCCAGAGTCCGAGGTTGATCTCGGGTGTACCGAATCGGGCATGCTCGGCCGCGATGACGATGTCGCAGGCAGCGGCAACGCCGAACCCACCTCCGAGGGCGGCGCCGTTGACGCGGGCGACGATGGGCCGCGGGTTTCGTCGCATCTCACGGAACAGCCCGGCGAGAGCACCCCGCCCCTCGTGGCCCGCAACCGGGTCGTCAACGAATCCCGAAGCGAGATCACCTCCGGCCGAGAACGCCCGATCTCCTGCACCCGTTATCACAACCACCCGAACATCGGGATCCGTCGCCGAGCGACGCACCGCGTCCCCGAGCTCCGACATCTCGGCGTTGGAGAGCGGATTGCGGCGATCGGGATCATCGATCGTGATCGTCGCAACCGAATCGACGACCTCGTATCTGATCACATGGCTCCCAACATCAACATGGCTTTCATCGCGTCGCGCCACGGTAGCGAATCGCGAATCTCTCCCCACCAGTCCGGGGTCCCGAACAGGTGCCGACCGCTATCGTCGGGTCATGCAGTCCTTTGCATGGATGGGCCTCGTTGTGGTGATCGCTGTGGCCGTCGGCTACATCCGGGGAGGCAAGCTGCGCAACCTCACGGAGATCCGCGTCACGATGTGGTGGCTCCTCCCTCTCGGGTTCGCGATTCTGGCCGCTTCCGAATGGGTCCCTTCTGACATGAACGAGCTCGCGATCGGTCTCGTCTTGCTGTCCTACCTGCCGCTGTTGCTGTTCGTGTGGCTCAACCGTGATCAGACGGGGATCTGGATCGCGGGGCTCGGCATCCTGATGAACTTCACCGTCATCTCCCTCAACGGCGGCATGCCGGTGCTCGAGGAGGCTGCACGCATAGCAGGTCACGAAGGCGACTTCCTCCTCGATGCCAAACATGTCGTGCTCACAACCTCAACGAGGCTGCCCTTCCTCGCCGATGTGATACCCCTCCCGAACGCGGTGCTGTCGCTCGGGGATGTGCTCCTCGCCATCGGTGTCGGCGCATTCATCGAGGACCAGATGCGCCAACCGTTGACGCTGTTCGCCCACCGGGTGCAAGGGATCCCGGGCTCCGCCTCCGACTCGTGAAGGACGAGTCGCAAGGTGCCACCCGCGTCGTCACTAGAAGGTGATCTCGCCTCGGGACACGAGGACCCGGCGCAGTGAACTCCCGACCTGCGGGTCGTATTCGTACGCCGATCCCTGATGGATGCGCTCAAGGGATTCGATCGGCGAACACCCGTTCTGGGTCCTCGCCTCGTCGTAGGCGCTGGCCACCTTGATGATCTTCGACGCGATCGGGATCTCGGGGTCGACCTCGATGCCGGGAGATCGATAGGGACGATGCTGCTGGGCGACGAGCGTCGATACATGCTCGAGATAGGGAGCCTCGGCGATGATCTGGGAACCCCACCTCGCGATGTCCTCGTCGGTGAAACCCGCCTTCACGATTGCCGGCTCGTTGAGGGTGATACGGCCGACATCGTGCATGAGAGCCGCATACTCCAGCTCGACGACATCGCCGGGATGAAGACCCATCTCCTGTGCGATCGCAACGGCGAGATCCGCGGTGCGGGTCGAATGCCCGACCGGCGCCAGCCCGGCAACTTCTGGTATCTGGGCAAGGGCGCGAATTGTCTGGCCATAGGTCACCCGGGTCGAGTGGTACCGCTCGAACGCCATGTGCCCGAAGGCATACGGAAGGATCGCGACGGGAAGCGCCCAGCCCCCGAGAAGCGGCCATGTGAGACCAAACAGCGTTCCGGCCGCAAAGATGGACAGGACCACTGCCCAGTCCTCAAGGGCGAGCAACCACAGGTACCGTCCGGCGAGATCACTGCGTTCGAGCCCGACCAGCGCGGCGATCAGTGCCCGAATCGTGAACCAGATGACACCGCCAACGACCACGCCTGCGATGATCGTCCATGAAGCATCGAGCCAACCGACATCGGCGAGTGCCTTCCACGCGATCGAGTAGGTCACCGCATAGGCTGCCATCCCGACGGCGTCGCTGAGGAAGTCGGCGTCGCTTCGGGGACGAACGAACGGGATGATCCGTTCAACGAGCGCTGTGGCTGCAAGCCCCGCACAGATCGTGGCTCCGAGTGCGAGAGGGTCTTCGATGAGGATCGAGCCTCCAACGGCAGCCCCGATTCCGAGGCTGAGCCGCGATCCCGATGGGGCTGGCACCGTGAACAGCGACACGACCGTGATGGCGGCCGCCCACACGACCACCGGGAGCACCCAATCAACGGGCTTCCCCCCGGTGCGGTCGAAACCGAGGACCGCGAAGACGATGGCACCTGCGACAAGGGCAAGCCACGCCACGGTCCCGAATGCTCTGAGCCGGTGCTCAGCCATGCCCACCTCCCGAATCATCGGGACGCCGATGCCGTCCGCGTCGGTCGGCACCGAGGCTCTGCCCGAAGCCGTGTTCTGCGCGCCTGCGGGCTTCCTCTTCGGTGATCTCGGTCGGTGATCCGTAGCGCTCCCCCGACGCCGTCAGGACCGAGATGAACTCCTCGACGATGTTGGGATCGAACTGGGTTCCCGAGAACCGACGCAGCTCGGCAAACGCGTACTCCTGGGACAGCGCGACCCGATAGGAGCGCGTGGAGGTCATGGCATCGAATGAGTCGGCCACGGCGAGGATGCGCGCCTCGAGCGGCGGCGTCCCCCCGGCGTCTCCCGTCGAGCCGTGATACCCGTTCCCGTCGAAGTGGGCGTGGTGGTTGGACGCGATCTCGACCATGGGACGGAGGAACTCGACCTCACTGAGCAGATCCTCGACATGGTGCACATGCCCTTGCATCTCGGTGTACTCGTCGTCGGTGAGCCGTGCCTTCTTGCGGATCACCTCACGCGGGACGGCGAGCTTGCCGACATCGTGGATCAGCGCTGACCATCGAAGCTGCTCGAGCTGGGTTCCGTTGAACCCCATGTGCTGGCCGATCATGTTCGCGAAGTAGGCGACCCGCTCGGTGTGCCCCCTCGTGTAGAGGTCCTTGGCTTCGAGGGCCTTCACGAAACCCGCGAGCGTCGAGAGCTGCGCTTCCCGCAGGCGGGCATACGACTCGAACGCCATGTAGCCGGTGAAAAAGACGATTGCGATCAGCGGCAGGGACGCGGGCCCGACGAGCAGATAGGTGGCGCCGAGCAGCCCTCCGAGGAACCCCATCCCGACATAGGGCACAACGAGCTGCGTCATGTGCGACCAGGCATTCATGCTCCCCCCGTAGACGCGACGCACGATGAACGAGACCAGGCTGAGGTTGATGATTCCGTCGAGGACGGCTGCGAAGCCCGAGGCCAGCGCAATGAGGCCGACCATGGCGGTCGTGACCATCCACGGCCCGCCGCCCCCGCCGATCCGATCCATCAGGATGGCGAGGACTCCGATTGCGATTGCCGCAGAGATCACGAGCTGGCCGAAGTTCACCGATGGCTGGAACCAGCGCCGCTCGCGCACATCGGCTGGGGTGAGCATGCCCATCGCGGCCATCGTTGCTGTCCCGAGGACCGCCGATTCGGGCCCGAACGCCACGGCGGCGGTCATCATGACCATGAGAGAAGGACTCGCGAACAGCTTGTCGTTGACCTCCACGGCGTTCCATTCGAAGAAGACGACCGCCGCGGCGAAGATCGCCCACAGCCAGACGGGCCGAGGGAAGCTCTGGACGATGAACAAGCCCGCGAGGACGGCAACACCGATCGCCGCAAAGACGATGGCGATGCGCTTCTTCTCACGCTCCTGGCGGGCCAGTTCGTCCTGGAACATCGGTTCCTCGGGTCGGGAACGAGACGGGATGGTGGCCCGGGAATCTCAGCTAGCCGACACGGAATTGCGCTGCGCCAGCAACGAGGGCTGCCGCAAGGGTTCCAACGGTCAATGCGAGCTTGATCAAAGTGCTCTTCACGAGGTCACTCCAGTGGTTCGTTCCTCGTCACCAGCATCGATTCGCCGGATCGGGGACTTCTGTCGCTTCGCTGGAGTTGTTGTTCGTTGTCGAGCTTCCCGGTTGTGCCACCACCTCCATCGCCCAGTCGATATCTCGCCCAGGCAGATCGTTCATGTCGTATCGGTTCCACGAACATGTCCCGCACCGGGGCGCTGGCGATCGCCGAACGACCGCCGTACCCCGGACTCCGCCATGAGTCCGCGCCGCCCGAGCGCAGGCGGCGGATGGCCAACATACTGCCCGTGTCACCCTGTCGCAACATCTATCGGCCGAAACCGGCCCGGCGTTGAGGATTGCGCGGACCCGCCACCCGGCGACGATGACCACCGAGCGCGGTCGAAGGCACACATGCATGGTGTCGATGCACTACGCTCGGGGGTCATGCCTGTCAACTTTCGGGAACTGGAAGAGGGCCTCACCCGTCTCGAGTCCGTCGATGCCGCGCGGGTCGTGAACCAGGGCGACAAGATCACTGAGATCCATGTGATCGCCGCGTCGGACAAGCCGTCGAAACAGGTTGCCCGCGATGTGCAGAGCCTCGCCATGGCCCGGTTCGGTCTCCCGATCGACCACCGTGTGATCTCCGTCGTCCAGATCAGTCCCCAGCATCTCGAACTCGCTTCGGCTGCGAGGGCGGCACTGCGCGGTGTCACCGAATCGCCGAACGGTGTGAGAACGACCATGGAGGTGACCCTTCGGCACAACGACGAGGAGTACACCGGGACCGCGACCGGGCCGGCCGTTTCGTCTGCTCGGCTCCGGCTCGTGGGTGAGGCGACCATCAGCGCCGTCGAGCAGGCATTCGAAGCCGTTCCGCCCATCGCACTCGACTCGATCGAACGCACCCAGGTCGGCTCGCGCGATGTGATCGTGGCGATCGTGGTCTCGGCAGGCAAGCGAGGTGGCGAGGATCTCAATGTCGGCTCCGCGATCTCGGCAGGATCATCTGACGACGCTGCCGTACGGGCCGTGCTCAACGCCCTCAACCGCAGGCTCACCACCTTCGGCGAATGACCGCGCCGGCGCGCAACGAGCGCGCGTGCACCACCACGGGGCCTCAACCACCGGGTACGGCCTTGGTGGTCACCCCACACTGCCTCGCATCCGAGGCCGCCTGCGTCATCCTCGATGGAGGGGGGAACGCCGTCGACGCGGCGATCGCCGCCAATGCCGTCCTCGGCGTCGTCCTCCCCGATACCTGCGGTCCGGGCGGCGACCTGTTCGCCCTCCTCCACCTCGAGGGATCGGAGACACCCATCGCCCTCAACGCCTCCGGACGAGCAGGGTCGGGCATCGATGCGGATCGGCTCCGGGATCACGGCCTCGGGTCCATTCCGCGGCGGTCTCCGTGGTCGGTCACGGTGCCGGGCTGCGTCGACGGCTGGATCGCCTTGTCGGCACGACACGGGGAGCTGGGGCTTGCAGCTTGTCTTGAACCTGCCATCGCGATTGCACGGCAGGGATTCCCCGTCTCGCGCGAACTCGCGGCCGAGCTCGCGTCCGTGGCTGGGCTGCTTGTCGGGCAACCGTCGGCGAGATCCCTGTATCCGAACGGTGAAGCACCCGCCGAGGGAACCGGCATCCAGCGTCCCCTCCTCGCCGAGACCCTTGAAGGCATCGCCACGACCGGCCGGGACGGGTTCTACCGCGGCGCTGTCGCGGCTGGGATCACGGAAGCATCGAAGGGGGCGATCACCCCCGACGACCTGATCGACAATACCCCCGACTGGATCGAGCCGATCTCGTGTGGCCTGTTCCGTCAAACCGGTTGGACGATCCCACCAAACAGCCAGGGCTACCTCACACTCGCCACCCTCGCCGTGTTCGACCTCCTCGACCCACCCGACGACCCCCTCGATCCTCTGTTCCACCACCTCCTCATCGAGTCCTACCGGTCGGTCGCGTGGGAGCGAGCAGCGTTCGTGTCAGACGCCCGCACCGCCCCACATGACCCTGCCACGCTCCTTGCTCAAGAGCGCCTATCGGCCATCGCCGCGACGATCGACCCCGGTCGCGCCGGACGATGGCCCCACCCGGCTCCAGCACCGAAGGGGACGGCGTACCTCGCTGTCGCGGACGCCAAAGGGCTGACGGTGTCGTTGATCCAATCGAACTTCTCCGGCATCGGGGCCGGACTCACCGCGGGAGACACCGGCGTGTTCCTCCACAATCGAGGAGCGGGGTTCACGCTGATCCAGGGGCACCCGAACGAGTACGCACCAGGCAAACGACCATTGCACACCCTCGCACCGACCTTGTGGACCTCGGACCGACGGGCGACCCTCGCGCTCGGCACACGCGGTGGCGACCAGCAGCCTCAGTTCCTCGCCCAGTTCGCCGCGCTCCATCATCACGCAGGGCTGTGCATCGACGATGCCCAGCAGTTCCCCCGATGGAGCATGCGACAACCCGCACCCGGAACCGACAGCCACCTCGTCGTGGAATCGAGGCTCCCGGACCGGGCCATTGCCTCCCTCACCGAACTCGGGCATCGTTTGGAGTCGACACGGGCCTGGCATCCCGACTTCGGACCGGTCTCGGCCGCGGACCTCGGTCGGGACCGCGCCGGTGCCGCCGATCCACGCGTCTCCACCTCGACCGCCCTCGCAGCACCGAACCGACGAGCCTGACCCCAACGACAGCCAGAATTTGGCAGCAATGGGGTTGCTGTTGCCGGTCTTGACCTATACCCTGATTCCGCGGGTCGACCATCGAGTCGGCCGGATCCCCACCGGGCGGAATGAAGGGTCGGGTCGGGACGAACAAGCGAGCCCACGGAGACACGTGAGACCGCGCATACCACTCGCATACGCTGGATTGCTGATTGTGGCTCTCGTTGCCGTTGTCGGTTTTGCCGCGTTTTCCACCGCACCGTCGGAAACCCAGGCCGCCGACGCAGGCGAAACACCGGAGGTCGCGACAACACCGATGTCGGCGCGGGTCGCGTCAGCGATCCTCGCGCTCCGCGTCTCGGACGCAGATGCGAGGCTGACGGAGACCCCAACCACCGCCGCGACGACAACAACGGCCAGCGATTCTCAAGACACAGCAGCGACGACCAGCCCACCTCCGGATCCGACCACGACGAAGCCTTCAACGACCACGAAGCCACCGGACACCACTCCGCCAGATCTTCGAATCACTTCCCCATCCGATGGTGCCACCGTGGATGATCGGGTCGTGACCTTCGAGGGAACATCGGAACCCGGCGCGTCGGTGTACTCAGGCCCCTACGACGCCCGTGTCGACGACGACGGGAACTGGTCGCTCAAGCTCGTCGTCTCGAGCAAGGGATCGAAGGCCAAGATCACCGCCGAGGATCGTGCGGGCAACACGGTCACCAAATCGATCACGGTCACCTACAAGCCACCAGCCGCGTCGACAACAACCACAACCAAACCATCGTCACCTCCCACGACCGCCGCCGGACCGAAATGGTCACCCCTGTGGCCCGCCGATCCCGCAGGGAGACGAGATGTGGAGTACTGGAGGCCCCTTGTCGAGCAGTACTGGCCGGACAACCTCGTCAACTGCGCCCTCAACATCATCCATTTCGAATCGTGGGGGAACCCTCAGGCATACAACCGTTCGAACGGGGCGGAGGGGCTGTTCCAGCACTTGAGCAAGTACTGGAAGGGCCGCGCGGCGGCAGCGGGCTTCCGCGACGGGAACGGGCTGTACGCAACACCGTTCAACGCAGAAGCCAACATCGCCGTGTCGTGGTATCTCGCAAAGAACTCGGATCCGTGGAACCGCCACTGGACCGTTGATCCGCACCACCCGAACGCCCCATACGAATGCAACGACTGAGTCGGCGTATCATCGAGCCACGATGAACCACGCGATGAAGAATGTGATCAGGTTCGCCGGTGTCGTTGCCGGCCTTGCCGCCGCTGCCTGGGCGCTGCGGGACCGGATGCTCCCCGACCCGGTCACTCCAACGGATTCGCCGCCAAGGTTCCGAACGGCAGCGGCCCCAGATGACCTCACCGACATCAAAGGTATCGGCCCCGCGTTTGCACAGCGTCTCGCTGACGCTGGCGTCACGACCTTCGCAACACTTGCATCGAGTGACGCTTCGTCCATCGCCGAGATCGCGAACACCACCGAAACCACCGCGCAACGATGGATCAACGGCGCTCAAGCCCTCCTCTGATCGATGCTGTATATCGCCGAGCCCGAGGCTCTCGGTGATTTCCTCCCCGGGGAGCCGCGATACCGCGCTGACCAACTGAGGGAATGGCTCTACAAGCATCCCGTCCTCGATGCGGGAGCCATGACCAATCTCCCGGGTTCGGTGCGCGACGCCATCGGCGAGGACCTGTGGCCATTCGAACTCGTCATGGAGCAGTCGGGCGACGAGGGCCGGACAAGGAAGTGGTTGCTGCGCTGCAATGACGGCGCAGCAATCGAAGCGGTCGTGATGGGATACCCGTCGCGGACGACCCTGTGCGTGTCGTCCCAGGTCGGGTGCGCCATGGGATGCACCTTCTGCGCGACCGGACAGTTCGGATTCGGCCGCCATCTCGTCGCCGGCGAGATTGTCGCCCAGGTTGCCTTCGCCAACGCGTACCTCGGCGCCAATCCTCTCCCCGGCAGTCCCGATCGCGTGACCAATATCGTGTTCATGGGCATGGGTGAACCACTCGCCAACTACCAACACACGGCGGAGGCAATCCGTCGAATGGTCGACGAAATGGGGATGTCCGCCCGCTCGATCACGGTATCGACCGTCGGATTCGTGCCCGGCATGCGCAAGCTCGTCGAGGCGCCGTGGCCCGTGACCCTCACGGTCAGCCTCCATTCGACGATTCCAGCCGAGCGGAGCAGGCTGGTTCCGATCAACGACCGCTACCCCCTTGAGGAGGTCGTCGAGGCAGCACACGAGTACTACCTCGCGAAGGGGCGGAGAGTCTCGCTCGAATGGACGCTGATCGCAGGCGAGAACGACTCGGACATCGAGGCAATCAACCTTGCACAGATCGCTCGCGGGATCCACGCCCATATCAATGTGATCCCCCTCAACCCCACCCCGAGAAGCGACCACCGCCCGCCGACGGACGATCATGTCCGGCGGTTCCTTCGCACGCTCGCGGACCAAGGCGCGAACGCGACCCTTCGCGACACACGGGGCAGAGACATCGACGCGGCATGCGGTCAACTGCGGCTGAGAGCCGAGGGCGCTCAACATCCATCCAACTACGCTGGAACCGACAACACGCACCACACGGCAACGAGCGAGGAATGATGGAACTCGAAGCAGGACAGGACGCACCGGGGTTCCGCGCCCCCGATCAGACCGGGACCATCCGCACCAGCGACGAGTTCGAGGGATCCAAGCTGGTCATCTACTTCTACCCGCGGGCGTTCACACCGGGCTGCACCACCGAATCGTGCGACTTCAGGGACTCCCACGAGCATCTCGCAGCACGGGGCTACACGATCCTCGGTGTGTCACCGGACAAGCCGCAGAAGCTCAAGAAGTTCAAAGACGAGTACGAGTTGCCGTTCGATCTCCTCTCGGATCCCGATCACACCATCGCGGCGGCATACGGTGCATACGGCACCAAGAAGAACTACGGCAAGGAGTACAAGGGCATCATCCGATCCACCTTCATCATCGACGAAGACGGCCGTGTCACGGAACCCTTCTACAACATCCGGGCGAAGGGACATGTCGATCGGCTCGTTCAGTCGATCGACACCTGATGAGCGTCCGTACCGCCGTCTTTCCCGTCGCGGGCCTCGGCACTCGGTTCCTTCCTGCCACCAAAGCGATCCCGAAAGAACTGCTCCCCGTCGTCGACCGCCCACTGATCCAGTACGCGGTCGACGAAGCGGTTGCTGCCGGAATCGAAAACCTGATCTTCGTCACCGGAAGGGGGAAGTCTGCGATCGAAGACCACTTCGATGTCTCGTACGAGCTCGAAGCGACACTCTCGGATCGGGGAGACACGAAGACACTCGAACTCCTCAACGCGATCAGACC
The DNA here is from genome assembly GCA_041393965.1 of Acidimicrobiia bacterium. NCBI lineage: Bacteria > Bacillati > Actinomycetota > Acidimicrobiia > Acidimicrobiia bacterium. Next base: position 145,127 of record JAWKJB010000002.1, on the reverse strand, counting down.
GATGCCGGGCCAGGTGGCGTATGTCCGGCAGATGGAACCGCTCGGCCTCGGGCATGCGGTGTGGTGCGCGAGGCACCTCGTCGGGCGCGAGCCGTTCGCGGTCGTCCTCGCGGATGACCTGCTCCATCCAACGGGGGATGCCCTGCGAGCGATGATCGACGAGTATGAAGAGACGCGGGCGAACATCGTGCTTGTCGAAGACATCGATCCCAGCCGGACGGATCGATACGGAATCATCGATCCGGGTGAGGCTTCAGCCACAGGCATCGAAGTGACGGGCATCGTCGAGAAGCCGACCCCGGATGAAGCTCCGTCCCATCTCGGTGTGGTCGGCCGCTATGTCCTTCACCCCTCGATCATGGACGACCTTGCGACGACTCGCCCGGGAACGATCGGGGAGATCCAGCTCACGGACGCCCTCGCGACCGCCATGGGGAGCCGAGCCCTGCGCGCCGTAAGGAACCCGGGAGTCCGATTCGACTGTGGATCCAAGATCGGCCTCCTCGAGGCGTCCCTTTCCATCGCGCTCGAACGACCCGACCTCGCGGCTCCGACCCGGGCGATGATCGCGCGGCTCGGCTGAGGGAGTCCTCCGGCTCCGTATCCTGAGGACATGAACCGACGAACGGACACACGATGACCAAACTTGATCTCCTCCACCAGCATGGCCAGTCGATCTGGTTCGACTTCATCCGCAGGGACATGCTCACCGGTGACGGACTGGCCGAACTTGTCGCCGACGGCGTCCGTGGCGTGACTTCGAATCCCTCGATCTTCGAGGGCGCGATCGCAAAGACCGACCTCTACGACGATCAGATCGCCTCACTCGGCCCTGTCTCAGCCGAGGAGGCGTTCGAACAGGTGGCCATCACCGATATCCGCTCGGCATGCGACATCCTCGCGGCGGTGTATGACGAATCCGACGGTGAAGACGGCTATGTAAGCCTCGAAGTGTCTCCGCGACTCGCCACCGACACGGCAGCGACCATCTCGGATGCGATGCGACTGTGGGACGCCGTCGATCGGCGCAACCTCATGGTCAAGGTTCCCGCCACCGCGGAAGGCATCCCCGCCATCGAGGAACTGACAGCCGCCGGGATCAATGTCAACGCCACCCTGATGTTCTCCCTCGACGACTATGAGGGCGTCGCGCAGGCCTATGTGCGGGGAGCTCGAAGGGCATCGGATCCCGCCGTTCTGGCCTCGGTCGCATCGTTCTTCGTCTCGAGGGTCGATTCAGCGACCGACGCCGCGCTCGATCGGGTTGGGACCGACCGTGCCCGCTCATACCTCGGGAAGGCGGCGATTGCCAATGCGAAGCTCGCCTACCGGCGCTATCAGGAGATCTTCGAGGGCGACGACTTCGCGACCCTCGAAGCGGTGGGCTGCCGCCCCCAGCGGGTGCTGTGGGCGTCGACCTCGACCAAGAACCCCGACTACAACGAGGTCATGTATATCGAGGAACTGATCGGGCCACGAACCGTGAACACCGCCCCGCCCCATACGATCGAGGCATTTCTCGACCACGGCGAGGTCAAGGCGGGATCCCTCCTCGAAGAGGTCGATGCAGCAGCAACACTCATTGCTGGCCTCCCGAACATCGGTGTCGATTTCGATGCGATCACCGCAAAGCTCCAGGTCGATGGTGTCGAGGCATTCGCCGCATCATATGAAGGGGTGCTGTCGGCCATTGCGTCCAAGCAGCGACAGGTCGTTGCATGAGGATCGACCTTGCCGGATCCGACCCGGATCGGGCAATCGACTCACACACCGACCGATGGAAGCGCGACGACCTGCTCGGGCGGCTCTGGCGGAAGGACCCGACCGTGTGGGGATCCAGGGACGAACCCGAGATCGCCGACCGCCTCGGATGGCTCGATCTCCCGCACACGGCACGGCGACACATCGGCCCGATCACCGACCTCGCTGCCAGAGCAATCGACGATGGGATCGAAACGGTCGTCCTCGTCGGCATGGGCGGATCGAGTCTCGCCCCGGAGACCTTCTCGCTCAGCCTGCCCCAGCAGCCCGGATCACCGCGCCTCGTCGTTCTCGACTCGACGCACCCCGATGCCGTGCGAGGTGTCACGAACAGCGTCGATCTGCGCCGGACATGGTTCATCGTTTCATCCAAGTCGGGGACCACCATCGAGACCCTCTCCCTGATGCGTCACTTCCTTGCACTCGTCGGTCACACGATCCCGGATTCCGGGTCGAAGTTCATCGCTGTCACCGATCCTGGATCCGAACTCGCCGAGATCGCATCGGCTGAGGGGTTTCGTGCCGCCGTCCTTGCCGATCCCACGGTCGGGGGCCGCTATTCGGCTCTCAGCGCGTTCGGCCTCGTTCCCGCAGGCATCGTTGGATGTGACATCAACAAGCTGCTCGGCGCCGGAGCCGCTGCGGCCGCGCTGTGTGGGGTCGAGACGCCGGTCGACATGAACCCTGGTTTCCGGATCGGAGCCACGATGGCTGCAGGGGTTCCAAGCGGTGTCGACAAGGTCCGATTCGTCGGGAGCGGCCCCGGCATCCACTTCGGGCCGTGGGCAGAGCAGCTGATCGCCGAATCGACGGGGAAGGACGGAACCGGCATCGTGCCGATCGACGACGGCCCTGAGCGATCCGGGGCCGATGACGAGACGACGATCGGCGTCGGTTCCGATACGCGAACGAGACCGACCGACATCACCATCACCTGGTCGGATCCACACGACATCGCAGCAGCGATGTACCTCATGGAGTTCGCAACGGCGGTCGCAGGCGAGGTCCTCGGCATCAACCCGTTCAACCAACCCGATGTGCAACGAGCCAAGGCCCTTGCCACGGCCGCGATGGACGGTACGGCCGAAGCGGCCCCGCCTCCCGAACCGATCAGATCGCCGGAGCTCCACGGCAAGCTCTCCGAACTGCTGGAGAGCGACCCGTCGTATGTCTCCATCCAGGCATACCTGTCACCCGACGAGCCCACGGATGGGCTGCTCCGGCGAATCCAGGAGGCCATTGTCGACAGAACGGGTGCAGCGACCACCGTTGGGTACGGACCTCGCTTCCTGCACTCGACCGGCCAACTCCACAAGGGCGGGCCTTCCGGTGGCGTCTTTTTGCAACTCGTCGATACACCTGCTGCCGTCGTCCCGGTGCCAGGGTCGTCGTACGACTTCGGCGCGCTCATCGGTGCGCAGGCCGACGGCGACCGCCGTGCCCTTGCCGAGGCGGGTCGAGCGGTTCTTTCCGTCGACCTCGGCACCGAGCCAGCGGCAGGACTCATCGCGATCGCCAACGCGATCCGTGTCCCGGCACCATGACCGACGCGCCGACCTTCGTCGTGTTCGGCGCTACCGGCCACCTTTCGCGCACCAAGCTGATACCGGCGCTTGCACGCGTCCTTGCCGCAGAGCACATCACCGATCACGCCCTCATCGGTGTGGGCAGCCGTAGCCGCTCCGACGACTCGTTCCGGTCGATGGTGGAAGACAGCCTGCGCGAGGCAGGGACTCCCCCGAATGTCACGACCAGCTTTGTGGCCGCACCGATTCGCTATCTGGCTGTCTCCGACGATGCGTCGTATGACACTCTCGCCCGCGTGGTGGCCGAAACCGAGGACGCTGCAGGACTCCCCCAGAACCGAGTCCTGTACCTCGCCATCCCACCTTCACAGCTGGACGCCACGGTGATGGGTGTTCAGTCGTCCGGTCTCGACAACGGGGACGGTTGGACCCGCCTCGTCGTCGAGAAACCGTTCGGGACGAACCTCGCCACCGCAAAGCGGTCGAACGAGATCATCCACCGGTCCTTCCATGAGAACCAGGTGTACCGGATCGATCACTTCCTCGGAAAGGAGACGGTTCGGAACCTCTTGGTCTTCCGCTTCACCAACAGCCTGTTCGAACAGACATGGAACCGGCGCCATATCGAATCGGTGGAGATCACCGTCGCCGAAACCGCAGGCCTTGACGGCCGGGCTGGCTACTTCGACGAGTCAGGGACCGTACGCGACATGGTCCAGAACCACCTCACCCAGATCCTGACGCTCATCGCAATGGAGCCGCCGGTCACGATGGACGCACCATCGATCCACACCGAGAAGGTCAAGGTCCTCAGCGCGATGCGCCAGATCGAGCCAGACCATGCCGTGATCGGCCAGTACACGCCCGGGGTTGTTGCGGGCCATCCCGTCGGTGGTTACCTCGAGGAGCCGGGTGTTCCCCAACGGTCGACCACGCCGACCTTCGCGGCGTTGCGCGTTCACATCGACAACTGGCGGTGGCATGGTGTGCCGTTCTTCCTCCGGACGGGAAAGCGCATGTCGAAGCGATCCTCGATCATCACGGTTCGGTACCTCCGCCCCCCGATTTGTCTGTTTCATGCCGAGGGGACATGTAGCGGTCACCAGAATGTGCTCAGGATGCGTCTCCAACCCGATGAAGGATTCGACCTGCTGTTCGATGTGAAGCAACCCGGAGATGAGACCCGAATCGAACAGATCGCGCTCACCGTGAACTACGACGCCGTCCGGGCCGGCGCCGCGGATGCATACGAGACGCTCCTCACCGATGTGATCGAAGGTGACCAGACCTTGTTCGTCCGGGCAGACGAGGTGGAGGCGGCGTGGGAACGCTACGAGCCGCTACTGGATCGCGGCGACATCCACCCCTACGCGGCCGGGACCGATGGCCCCGAAGGTGCCGACCGGCTCATGCTCCCCGACGAAGGGATGTGGGCTCGCCTCTAGCTTTGCTTGGGACGCGGGGAGTTCAAGGCGGAAGACCGACATCCCGTCGTGGTAGTAGGTGAGCGAACCGTGCATCAACTCCGCAAGGGTACGGGAGACGGCAAGGCCGAGCCCGACCGAGCCCGGGCGCCCTGCCGATTCGTGGGCCCGTTCGTATGGCTCGAAGATCCGCTCCACATCGGCCTCATCGATCGGATCGCCGGTGTCACATACTTCGATTGCGAGGACTCCTGACCGTGCCGCCCCCCGCACGAAGATCTCGTCGCCACCGTAGCGCAGGGCATTCGAGACGAGATTGCGCAGGATCTGTCGCAGGCGGTTCGGATCCGCTGCAACCTCCACCGCAGGGACATCGGACGAGATCGGACGCGAGGTCTGCGACGCGAAGCCTGAGAGAACTCCAGTGACCTCGGCCTTGACATCGACGGCCATGATCTGCACCGCAACATTGCCGATGTTGGACCGCGCCGCAACCAGGAGATCTTCGATGAGGTCGGCCATGTCCTGGCTCTGCGCGACGAGCATCATCGTGAACTCGTCCATCTCCTCGTCCGACAGCGACATCCACCGCGTCCGCAACTCTTGAGCGAGACCGCTCACGACGGTAAGCGGAGTCCGCAGCTCGTGCGAAACGCTCGCAACGAATGCGTCCTTTGATGCCACGAGGGCCTCGAGCCGCTGGTACACACCCGCCCTGTCCACCGCGGCCGCGAGCACATTCGTGACCGAGTACAGGAAGTTGAGGTCGTCTGCGGAAAAAACACGCTCGCGTCGCGACAGAACGACAAGTGTCCCGAAATCGATCTCCTTGCCCGGCACCATGAGGGCGATCGCCGAGCAGTAGCCGAGATCGAGCAAACCCGGGGCTGCAAACCGGATCTCGGCTTCGGAGCGAAGCAGGACGGGAGCTCCAGCCATGTGGGTTCTGTCCGCAATGCCCGACAATGTCGTCGCATCGACTCTGAGACCCGGGCTCGACCCGACCAGCTCGAACATGCCAGAGCTGTCGCGCCGAAGGACCGCAACGCCGTCGGTTCCGAGCACCTCGGTCACCACATCGGAGATGGTGCCGCACAGCAGCGGAACATCCTCGGTCTCGAGAGCGAACTGACCAACGGAAGCAGCAGCTTCCTGCTGGACCGCCCTCGACCACAGCTCGTCCTCAACGGCGCGTCGAGTGGTGACATCGACGAGGGCGCCCTCGTAGAAGGCACCCCGCGGGGAGTCGATCAGCCTCACCGTGTCGCGTACCCATCGTGTTGAGCCGTCGAGGGTCCGCATCTTCCACTCGTAGCCAACAACCATGCCGTCGAGCCGGAGCATCTCGGTGACACGATCCCGGTCGGATTCGTCGTCGTAAAAGCTCCTTGCGTCCCGATGGATGATGTCCTCATGCGATTGTGCGCCGAGCAGCTCGACGAGCGCGTCGTTGACATGGGCGATCCTCCCGTCGGGATGGGTGCGGTACAGGGCCACCGGAATGCGCTCAAAAAAGCTCACATAGTCAAGGCGCGTCTTCGCGAGTTGCGCTTCGGCTTTCACCTGGTCGGAGCGATCGTGCACCATGAGCTGCATCGCAAGGTCGTCCCCGTAGTCGACCGCGTTCGCTGAGATATCAACCCAGACCGAGGAGCCCTCAGCGTCGACCAACTCCATCTCAGCGTCATCGACCGTTTCGAGCAGTTTGATCACGCGGGCTTCGAGCTCCGCAAACACCGAGATGGACGATGGTGCGATGTGGTCCGACATGGGGCGGCCATCGAGCGATGCTCCCGCCGGATCGAGCATTCGCCTCGCGGCGACATTGGCGTACCGGATCGTGTCATGCACGATCACGATGAACCCGACCGCCGCGGTGTCCATGAGTCGTCGGTACCGCTCCTCACCGGTGGCCGCGGCGTCGTTGAGGGCAGCGAAGTAGCGATCGATGAGTCGGAACGCGAAGTGGGCACCGACGATCGCTGCGGTGCCACCGATGATCAGCATGGTGTCCGTGCTTGAGGACGGGACGACCGGGAACGCAGACAAGGCTGGGATCGAGATGACGAGGAGCTTGGAGAGCTGGAGCATGGCTGCGAGGATCGCGATCCCGCGTCCGTCACGCCTCGATCCCAGGAAAACGGCGTATGCCACCGCCCACATCACAAGCATCAACGAGATGCCGCTGAGTTCCGGCATGAAGAGCCACATGCCGTAGGCAACAACGAGGTCACTCGCCGCGGCGCTCCTGACACCCGAGCTTGCCCGCTGATACCGCACCGCGAACGGCGTCACCGACGCAATGACGATGGAGGAGATACCGAACACGATCGCCGCGGTGGTGGCATCGGGCATGAAGAGGATGGGAACGCCGGCGGCCACATAGACGAAGGCGCGGACGCGCAGCAGCGTCATGATCAGCTGGCCGCGTTCGGTGCGCGCGGCGATCCCGGTGGACATGGTCTGTTCATCGGCACACGCACCGGCCGGCTTGACGGATGCGTCAGCCGGAACCGTGCGTTACCGGGGAGCGACCCATGCGCGGGCGCCTGTCAGGCGTCGCACTCGCTCGTCTCGCCGCTGGCATCGGCGGAGATTCCGGCATCCTGATCGCGTATCACTGAAGCGACCTTCCCGCGGATGCGATCGATGTCCGGCTGAGGGTGGCCGAGCACATCGACCGTCGGTGCGTAATAGCCCGGGTTGAAGCCGACGGTCACGATATCCGAGAAGTCCAGCTTGGCGGTCATTTCCAACATATCGGACGCGAATGTGACGGGAAGATCCGTCACCATCGACCCGTCGAGGGCATCGACGATCCCGCCGAGCCCGCGCAGCAGGGTGATCGGCGTCGACTTGGCAGCGACGGCCCGCAGCATGCACCGTTGCCGCTGCATACGGACATAGTCGCTCGAGCCGTGCCGCGCCCGCACATAGGCAAGGGCTTCGAACCCGTCGAGATGGTGCCAACCGACCCCCACATCGACGGTTGCCCATGGATCCCCCTCGCGGGGAGGCGACACCTCCGCCTTGAGGGGCTCCTGCACATAGACATCGACACCACCGATCGCCTCGACAAGATCGACGAAAGCGGCCATGTCGATGAGGACGAAGTAATCGATACGCAGCCCGGTGGCGTTCGACAAGACATCGCGCAACGCTGCCATGCCTGGGTCGGCCTCGTTCGGATAGGTCCCGGTCCAACGCCTCGTGTACGGATACAGCGCATTCAGCTGTTCGGGGAAGCAGTTGCAGCTCACGAACGGCATCGTTGTCGTGGTGGTCGGCTCACCGACCGTCGTCGATGACCCCGTGAGCGTCGTCGTCGTGCTGCCTCCGGGGGGCTGCGTGCGAGCGAGGATGTCCTGCTCGAGGCCGGAGAAAGCCCCGCCCCAACCCGAGGGCAGCGGCATGTGTCCGAGGTTCCTCGGAAAACCAAAAAGCGCAGCCTTCCCGGTTTCGGGATTGATGGTCGCCACCATCATCGAGTCCGTCCGGAGCCCGCCGCGACCTGGCCCCGCATCACCCCCTGCGAGAAGGATCGTGATCCGGTCGGTACCGACGCGCTCGTCGAACGGCAACAGCGGAGCACCCGTCACGATGTTCCGACGAGCCTCCATATCGGCTTCCCACGCAGCGATGGCGTCCGGCTCCCCGAAGTCCTCCTCGAAGATCCGGCTCCGCACCACGGTCTCTGTCCGGAGGTCGACTTCGTAGTTCGTCACGATCGGATCCGGCACGATGTCGGCATCCGATCCGATGGGGATGACCGGTGTCGGCGGAGGTTCCCGGTCTCCGGCAAAGACGATGTCGAAGAGTCGCATCGCGTCGACCGTCGTGTTCGCAACCGCCACATGGGGAATCGCAACGAATGCCGCGAGGGCAACGCCACCAACGACGATCGGCGTCGCCGTGGTGTTTGCGAACCCTCCCGCGAGGCGGAACGCATCGACAGCGCTTGCGACGCGCCACACGGCGACGAGAATGTTTGCCGAGAAGATCGCCCACAGCGCCGGTTTCGACAGTGCTGCGCTGACCAGGTCGAACAGGTCGACATCGGCAACGAACCAGACCGCAACAACGAGGACGAGCGGCGCCCCCCACAGCGCTGCGCGCAGATAGCGTCGCAGAACGAGATGGCCGACACCGGGAACGATTGCGCTCAACGCAGCGACGAGCCACGGGCGGAACCCGCGTTGCGGACTCGGCGCTGGCGACGCGGCAACTCCGTCGGGTGGGTCAGCCATCGTTGGGCTCCCACGGTGTGGTGTGACCCCGATCCATGGGACAAAGGTATGCCGCCGTGAAACTACCGGCCATCCTCAGACCTGACATTCGGAATCCTCACCGGACTCGAAGGCGGTGTCGCTGTCGGCTCGCAGTGCGAGGCGAACCATCGCCTGGATGCGAGCGATGTCCGGTGTTGGTTTGCCTCGGTGATCGAGGACCGGTGTGTAGAACGGCGGCACAAAACCCACCGTTGCGATGTCGTCGAAGTCGAGCGAAGCCGTGCGTTCGAGCAGGATCGGAAGGTCGCTGAGCGGGATGTCGGTCTTGACGCTGTTCGCCATTGCCTTCGACAATTGGGAGAACCGTTTGAGGATGTTCGCCGGCGTCGCTTTCGCGGCAACCGCCTTGAGCAGGCAGCGTTGGCGTTGCATACGGACATAGTCGTTGCTCGACCTGCGCTCGCGGACATAGCCGAGCGCATCGAGCCCGTTGAGATGCCGCCAGCCGCGGCCGACACTGACCGTATGCCACTCTTCACCTTCCCGTGCAGGTGACATCTCGATCGAGACGCCCCTCGTCACATACACATCCACCCCTCCGAGGGCATTGACGACATTGACGAATCCCGCCATGTTGACGAAGGCGTAATGGTCGATCTCGAATCCGAGCATGAGTTCGAGAACATCCCTGAGCGCCGCAAGGCCCGGTTCCCGCTCATTCGGGTAGGTTTCGGTCCACTCCCGTGTGAAGGGGTAGATCGCATTGATCTGGTCGGGAAAACAGTGGCACGGCACGAACTGGTCCGGCTCACCGTCCTTGTTGTGGTCCGTCCACTGCCTTCGTTCCTTCCACGGTGTCAGGCGTTTCTCGAGATCAACGAATGCCGTCGACCACCGATCCGGCAGAGGAACATGGGTCATGTTGCGGGGAAACCCGAATATCGCTGCCTTGCCGGTCGTGACATCGAAGGTGACGACATTGATCGAGTCGGTTCGTGAGCCGGAGCGCCCTGGGCCCCCGTCCCCGCCTGCAAGAAGGACCGCGATGCGGTTGTCGCCGTCGGCGGTACGGTCGAAGCGGTTACCGACGGCGCGGTCGCGAAACGGCACATAGGTTTCGTCGGTGCGCTGGTCGCCGCTTCCTGCAAGCGACGGATCGAGTCGATCCACGCCGGGGACGAACGCGGGCTTGACCACCACGGGATCGGGAACGGTCGGGAGCACTTCCACATCGTCACTGAGGTACGGATCCTCATCGAAGACGAAGCGGCGCGGCTGTACTTCCGCATCGGCAACGAAGACCTCATCGAGGGCGTGAGCAGCATCGAGCGTGTACTGGGCGACGACGACATGCGGAGCCGTCACGGCAGCGCACAGCGCAACGACAACGCCGATGCGCCACCAGGCCGCGCGAGCGTGACTGAGGGAGAACGCGTCGGTGATGGCGAGGACGCGCCACACCACAACGGCGAGGTTGACGATCAGGATCGTCTTGAGGACCGTTGGCCGCACCGCGTATCCGATGAGGTCGAAGGTCGACAGGTCGAGCATGACCGTTCCAATGGCAACGCCGGCGACGAGCGGGAGCGCGAACAGAGCCGCGCGCCACCATCGGCCCATGTATCCCTGGCCGAGTCCAGGGATGAGCGCCGACAGCATCGCAGCGACGAGCCCGTTGTTGCCCACGATCGGAACACCTCCAATGCTCGGAGCCTACGCAGCGGCAGCACATGTGCGTCGTGGATCGCTGCATCACGGCGCCGTTCGACGGAAACGACGATGGCGCCCGCTGCGATACCCTCCCGCCATGCCTCCTTCGTCCCTGCGGAATGTCGCGCTCATTGCCCATGTCGATCATGGCAAGACCACGCTCGTCGACGGCCTGTTGCGCGCGACCGGCGTATTCGCAGACCACGAGGCTCCCGTGGAGCGGATCATGGACTCCAACGACCAGGAGCGGGAGCGGGGAATCACCATCCTTGCGAAAGCAGCCTCGATCACATGGGGCGACACACGAATCAACCTCGTTGACACGCCGGGACATGCCGACTTCGGGGGCGAGGTCGAGCGGGCCCTCGCCCTCGTCGACGGTGTCCTGCTGGTCGTGGACGCGGCCGAGGGCCCAATGCCTCAAACGCGCTATGTGCTCTCGAAGGCCCTTGCGCGGTCGCTCCCCGTCGTGGTCGTCGTCAACAAGGTGGACCGCCCCGATGCCAGGACCGCAGCCGTCGTCGACGACATCTATGAGCTCTTCTTCGACCTCGACGCGCGCGAGGACCAGATCGAGTTCCCGATCGTCTCGGCGATCGCGAGGCAGGGCGTGGCGGTTCCCGGCATCGGGATGCCGGGAACCGAAGACACGCTTGCACCCGTTCTCGACGCGATCCTCGAAGCCGTTCCCGCACCGCATGGGAACCCCGACGGGCCATTGCAGGCAATCGTGACCAACCTCGATGCCAGCGACTATCTGGGACGGCTCGCAATCGGGAGGGTCATCCGCGGGACGATGGTCGCAGGGACACAGGTCGCGTTGGTCCGGGATACAACAGAACCGCCGATCTCGCGGCGACTCGTCAACCTGATGGGGTTCATGAACCTCGGACGCGAACCGGTCGAGGAACGCCGTGCAGGTGACCTTTTTGTCGTCGCGGGGTTCCCGGAGGTCGAGATCGGTGACACCTTCTGTACCCCGGAGGTGATCGAACCGCTGCCTCGGCTCGAAGTGGACGAGCCAGTCCTTACGATGACTTTCAGCGTGAATACTTCCCCGCTCGCGGGGGCCGAGGGCACTTTCGTCACCTCTCGTCAGATCCGTGAGCGGCTCGACCGCGAGGTGCTCGGCAATGTCTCGATCCGCATCGGGGACACCGCGTCACCGGAGGTGATCCAGGTCGCGGGGCGTGGAGAGCTCCAGCTCGCCGTCCTGATCGAGTCGATGCGGCGCGAAGGATACGAGATGCAGGTCTCGCGCCCCGAAGTCATCGTCAAGCTCGTCGGTGGGGTGGAACATGAGCCGATCGAGACCGTCGTCGTCGATGTTCCCGACGAGTATGTCGGCGCGGTGACCCAGGCGGTCGCGCCGCGGAAGGGCCGAGTCATCGGCCTCGGGACAGGCGACCACGGACGGACAATCATCACTTTCGAGGCTCCATCCCGTGGCCTGCTCGGACTTCGCTCGCAGCTCCTGACCATCACACGGGGCACCTCGCTCGTTCATCAGCACCACGCGGGCTGGACGCCATGGGTTGGCGAGCTTCCCCACCGTCACGGTGGGGCGATGGTCGCCGACCGGCGAGGGATATCGTCAGGTTTTGCGCTCGACAACCTCCAGAAGCGTGGCGAGCTGTTCATCGGCACCGGGGTCGAGGTCTACGAGGGCATGATCATCGGGGAGGCGTCCCGGCCCGAGACGATGGTGGTGAACCCGACGAAGGGGAAGCAGCTGACCAACATCCGCACCCATGCATCCGACGAAGCCATCAGGCTCAAACCACCGAGGGACATGGGTCTTGAGGCCGCGATCGAGTGGATCGCCGCCGACGAGCTGGTGGAGGTGACACCACAGTCGATCCGGATCCGCAAGAAGCTGCTGACCGACGCAGAACGCAAACGCGCGAAGCTGCGCTAGTCGGGATGCGAATGGCGTGAGAACGAAGGGCTTCAGGGATCAGGGCCCGAGGGCGCTGAGCGTACGCGGTCCCACGAGGCCGTCGACCCAGAGGCTCTTCGAACGCTGAAAGGCGACCACTGCGCTGAGGGTACGCGGTCCGAAGATCCCGTCGGCAGGACCCGGATCGAAGCCTCGATCGGCGAGCTCCCGCTGAACGGCTCGCACCGCAGATCCGCGGGCACCCATCGACAGGACATCGGAGTCCGCGTTGTCGTGCGCAACCCCCGCAAGGGCAGTCTTCGTCTGCCGTCCGACAACGCCGTCCACTTCGAGGCCCACGCTGCGCTGGAACGACTTGACCGCGGCCTCCGTCTTCGGCCCGAACATGCCGTCGATACCACCGACGGGATGGCCGAGTGTCTCCAACTGCTGTTGCAGTGCGCGCACATCGGCGCCTTCGGCTCCGACACGCAATACGCGAGCTCCTCCGATGAGCGGATCGCGGGGGCCGCTCCCGACATCGTTCCCACCTGCCGCGACCAGGGCACGATACGGGTTGACCACCACCCCGTCGGGTGTGTGCAACTCGAAGTGGAGCTGGGGCACCGAATTCTCGGCATTCCCGCTGTCGCCGACCCACGCGATGTGTTGTCCCGCCGTGACCCGCACACCGGGAGCGATTCCGGCCTTGATGCCCCACCCGGCGCCGTCGTCGGTGCCCGTCGTGTCGTTGTCGAGATGGATGTACCACGATTCCCAACCGTCATCGTGCTTGATCACCAGTGAGCAGCATCGATCGCGGTTCATGTGCGAGTGGGCCGTCCAGTTCACCAGTCGCACCACACCATTGGCGGCCGCAACGACCGGGGTCATCTTATCGGCGATGATGTCCTGGCCCGTGTGGAATCCGTGGGACCGACCAGCCCAGAAGGTGTCGGAGAAGTGGTGGGGGCCGTCGACGGGGAACACGAGGTCGTAGGCGACATCTTCACCGGTGTCGGTGGCGAGGGCAGGCGCAACGGTGAGGAGCGAGGCGAGAACCGTGACGGGCACGAGCAGCCGGAAGACACTACGCAGTGGCATGCCATCTGTATCGACGCCGCAGGCTGGTGCTGTAGCAAAGCCGCGGCCAACGACGGTCAGGGGTGGACCTCCCGATGATGGGCTATCTTGCCGATGCACGCCGAAGGTGGTCGCCGGTGACTGTCAGCCGATATCCGATCTCGTCACTCGAGGAGCTTCCCGACGATCTGAGGGAGCGAATCGAACCGATCGCTGAGCGCACCGGCTTCGTCCCCAATGTGTTTCTTGCAATGGGCCACCGGCCCGACGAGTTGCGGGCATTCATGGACTACCACGACGCCCTCATGGAACGCGACTCCGGCCTCACCAAGACCGAGCGCGAGATGATCGTCGTTGCTACTTCCGCGGCCAACGACTGCGTGTACTGCATCGTTGCCCACGGTGCCATTTTGCGCATCCGAGCCAAGGACCCGACGCTCTCGGAGCGAATCGTCGCCAATTGGAGAACCGCACCCGTCACCGAACGGCAGCGTTCAATGCTCGCGTTCGCCGTGAAGATGGCGCGCGCACCCGAGACGATCGACCAGGACGATCGGTCGATGCTCGCTGATCATGGATTCAGTGACGAGGACATCTGGGACATCGGCGCCATCGCGGCGCTCTTCGCTCTCTCGAACCGCATGGCACACCTTGCCGAGATGGAACCCAATCCCGAGTTCCACAGCATGGGCCGGTAGCACCCTTCTGGGGGCGCCGGCGGGTGGCTATGCGTTGGGAAGCACCTGGGGCGACGGTTCGAGCACCCATACCCCCACGCTGTCATCGACGGTCACCGTTGCCGCCGCCACAGCTGCCTCAAACCACTCGTTGACCACCGCAGCCTTGGCCCTTGCCTCGAGGTAGTCGCGCACGAGATCCTTCTCGGCCGTGTTGCGCTCCCGCACGAGGAGCACATGGAATCCGAACTGCGTCTCGACCGGCTCCGTCGGAACCCCGATCTCGGCGTTCATGGCGCTCTCGGCGAACTCCCCCACATAGCGTGCTGCGGACTGGCAGCCGAGGTCGCCACCATTGGCGGCCGACGAGTCCGACGACAGCTCGGTTGCAAGGGCGGCGAAGTCCTCACCGTCGTTGTACCGCTTGAGTGCAGCCTCGGCTTCCTGTCGGGTCGCGACAAGGATGTGCGACGCACACACCTCCGTCCAGTCGAGCGGGAACTCGGTGATCTCGTTGTCCACATCGGCGTCCGTCGGGGCTTCGTACCGGTCGGCGAGGGCCTCTTCGAGCGCGGCCTGGATCAGCAGCTGCCTCGCGTACAGCTCGATTCCTCCTTGGGACGCGTTCGCCGATTCGAGGTACTCCTCGAGCGTGGCATCCGGGGAGTACTCGGTCACGAGTTGGGACACCCGATCGTCGACCTCGGTGTCGGTTGGATCGATGCCGAAGTCAGATGCCGCTGCCTGTTCAACGGCCTCCCACTGGATCGCGACCCCGAGGTAACGCAGGAAGTCGGCTGGCACGATGTCGTTGCCGTCGTCACGGACGAGGCCCTCGACATCAGGCCGTGTGATCTCGGTCCCGCCGACGGTCGCCACGACGGACGGCGAGCTCGAACATGCCGCCGCGACAAAGGCGAGCGCGCCGACGATGGCAACAATGCGTTTCATGGATCCTGACCTTTCCGGATTCGTGACAAGGCTATGGGTGCCCGCCCGCTAGAGACCGCCCGGGATGTGAGAATCCCATGAAGGTATCAGCTCCCTCCTTCACAACCCCGGCGACCGTACGATGTTTCCTGTCGTGGCACGAAACCGCAGCAAGGACGTGACGGAGGCGGCGCAGGTCGTCATCGTCGGCGCCGGGATCGCTGGCGTTTCGACGGCGTTCCACCTCGTTCGTCTCGGTGTGACCGACATCGCCATTGCCGATCCCCTTCCGCCGCTCAGCCTCACCTCGGACAAGTCAACGGAGTGCTACCGGGACTGGTGGCCAACCCTTCCCATGTTCCGCCTGATGTCGCGGTCCATCGATCTCCTCGAGCGATACACACACGAGTCGTCGGACCGCTTCACGCTGTCACGGCGCGGCTACCTCTATGCGACCGCAGACCGCTCCACACTGGGCGCGATGGTGGCCGATGCTGAAAGGATCGCGGCGACCGCCTCGATGCCGCTCCGGTATCACGCCAGACAACCATACGGCTACCGGCCAGCCGATCTCGACCGTTGGGATCACAACCCGAGTGGCGCCGATGTGTTTCTCGACGGCGCTGGTCTCCGGCGCGCCTTCCCGTTCCTTGCGAGCGATGTCGCAGGAGGCGTGCATGTGCGGCGCGCAGGCTGGCTGTCGGCCCAGCAGCTCGGCGCGTGGATGATCGAGCAGATCATCGACGCGGGAGTCGTGTTCATCCGTGGGGCCGTCACCGGCGCCACCGTCGAATCCGGACGGGTGCGCAGTATCACCGTCGATGAGCAGGTCGAGGTCTCCACCGCAACCGTCGTCAACGCCGCAGGACCCCTCGCTGGTGAGGTCGGGGCACACCTCGGCGTCGAAGTTCCCGTTTCGTCCGAGATACATCAGAAGGTCTCCTTCGACGACCACCGAGGCGGGATCGCTCGGGAAGCGCCGATGGTCATTTGGCATGATCCTCAGCAGATCGGCTGGAGCGACGAGGAGCGTTCGTTGCTGACCGCTTCAGGGCGTGCCGACACGACAGGAGTCCTTCCACCGTTCGTACACGGACGGCCAGAGGGCGGTGATCAGTCACGCTGGGCGCTCGGGCTCTGGGCTTGGCATGAGGCCGTGACCAACCGACCGCGCTGGCCCATCGATGAGGATCCCCTGTATCCCGAGCTCGTGCTGCGTGGTCTCGGCACGATGCTCCCGGCCATGCGGGCCTACGAAGAGGGGCTCCCCCACCACACCGTCGACGGTGGCTACTACACGAAGACCATCGACAACGCCCCGCTCATCGGACCGGTCGGCCCGACAGGATCGTATGTGTGCACCGCCCTTTCGGGGTACGGCATCATGGCGTCGTGCGGTGCGGGGGAACTCGCGGCCCTTCACATCACCAACGGCCCGCTTCCCGACTACGCGGACGCGTTTCGCGTTGAACGCCTCAGCGACCCTGCCTACCGGGCGCAGGCGGCGGTGCTGCGTTCCCTCGGGCAGATCTGAAAAGGTGTCCGCATGCGGGTGATGTCCTTGTGCGTGAAGCGGGAACCAAAAGTCGGCATGTGTGCGTCAGAATGCTGAACAGAGAAGTTCACGGATTGTTGAACAAAGGAGTTCATGACATGAAGCGGGTCCCCATCATTGTCGCGGTCGCCGCCCTCGCGGTCGCCGTGTCGGCGTGCACGCCGTCGGTCACTGTCGAGGCACCTCCTGCGGACGGCTCCCCGACGGGCATCTCCGTGAGCGGCAAGGGAGAGGTCACCGGTACCCCCGACACGCTCACCATGACCTTCGGGGTCTCCGTACGCCGCGACTCGGTCGCCGATGCGGTCGCGGTTGCCGCCGACAAGGCGGACGCGCTCATCAGCGCGTTGAAGGCCAACGGCGTTGCCGAAGAAGACATCCAGACGGCCAACTACTCGGTCTACCCCCAGTACGACTGGCGCAACGAAACCCAGACGCTGATCGGCTATGAGGTCAACAACCAGGTAATTGTCAAGATCCGCGATCTCGACACAGCCGGTGCCGTGATCGATGCAGCCACCGCGGCGGGGGGCAACGAAACCACCGTTCAGGGGGTCTCGTTCTCCATCGAGGACAACGACGCCCTCATCGAAGCCGCTCGACAGGCCGCGTGGAACGATGCACAGGACAAGGCGGAACAGCTTGCGTCCCTTGCGGGAGTGACCCTTGGCGCCCCGACGATGATCTCCGAGACCTTCGCACCGCAACCCCAGCCCTTCGCTTACGACAGCATCGCCTTCGCAGAAGCTGCCGATGGTGCAACTCCGATCAGCCCCGGTGAACAGCTCGTTGCCGTGTCGCTGTCGGTGCAGTTCGCCATTGAGGGCTGAATCACAGGCCACCGTTGATTGCGATTGCTGCCCGTTGCCTCCCGGCAGCGGGCAGCTTCGCGGTCCGCTTTCGGGTGCACCAACGGAACGGTGCCGGTATGGTGTAGGCGAGATCCGTATCGCTCTGTCGACCAGAGCGGGACGACTGGGTAGCCGCCGAGCGGCGGAGCAGGGAGCGACATGAGGGCTGTGCGGATGACCATCCTGCTCGCCGCCGTCGCGCTCGGAGCAGCCGCCTGCGGTGGTGACGATCCTGAGGCAACGACGACATCGTCGTCGATCCAGTTCACGACAACCACCAACCTTGCGACCACAACGACGATTGCCGCGACGACGACAACCACCACCGTCCCGGGACCGCCGCTGACGGCGACGGACACGACCTACCGGGTGCAGCGGGACCTCATCGCGCTTGGGTTCTTCGATGGTCAGGTCGACGGGATCGCCGGCGAGGAGACCCAGGCAGCGATCAAGGCATTCCAAACGGCGCAGGGAATCACCGCCGACGGCGAATTCGGGCCACAGACCGACGCCGCGATGGTGCCGTTGCTCATCGACGACGCCGACTATGTCGAGGCGCTCCAGGAGAAACTCACGGAGCTCTCCCTCTATACGGGCCCGATCGACGGCGACTACGGCAAGGGGACACGGGCCGCGGTCGAGAAACTCCAAGGCTCGTGCGACCTCGAGAAGACCGGCACCATCGACATCTCGACGAGGATCTGTCTCGACCGAGCCGGATAGGATTCGCGAAGCAACCCATCACGAGGCGATGCATCTCGAACCGGAACTCATCAACGCGGTGACCTTCAAGATCCCAAACGCGCTTGCGTTGGTCGGGTCCCGATCGGGTAACGAGTGGAACGGGATGACCACATCGTGGATCACCCAGGTGTCCCAGGAACCTGTCCTCGTCGGTGTCAGCATCGACACGGTGGCGGTCACGCACCGGCTCATCTCGGACGGGGGGAGCTTCACCATCAACCTGTGGGATGCCGAGAACACCCGTCCGTTCGTGAAGTTCTCCAAACCCGCGGTCAAGGAAGGGATGACGCTCAACGGGTACGCGATCACCGAGGGCACGACCGGTGCTCCGATCTTTGATGACGCGATCGCGTGGCTCGAGTGTGTAGTCACTCAAGCCGTACCATGCGGAACCCACACCTTCTTCATCGGTGAGCTGGTCGCTGCGGGCATCAACGACGACGATGCAACACCTGCTTCGATGGCCGATACGCGCATGAAGTACGGGGGGACCCGCAGAGGTCATTGAGCAGAGATCATCGGGAACGCTCCAGCGGCCAAGCGCGATATGCCACCGGCGCCACCAAGGGCGCCTCGCGTCCGGACAACAAACCGGCGTCTCTACGCTTCGGACCATGCGCCCCATCTACATCGACGGATTCACGCACCAGCTCCACGACATCGATCCTGATGAGACCAACGAGTGGGTTGCGGCGCTCGATGATGTGATTCAGGTCGAGGGAGCCACCCGAGCCCGGTATCTGATGGCCCGACTCACCGAACAGGCACTGGTCCGCAACATCGGCGTCCCAGGCTCGGTCTCGACCCCGTACATCAACACCATCCCACCCGAGGAGGAGGCGCCGTTCCCCGGTGACGCCGACATCGAGCGGAGGATCCGCAGGATGGTGCGCTGGAACGCTGCGGCCATGGTTGTGCGTGCGAACCTCAGGGCCGACGGTATCGGGGGCCACCTGTCGACATTTGCGTCGTCGGCAACGCTGTACGAGGTCGGGTTCAACCACTTCTTCAGAGGGCATGCCGATGGTCAGCCGGGAGACCATGTCTACCTCCAGGGCCATGCCGCGCCGGGCTTCTACGCCCGCGCCTACCTCGAAGGGCGGCTCTCTGACGACGATCTCGACAACTTCCGGCAGGAAATCGGTGGGGGCCTATCGTCGTATCCCCACCCTCGACTCATGCCGGACTTCTGGGAGTACCCGACCGTCTCGATGGGGCTGGGGCCGATCAACTCGATCTACCACGCCCAGTTCCTGCGCTATCTCCACAACCGCAAGATCGACGACACCGCATCGTCGAGAGTGTGGGCGTTCCTCGGCGACGGTGAGACCGATGAACCCGAGACGCTCGGCTCGATCAGCCTTGCGGGTCGTGAGAAACTCGACAACCTGACCTGGGTCGTGAACTGCAACCTCCAGCGTCTCGACGGGCCGGTGCGAGGCAACGGGAAGATCATTCAGGAACTCGAAGCGATGTTCCGCGGCGCCGGCTGGAATGTCATCAAGGTCATCTGGGGCTCGGGCTGGGACCGCCTCCTCGCCAAGGACGACACCGGGGCCCTCGTCGAAAAGATGAACCGGTCCGTGGACGGGGAGTACCAACGGTTCAAGTCGGAATCCGGGGCCTATGTGCGAGACCATTTCTTCGGTCCCGAACCCGAACTCCAACAGCTCGTCGCAGACATGACCGACGATGAAATCTGGGCACTGCGTCGCGGCGGCCTCGACTATCGAAAGATCTATGCCGCCTATCACGCCGCGACGAGGCTCGAAGGGGCACCAACCGTGATCCTCGCCAAGACGATCAAAGGCTGGACACTTGGGCCTGATGTGGCGGGGAGGAACGCGACCCACTCGATCAAGAAGCTCTCGCGGGACCAGATCTTCGAACTGCGGGACCGCCTCGACCTCCACGACATGGTTCCCGACGCAGACATCGATGATGGAATCCCACCCTTCGTGCGGTTCGCTCCCGATTCCCCAGAACACGAATATCTGATGGCGCGGCGCACGGAGTTGGGCGGCCCGATCCCCAAACGCGGCGTACCGCTGCGATCAAAGCTCGCCATGCCGTCCGAAGCGCCCTTCGCCGAATTCGATGCCGGCTCGGGAACGATCGAAGTCTCAACGACCGGGGCATTCACGCGTCTGTTGCGCAGCCTCACCCGAGAGCCCGACTTCGGTCAACGGGTGGTCCCGATCATCCCGGACGAGGGCCGCACCTTCGGCATGGATGCGCTGTTCAAAGAGATCAAGATCTACGCACCCCAGGGCCAGCTGTACGAGCCCGTCGATCACAACCTCATCCTGTCGTACAACGAGAGCAAAGACGGACAGATTCTCGAACAGGGCATCACCGAAGCCGGTTCGACGGCGAGCTGGATCGCCGCGGCCACCTCCTACTCCACCCGGGGTGTCCCGATGGTGCCGTTCTACTCGTTCTACTCGATGTTCGGCTTCCAGCGTGTCGGCGACCTGCTGTGGGGCGCCGCCGACGCGAGATCACGGGGATTCCTGCTCGGGGCCACCGCAGGGCGGACCACCCTCCTCGGCGAAGGCCTCCAGCATCAGGACGGACACAGCCATGTCCTCGCGAGTGTCGTTCCGCCGTGCAAGGCATATGACCCCGCGTTCGCGTACGAGATGGCCAACATCATCAAACACGGACTGCATCGGATGTATGCCGACAATGAGGATGTCTTCTTCTACCTGACCTCTACAACGAGAACTATGTGCAGCCCCCGATGCCTGAAGGTGCCGCCGACGGCATTGCCGCCGGGCTGTACCGATTCGACAACGGGCCCGGTGGGGACATCCCTGCGACGATCCTGTTCTCGGGACCTGCGCACTCCGCTGCGCGGGACGCTCAACGGGAACTGTGGGACCGCTACGGGGTCGGTGCCGAACTGTGGAGCGCCACGAGCTACAAGCAGTTGCGCGAGGAAGCGCTCGCGGTCGACCGCTGGAACCGGCTCCACCCGCAGGAAGCGCCGCGGGTTCCGTGGGTCACGAACCAGCTCCGGGAGGCAAGCGGACCGATCGTGGCGGTCACCGACTACATGCGCATAGTGCCCGATCAGGTGGCGGCATATGCGCCAAGGCGGTTCACCTCACTCGGCACCGACGGCTTCGGAAGAAGCGACACCCGTGAAGCGCTCCGCGGCTTCTTCGAGACCGACATGCGTCATGTCGTTGTCGCCACCTTGCATGGCCTCGCGGTCGAGGGTGCCATCGAGCCCGCGACGGTGACCGAAGCCATCGACACCTACGAGATCGATCCCGACATCGACGCCCCCTGGAAGCGTTGAGAACCGTTCACAGTCAACAGTCAACAGTCAACTGTGACTTTTGGCCGCGCAAGGGATACGCGCTCCGCTAGCGTTGAGGAGTCGGGGGTGGCTTCATCTGCCCCCTTTCCATCTGAAAACAAGGAGGAACAAGACGATGAGACGCAAACATCTCTGGTTCTTGGCTGTTGTTGCACTTGCTCTGGTCGCAGCGGCATGTAGCAGCAGCACTGACGACACGACAACGACCAGCCCACCGATGGCCTTCGAGGGCAAGGTCCTCGATGCGGGTGGCTGTGACTACGGCGGGCGTGTGGAGAAGATCACGGCGGTCGACCAGTACACGGTCGAGTTCGACCTGTGCAGTCCCCATCCTGCGTTCTTGGCGCAGATCGCTTTCGGCGTCTTCGGGATTCAACCCGAGGAGCACCTCGAGGCGACCGGCGGAGCACCGATCGACAACCCGATCGGCACCGGACCGTACAAGCTCAAGGAATGGCAGCGAGGCGACTCCGTTGTGTACGAACGCAACGACGACTACTACGGGCAGCTCCCGACGCACAGCACGGCCGTGCTGAAGTGGTCAACGGAGAGCGCTGGCCGTCTTCTCGAGCTCCAGTCCGGAACCGCGGACGGGATGACCTTCCCCGGAGTCGACGACTATGCAACGATCGAGTCGGACCCGAATCTGCAACTGCTCGACAAGCCGGAGCCGAATGTGTTCTACATGGGCTTCACGAACACGCATGGCCCGTGGGGCGATGTGAATGTTCGCAAGGCCGTTGCGCTCGGCATCGACCGGCAGCGAATCGTCGATACCTTCTACCCACCGGGGTCGGAGACCGCATCGCACTTCACGCCATGTTCGGTCCAGTTCGGCTGTGAGGGTGAAAGCTGGTACGACTTCGACGCAGCAGCGGCAAAGACCATGCTTGCGGACGCAGGGTTCCCGGACGGGTTCGAAACGACGATCTACTATCGCGATGTGACGCGTGGCTATCTGCCGACGCCCGGCGATGTCGCAGCCGACATCCAGGCACAGTTGAAGGCCAACCTGAACATCGATGCCACAATCGAGGTCGTCGAGTCCGGTGAGTTCATCCAGACATCGTCCGCGGGTGGCTACGACGGTATCCACTTGCTGGGTTGGACTGGTGACTACCCGCACATCACGAACTTCCTCGATTTCCACTTCGCGGAGACGAACCTCCAGTTCGGCGATCCGTATCCGGAGATCTATGAACCGTTGAAGACCGCTTCCGAGACGGCCGACGCCTCCGTGGCCCAGCCGTTGTACGAGCAAGCCAACAACGCGATCAAGGAACTCGTCCCGATGGTCCCGATCGCCCACGCAGGAAGCGCCTTCGGTGCAACCGCCGGGGTGAAAGGTGCGTACGCGCCACCGTGGGGTCAGGTCATGTTCAACTTCTGGGACAACGGAAAGGACACCCTCGTGTTTGTCCAGGGCAACGAGCCCATCTCGCTGTACTGCGCAGACGAGACCGACGGTGAGTCCCTCCGTGCTTGTGCCCAAGTGGTTGAAGCCTTGTACTCGTACGACAAGGACGGCAATGTCCAGCCACAACTCGCGACCGGTTGTGAGCCCAACGCCGACCTGTCGGTGTGGACATGCACGCTGCGTCAAGGTGTCGTATTCCATGACGGATCGACATTCGACGCCAACGATGTCATCACATCGTTCACTGCGGGCCTCGATGCGGCATCGCCGCTGCATGTCGGCAACAGCGGTGTGTTCGAGTACTACGACTACCTGTGGAACGGACTGGTCAACGCTCCGGCGTCTGACGGTTGATCACGGGCGAATAGCGAACCGAGACGGGGGAGGCACTCGCCTCCCCCGTCCTCTATTGTGCGCAGTCCCCCGCGGAGGCCGCCACACCACCCATGCTCGGTTTCATCACACGGCGCACGCTGCTGGCAATACCTGTCCTGATCGGCATCGTCGTTGTCGTGTTCTTCCTGATCCGAGCCATTCCCGGCGATCCATGCACATCACTCCTCGGTGAACGGGCAACACAAGCCGCATGCGATCGATTCAACGAAGCCAACGGGCTCAACGACCCCATCTGGGTGCAGCTCGGCATCTACATGAAGAATGTCGTGACATTCAACCTTGGTGACTCGATCCGCTTTTCCCGGCCCGTGAACCAGATCCTCATCGAACGGCTCCCGCTGACGATCGAACTCGCCGTGTCGGCCCTGATCCTCGCCGTAGGCATCGGGGTGCCGATGGGCATCGTCGCCGCGAGGAGGCACAACACTGCCATCGATTCAGGGACGATGGCATTCGCGAATGTCGGCGTATCCATGCCGGTGTTCTGGCTGGGGCTGATGCTCGCGTACCTATTCGCGGTGGTCCTCAAGGACACCATCTTCCAATTACCGCCTTCCGGTCGACTGTCGGCGGGCGTGTTCCCGACGCCCTATTACGAGGTGTGGGGCTGGAACCCTCAGGAAGGGACCCTCTGGGCAAGTCTCAACGAGTTCATCGCGAACTTCTACATCTTCAACAGCTTCATCACCTTCCAATGGGATGTGTTCTGGGATGCGATCAGGCACATGATCCTGCCCGCCGTGGCACTTGCCACAATCCCCCTCGCAATCATCGCGCGCATCACCCGAAGCTCCCTCCTCGAGGTGATGAACAAGGACTACATCCGTACGGCACGGGCGAAGGGCGCACGCGAAAAGAAGGTGATCCGCGGCCATGCCTTCCGCAACGCGATGCTCCCGGTCGTGACCATCATCGGTCTCCAGCTCGGCGCGTTGCTCGGCGGGGCCGTCCTCACCGAGACGGTGTTCAACCTCGCGGGGGTGGGGAGAGCACTGTACGACGCGATCACCGGCCGCGACTACGCCGTGGTGCAGGGCATCACCGTCGTCGTTGCCGCCGGCTATGTGCTTGTGAACCTCGCCGTCGATCTGTCATACGGCTATCTGGATCCGCGCATCAGGGTGAGTTCGCAGTGATCTCACGCACCAAGGCCGTCGAGATGCTCGAAGTTCGAGCCGCAAAAGAAGACCTGCTCGAAAAGCCGCTCAGTCAGTGGCGCCTCACGCTCAGACGATTCCGTGGACGGACCTCCGGCATGATCGGTCTCGGGATCGTGGTGTCGCTCATCCTGATCGCGATCTTCGCCCCGGTGATCGCCCCCTATCCACCGAACGAGGTTCTCATCGACCATCCGGACGGACTCGAACGCGGCCCCCGCGACAGCCCGTGCGTCCACGCGTTCGGCTGTGATGAGGAGCTTCCCCAACACATTCTTGGGCTCGACGGGAATGTCAGAGATGAGTTCTCGAGGGTCGTCTACGGGGCTCGGATCAGCCTGACGCTCGGGTTCTTCACCGTGACCATCGCGCTCATCGTGGGAAGCCTGTTCGGCGCGATCGCGGGCTACATCGGCGGATGGCTCGACAATGTCATCATGCGCGTCATGGATGTGATTCTCGGCTTTCCGTCGCTGCTGCTTGCGATAGCTATCGTCGCGGTCCTCGGGCCGGGACTCGAGAACGCCCTCATCGCCATCGCAATCGTCGCCATTCCCGCATATGCGCGCGTCATGCGCGCCCAGGTCCTCGCGATCAAGGAATCGGATTTCGTACAGGCGTCGCTCGCCCTTGGTGCGTCCGGAAGGCAGCTCCTCGTGCGGCGGGTCATTCCCAACGCATTGACCCCCCTCGTGGTGCTCGCAACACTCGGCATCGCAACCGCGATCCTCGAAGCGGCTGGGCTGTCGTTTCTCGGTCTCGGTGCCCAACCCCCAAACCCCGAGTGGGGCTCCATGCTCGCTTCCGAACGCAACAACCTGTTCACCGCACCACACCTCGTCTTCTTCCCGGGGCTCGCGATCATGATCACCGTGCTCGGATTCAACCTCATGGGAGACGGCATGCGCGACGCCCTCGACCCGACCCTCAACCGGTAAAGGATCGATCATGGCGACCGAGCCGGCGCAGCATCCCGATCCATCGGCAGCCCCCGAACACTTGCTCGAGATCAAGGGGCTCAAGACGCATTTCGACACCCGCGACGGCGTCGTCAAGGCCGTCGATGAAGTGTCGCTCGCGGTGAAGCGTGGAGAGGTCCTCGGCATCGTGGGCGAGTCCGGCTGCGGCAAGTCGGTCATGTCCCTTTCGATCATGGGCCTCATCCCACACCCCGGTGAGATCGTTGCCGGTGAGATCCTGTTCAACGGGCGAGACATCGCCGCGATGACACCTGATGAAGTGCGGCGGTTGCGTGGAGAGCACATCTCGATGATCTTCCAGCAACCGACGAGTGCGCTGAACCCGGTCTATCGATCAGGGGCCCAGATCAGGGAGGTGTTCGAGCTCCACCGCAGCTGGCCCAAAGAGGTCGAAGAGGAACGGGTCATCGAGATGCTCACCAAAGTCGGCATACCCGATCCCGTGTCCCGGGCGGCGGCATACCCGCACGAGCTGTCGGGCGGCATGGCACAGCGGGTCATGATCGCCATGGCGCTGGCATGTGAGCCGGAGCTCCTCATCGCCGACGAACCGACCACGGCTTTGGATGTCACGATTCAAGCCCAGATCCTCGACCTGATCCGTGACCTGAAGAACGACTCGAACACGGCCGTCATTCTCATCACACACGATCTCGGCGTGGTTGCCGAGATGGCAGACCGGGTCGCCGTCATGTATGCGGGCGAGATCGTCGAAGAGACCGATGTTCGAACGCTGTTCAAGAGTCCGAAGCATCCCTACACACAGGGCCTCATCGCGTCGATCCCGGTGCTTGGTTCCAGTGTCGATACGCTCGAGACGATTCCTGGCATCGTGCCGAACCTCATCGATCTCCCACAGGGATGCCGGTTCGCGTCGCGGTGCGTTTCGCGGATCCAACACCAGCTCACGGTCTGCGTCGAGGAGGTGCCGGAGCTTCGAGCAGTGGCGCCCGGGCACGCCGTGCGCTGCTTCCTGTATGGCGAGGACGGCAGCTTCGATCCTGAGGCGGCGCGGGCACGGCACAGCTATCGCGGTGGGCCCGAGGGAGCAACGGGGAGTGAGTCGCGATGAGTGAGATCTTGGTCGAGATGACCGACCTCGTGAAGGAGTTCCCAGTGAAGGGCGGCGTCTTCCAGCGTCAGATCGCCACCGTCAACGCGGTTGCCGGGGTCACCATGTCGATCCGTCGCGGGGAAACCGTTGGCCTCGTCGGCGAGTCCGGCTGTGGCAAGTCGACGCTCGGTCGGCTTGTGACGCGGCTTCTCGAACCAACGGCAGGCTCGATCGTCTTCGACGGAACGGATGTCACCCATCTCAGCGGCAAGGAACTCAGACCGTTCCGAAAGCGTGTTCAGATCATCTTCCAGGATCCGTATTCATCGCTGGACCCGCGCACGCAGGTCGGGAACTCCATTTCAGAAGGTCTCAGGCTCCATGGCATCGGTGACAAGAACGAGCGCAGGGCACGCGTCAAGCGCATGCTCGAACTCGTCGGCCTCGAGGGACATCACGCAAGCCGTTTCCCGCACGAGTTTTCCGGAGGTCAGCGCCAACGCATCGGACTTGCGCGTGCGCTGATCCTCGAACCGGACTTCGTGGTCGCTGATGAGCCGGTGTCTGCGCTCGATGTGTCCGTGCAAGCCCAGGTACTCAACCTGCTCAAGGAGCTCCAAGCCGAACTGGACCTCACGCTGCTGTTCGTCGCGCACAACCTCGCGGTCGTTGAGCACATCTCGGACCGGGTAGCGGTCATGTATCTCGGTCGGAGCGCCGAACTGACCGACCGTGAGAACCTGTACCGAAACCCGCTCCATCCCTACACGGAGGCCCTGCTCTCGGCGATTCCGATCCCGGATCCGGAACGGCCGCGAAACCGGACAATTCTCCAGGGCGAAGTGCCGTCACCGATCGATCCTCCATCGGGCTGCTTCTTCCATCCGAGATGCCCGATCGCGGTCGAAGGAGTCTGCGACACCGAGGTGCCCGAGCTCGAACAATCGGACACCGATGCCGACCACTTCGCGGCGTGTCATGTGAGAACAGGACGCCTGAGCGGTGCACCGTGAACTGTGAACCGTTCACAGTCAACAGTGAACAGTGAACTGAAGAATTGATTCTCCGCCGGGGCGGAGAATCACTTCTTCAGCACAAACTTGATCGCAAGGATGGCAGCCTCGTAGAGGATGTACAGGGGAACGGCGAGCATCATGAGCGTCAAGGGATCACCGCTCGGGGTGATGAGGGCCGCAGCGATCAGGATCAGCACCAGCGCCCAACGCCACGACGACCGCAGCTGACGGCTCGTCACCAGATTGAAGGCAGCGGCGCCGAACAGGAAGACCGGAAACTGGAACGCGAGGCCGAACGCGAGCAGGAACCGCATCGCGAACCGCAGGTAGTAATCGGCGCCGATCACGGGGACGAGGGCGTCCCCACCGAAGTCGAGGAGGAAGTTGAGGCCCCGTTCGAGAGCGAGGTACCCCACGAACACTCCGAGAAGGAAGAGGAAGGCGAGGACGCCGACCATGGGGATTACCCAACGCTTCTCCCGAGGCGACAGTGCAGGCTCGATGAAGCGCCAGACCTGATAGGTGATGACGGGGCTCGCAAGGACCAGTCCACCCCACAACGACAGGCGCATCACGACGCTGAACGCCTCGGTCACCTTGAAGGTTGCGAGGGCAGCGTCGGGGTCGAGCTTGCGGTACGGCTCGATCAACAGATCGAGAATCTGCTCGTTCAAGAAGAACGCGATGACCGTGCCGACACCGACGGCGATCACCGATCGAATCAGACGCTTGCGCAACTCGACGAGGTGCTCGGAGAACGGCATCGTGGCCGCGGTCATCCGGCATCCTCGGTGTCGTCGGCTTCCGCCGGTGGAAGCTCTTCCTGCGGCGTGGCTGGACGGTCGGAAGGGCCAGTTTCGAACTGCTGACGCGCGGGGTCGGACCCGCTGAGGTTCGTCTCGCCCAAATCGCTGGTGAAGGTGGCGCCGGCTTGACGGAGATCATCCCTGATGCCTTTGAGATCGTCGCGCGCGGCGGTGATCGGATTCACTGCCTCCCCCCACTCACGCGACATCTCCTCGGCGAACTGGGAGGTGACTTGTCGTGCCTTCGACAGGAGGCTCCCGACCCGCTTCGCAAACTCAGGGAGCCGGTTCGGCCCGAAGATGATCAGGATCACAACCACGATCGTCATGATCTCGGCGAAAGAAAGGCTGCCCATCCGCCGGAGGGTAGCGCCAGTGGTCTGTCGCTGCGCCTCGCTGGCACAGCCCTCTACGAGTCGCGGACGCCGATTTCGGTCGCCTTGACCGACACCCAGACGGGTACTCCGATCGCAAGTCCGAGCGAACGGACCGATTCGGTCGTCACCTCTGCCGTGACGGGAAGGGGCAGTCCGGTTTCGATGCGTGCCGTATCCCCGAGGTCCTCCAAGTGGACGACGGCGGTCGCCCAGGTGTTTCTCGGACTCCCCTCAGGTTCGGTTCGATGGAGGGCGATGGCCCGCGGGTGGATCGTCACCGTCACGGCGCCAGCGAGGTCGCGGTCCGGGATCGAAAGGAGGTATTCGCCAACGACGACCGTGCCCCCGTCGGCACTTCCGGCGAACATGTTGACTCCGACGAGATCGGCTGCGTACGGCGTCCCCGGACGGAGACGGATCTCCGCGGCAGTCCCCGTCTGGACGATACGACCGCCTTCGACGATGCAGATACTGTCAGCCAGCATGAAGGCATCCGCCGGTTCGTGTGTGATCACGAGGGAAGGACCCTCGAAGCTTTCGAGGAACTCGGCGACTGCCCTGCGGACCGTTGTTCTGGTCGTGATGTCGAGCGAAGTGAGCGGCTCGTCGAGGATGAGGAGATCCGGGTTCGTTGCGACCGCTCGAGCCAGCGCCACCCTCCGAGCCTCTCCTCCCGACAGTTCTCCCGGGAGCCTCTCGGCGTGAGCTGCGAGGTCGAGGCGTTCGAGCCACCGTTCGCCCATCTCGGCCGTGACCGCCGGTTCTTGGCCCGTTGCCCTCAACCCGAACTCGATGTTGCGCCGTACCGTGAGATGCGGGAAGAGGGTGTCGTCTTGGAACATGACGCCGATCCGGCGATCGTGCACCGCAACCGACGCTCCCGTGCCGTGATCGGCGAGCACGCGACCGCCAAGACGGATAGAACCCCGGTCAAGGGGAATAAGTCCGCACAGCGCCGAGACGATGGTCGACTTGCCTGCGCCGTTTGGTCCGACCATCGCAAGGATTCCCCCGGGTGGGATCGCAAATGCAGCATCGAGGACGAACCCGCCGGGGTGTTCAACACCGATGTCTGCGACGAGTCCGCTGTCGCTCATGGCGTCCTCCACCACCGGTCGCGCAGCACGAGCAGCACGGCGAGAGCCACCGCAACCATGACGAGGCTGATCGCAACGGCGATCTCCCTATTCGACTCGAGCGCCACGAACACGGCGAGTGGCATCGTTTGGGTTTTCCCGCTCACATTCCCAGCGAAGGTGAGTGTCGCCCCGAACTCTCCGAACGCTCGCGCCCAACTCAACGCGAGACCCGAAAGCAGGGACGGAAGCAACAACGGAAGGGTCACGCGCCGAAGGACCATCCACCTGCCTGCACCGAGGGTGGCGGCAGCGTTCTCGTACTTCGTGTCGAGGCTCCGGAGTCCCGACTCCACCGTGACGATGACGAAAGGCATGGCGACAAAGGTGACCGCCATGATGACACCCCAGATCGAGAACGGAAGCACGATGCCGGTCTGGTCGTAGAGCGGGCCGCCGATCACTCCCCTTCGCCCAAAAGCGAACAACAGCGCGGCACCGCCGACGACGGGTGGCACCACGATCGGGAGCAGCACGAAGCCACGAACGAGGTTCTTGCCGGGAAACTCGGTCCGGGCAAGGACGATGGCGACGGGCACGCCGATAACGAAGGAAATGGCCGTCGCCGCAACCGACGCAACGATCGAGATCCGCAGCGCGTCGACGACCATCTCTCTGGTGAGCAGCCCGCCGAGTTCGGCCCACGGCGTGCGGACGATCAGCGCCACAATCGGCACGACGAGGAACGCGATCCCTGCCACTGCAAAAACAACGACCGTACGCGGCGGCGAACCGACCCGGTGAGCTCGACGCTTCGACATCAGGGCAGCCCGAAACCGTACGAGGCGAGGATCGCCCGACCCTCATCCGACAGCACATATGCGACAAACGCCTCTCCGAGCTTCGACGGAGGATTCGCCACCGTCACAATCGGGTAGGTGACCGGCACCTGGTGTTCGTCGGGGATCCGGATCGAGTCGACCGCGCCTGTGGCGGCAACCACATCGGACCGGTAGACGATGCCGGCATCGATTTCTCCCAACTCGATCTTGAGCATCAGGGACCGAACATCTGGTTCCTCGGTGTCAACAGCCGGTACGACCCCTGCCGATCGCAGGGATCGCCTCGCGTAGTCCCCGCACGGCACAGCTTCGAGACACAGGCCGATCAACAGGTCTTCGTCGGCGAAGTCGGCGAGCCCGGTCACGGCGGCAGGATTGCCCCTCGGTACGGCGACCTCGAGCGTGTTGAGCGCAAATACCCTTGACGACGACGCACCGTCGAGTGTTGCGAGAACTGCTTCCATGGCGCCGATGTTCGCAGATGCGAACACATCGACCGGTGCGCCTTCGATGATTTGGTCGCGCAAGGTGGACGACCCGCCGAGATTCAGATCGACCTCGACCCCCGGCGTGTGCTGCTCGAAGGCCGCTGCGAGCTCTTCGAAGGCGTCGGCAAGCGACGAAGCGGCTGACACGAGCACCGTCTCGCGGGATGGGTTCGCCGAACAGCCCGCCGCCGCGAGTGCGACAAGGACCACCACAACCGATGCCGCTGCGCGTACCGATCGCGGTCGCCTCGTCGCACGGATGATTGCCATCCGCGCGAGGTTACCGATACGCCACGCGAGGGACACGGGGCGACCAACGCTGACAATCGCTCAGGCGCCGAGGTATGACCAGCCGACCAGGATGAGCAGGCCGAGGAAGGGCCCGACAATCAAGATGACGGCACGGACAACCGGTGAAGCGAACCGGAGCGCGATCGCGGCCGAGCCAGCGATACCACCGAACCAAAGGCCGAGCATGAACAGGATCACGAGACGCTGGAGGGATCCCCAGTCCGGGTCGTTCGTCTGTACGAAACCGACGATGCCGAAGGTCGTGGCGACGCCGACTTGAAGAACCAGGATCGACTTGTCGAGCTTGGTGAGTCGCGATCGGGGTGTCTCGGTATCGTGCATGCGCGCAGTAGATCCGGTTTCGTTCCCGAATGCAAGAGGCAATCTCGCTTCCGTGCCGCGGACCTCAGGCTGGCGGTGCCGGAAGCTGCTCGGCTGCGAGTCGCACGAGATCCCGGACCATGTTCACCGCCGTGTCGGAGCTCGGTTCGGCGAGCGTCACCGTTGGTGCTTCCGTGCCGAGCCCGGTCCACATGCCGACAAGAAGCCGAAGCGGCCCGCGGAACACCGACAACTCGGCGATCCGGGCCCGCTCGTTGCCAACCACGATGCTCTGGGTGATCGATCCGAACACCATCGTTTGGGCAAGGCCGTTCGCAAGCGAGATCCCGGCTTCGGTGAACATGGGACCATTGGGCGTCGATCCTGCAAGGCCAGCAGCGATGAGCTCGTCGACGGCCTCTGACGAACTGGGCGGTCGGTCGGATCGGCGAAAGCGGCATCATGGCCGATACCAACCATCGCGTATCGTTGCTCGCTGCACCGGTCGACAGCGTCGCCATCATCGCGTCCTCGGACAGCACCGTGCCTGCGGGTCCCGATCGGTCGAGCTCGGCAAGCAGGTTCGCTGCGCGACGAAGGTCGGTCGCAGCGAGCATCCCCCACCATCCGTTCGGTGTCAGGGTCGCTTCGGTCGCCTCCGAAGGCGACACGAAGGTCGTCAGGTCGAAGAAGTCGTCAACGACGACCGCCACGCCGGTTGGCGTCTCGAGGAGGAGCAACTCGTATCCGCCATCGGTGGTCGCCTTCGCCACCCATCCCCGGTCATTCGACGCAACCTCCATCCGGCGCCAGGTATCGGACCCGGTGACGGTCGACATTGCGGAAAGAACATGGGTTGGATGGCTCAGGATCTGGAGTGATCGCTCAACGGCCGGAAGGAGGGTGCCGTGGTCGTCGACGAGCTCGGAGCCTTGCAGTGCCGCAGCGGCGTGCTCGATGTGGATCTGGGCGCCGAGCACAACGCCGCTTGGGCGGAGCCCGGCGAGGGTGATCGCGGCAGCCATCTGATGGTCCGTCATCGCGTATCGGATCGGGGTGTCGGTCATCGCAGTCTCCTCTTGATCTCGTAGCGGACCATCAGTACATGCCCATCAGTTCGGTTTGGGAGGGGCCCATGGACAGGCGGCCGCCGGTACCCATCTCTACGACGATCTCGCCTCCGTGGACCGTGGCGCCTTCGAGGTTGTTGCGGAGCTCCATGGCCTCGTCGAACGCCCTCCGGAACCCCGGATCGCCCGGCTGGAGGCCCTTGGCCTTCAAGATGTCTTGGACCGCGTTCATCTCGACACCGTGTTCCGCAAGCCCGAGGTCTTGGGCTTCGGCGGACAGGTCGGCGAGGCGCTGCCCGGTGATGATCTCGCCGGTTGTCGCGTCCTTCATGTACACCATGTCCATGTCTCCGGCGAAGGGTTTCCCGGTCTTGGTGTCGAAGACCCTGCCTCCCTCCCGGTAGATCGAACTCCCGGATTCTGCCGCGGCGCTCCGCCCAATCGG
The DNA here is from genome assembly GCA_041393965.1 of Acidimicrobiia bacterium. NCBI lineage: Bacteria > Bacillati > Actinomycetota > Acidimicrobiia > Acidimicrobiia bacterium. The sequence goes on along the minus strand of JAWKJB010000002.1, from coordinate 111,694 downwards.
GATGTCGCCCGCCTTTTTGAATTCGGCAAGGCGTTGCGAGTATCGACTCGCGACCGCTTCGGCGAGCTCGTCGCTCATGTTGGAAGTGTCGGGCATCTTTGGTTCGAACAGCCCGACCGTGCCCCGGTGCTTGGGGTTCGCCCCGAGGTAGGTGTCGAGGTCCCCGATGGTCTTGGACTTGACGCTGAGGGGCTTGGGGATCGCGTCGCCTGCTTGCAGGTGGCGCAGCGAATACGGATTGGTCGTCCGCGACGCGACGACCACATTCCGTCGCCGCGAGAAGTCGGCGAGGCGTTCCAGGTGGTCGGCGGTGTAGCCGGCCTGGTTCAGCAGGCGGGGAGGGATCACATCGCCGGGGTTGAGCTTGCGAAGGGCGAGGTTGGGTGGGGGAAGGCCGACCTCTGGCATGTAGGTGCGCTGCAGGCGGTTGATCCGTGGCAGGTCTTCGGGGGCTTTCCCGCCGAATGCGCGACCGATCTTCCCCGTGATGTACTCGGTGAAGACGGCCTTCCCCACCTCCCAGGTGATCTCACCAGCGGTGAGGTCCCGGTTCGAGTCCGCCATCTTCTGGTCCGCAGCGGCCTCGAGGGTCCGGTACACATCGATCGGCGCGAGGATCACCTCGGACGCTCCCCCGGTTGCCCACGCGATCGCGATGCGTACCGGCATCTCCGGGTTCCTCACGGCCCATCCGGCGATCGCACCCCCGAAGGGCCCCGCCGCTGCGGTTCCCACCTGTTCGGCAAGCCACGCGGCATCCTCTTGCATGCCCTCGACGGTCATCCGGACGACCCCCGCGTCGCCGAGCTTGTCGATCGCTGCCTCGTCGTTGATCGTCGTGGCGAGGACGGTGCGCATCCGCCAGAAGTCCTCATCGGAAGGGGCAGGGTCGCGTTCGAGCCGGTCGAGCATTCGGTCGTACACGGGATCCCCCGCACGGTCCTCGATCACATCTCGGAGCCGTTCGGCGCGTGCCATGCGTGCGGCGCGCTCGGCCCGCTCGCGCTCGAGGCGCGCCCTCGCGTCGGCCATCCGTTCGCGGAAGTCCTCCGTGTATGTCGCCCAGTCCTGTTCAGCTCTCACCCGGTGTCGGTCAAGCCGTGCAAGCTCTTCGGCGGCGTTGCGGGCGCGGGCTTGGCGGGCGCGATCGATCAGCTCGATTGCCTCGGCTTCGGGCACCCACCGCACCGTCGTCCCGTCGTCCCACGGGTACAGGCCGTCCTCTCTCGGGACGAGCGGATCGCCATACTCGTCGACGAGTCCACCGCTGCCAGGCGTCTGGGGTGGCCGGTCGAAGAGATCCGCAAGGGTCTGCTGGCCCTCTGCGAGCGTGACGAGCCCGACCGCGACGGCCGCCGCAACAGCAGCAACCGCTGCCGCGGCGCCCTCATCGGTGTTGATGTCCCCTTCAGTGAGCCACCCGAGCGGATCGTCGTCATCGGGAAACGGTTGACCGATGGCGTCGACATCGAGCGTCGTCGTGGTCCCGTCGGTGGAGTCCCCAGAGGTCGTGCCGGGCGTGTCCGGTGGCTGTGTCGTTCCGGGGGTGGTCGTCGGCGGCGGAGCCGGCCCGGACCCGAGATTCGACAAGACCTCACCGAACCGCTCCGTCATCACGGTTTCGGTCTCCTCGAGCTGGGCGCCCTGACCGTACCGGTCGGTCTTGGCGAACGCGAGGTATGGCCCCACATCGGTGATCCAGAGTTCGGCGTAGTCGAAGCTGATCCTCACAATGTCGGGGTCGAGCACGGCGGCGGCGCCTGTCCCTGCGAGCGTTCCCACCTCGTTCGCGACGCCTTGGGCTTCCTGGGTGATCCGAGCGACTTCGGCCTGGGCCGTTGCGGGGTCCGGCATCAAGTACACGCCGACGGCGAGGTAGTCGCCCCAGTTGAATTGGTGGGTGTTCGAACATGCGGCGGTCGCGCCCTGGGGGTTCGGATCGAACGAGACGATGCCGAGCACCTGCATGTCGAATCGGACACCATCGGGTGATTGTCCCCAGTAGCCGTCGGACGGTGTGAAGTCGCAAAGATCGCTGTCCGTCTGGGCGAGCGCCGAACCACCGAGCATCGAGCCGAACACAACGACCGGGATGAGCACGGCAGCGACGGCCGCTGCCTTCGCGGTGGCACCGGTTCGGGCGACTCTGATGGGTCCCGATCGCCCGAAGATCAGCCCGAGGGTCACGAACGCCCCGAACAGCGCGATGCCCTGACCGACCCGAAACACACCGGTCCGGTTGATGATCCCTGCACTTTGCATCGCAACGAGTCCGGCAGCCCATACGGCGATCCCGACCATGGTGCGGACGGCGTACACCTTGTTGTCCCGAAATTCGACGGTGAGGTTGCGGCCCTGGAGGAGCCCGACGACGAGTCCCACCATGCTTGCCCCAACCGCGAGCGCAAGCGGTGTCTGGACCCCGACGATGACTCCCATGAAGACGATCACGCCCGCGGTGATCACCAGCTTGGCGATGTCGAAGCCGTTCCGGATCCGGGTGGGGCGTTTCGCGGTCCGAAGGGTCCACATCGTCATCAGGATCGTCCCGATGATGCCCCCCAGCATGATGATCCGTGCCACTGGCTCCACCTGCCTGCGTGCCGACACTGGCGCGCCCGATCCGTTCCTGGGTCGGGACTGTACCGACCGGCGCAGCGGATTCCAAAGCGCTGAGATTGGGAATGGCACATCTCTCAGCCAGCGGGGACCGACTTCGGGGCGGCTACTCGCGGTTCGGGTGCTCCCCGGTGGCTGCGTCGTGCCGGCGTTGCGAGACGAAGCCTGACACGATCATCGCGACGATCGTCACGAGGTACACCTGCCCGAGCACCGCTTCGAGCGCGGCCACCAACTGACCGAAGTGGCTCGCGGCGGACAGGTCGCCGTAGCCGAGGGTCGAGATCGTCACCAGGCTGAAGTACATGAATGATGGCGTCGGCTCGACCCCGGACACGAAGAAGGGCCCCCAATACGAATCGACGGAGAGGAAGATGAAACAGAAAGTCAGCGAGATGAGGATGTAGGCGGCAACTGCCCCCAACAGCGTCGCCCGCGTCACGATCCGGTGCCGGGCAAGTCTGCGAATCACCACGACGGGAACGAGGGCAGCGACCGCGACCCACACAACGGAGAGTCGCCCATGCACCAAGGATCGATCGGCAGTACCGCCAGCGACATTGATGACGAACACCACGACCGATACGGCGATCCCGATACCGATCAGGGTCTCTGCAAGGACGCGCCAGCGTTTCGCAACCCCGGATGACCGCAGGCCGACGACGAGGGTTCCCCCGACGAAGACCGACACCGCGAGGACGCCGACCTCTGCGGCAAGGTCTCCCGGCTCGGATCGCAGATCCACGAGGGACAAGGTGATGGCCGCAGCGATCGCAAGCAGCAGCAGCATCCCGAAGCGATCCACATGGCGAGGGTCGTCGTCAAAGACCGTCCACGGGTGATGCGCTGCCTTGTCCATGCTGCTCCGGGGTCGCAAGGTCGGCCCGATGCTATCGGAGCGGATCGATCCAGCACAGCCATCTGCTCACACGAATGCGAGACGGTCGTGACCCGGTGACCACTATGTGAACTATGTGAGGAGTGTGCCTCCGTCAATGACGACGACTTCACCCGTCATGTAGCTCGCAGCCTCCGAGGCGAGGAACACGACGGCGTTTGCGATCTCATGCGGCTCCCCCATCCTGCCCATCGGAACCTTCGCAGCGAGCATCTGGGCCGCAAGTGCCTCCATCTCTTCGACCGTCATCCCCTCTGGGGCCGTCCGGGACGCCTCGGTGCCCTCGGTGGTGATCCCACCTGGCGCAATCGCGTTCACGGCGATCCCGTGCGGAGCCAGTTCGAGCGCGAGGTTCCGTGTGAACATCACGACACCGCCTTTGGATGCATCGTACGCAGCGAGGCCCACCATGGAAGGATGGAGCCCATCGATCGACGCCATGTTGATGATCCTTCCGCCGCCTCCGGCTTCGATCATGTGCTCCGCAACCGCCTTCGAGATGAACGCGAGACCCACGAGGTTCACATCGATCACCTTGCGGAACAACGCCTCGTCGATCTCGAGCATCGGAACCATCGGATAGATGCCCGCGTTGTTGACGAGGATGTCAACCTTTCCGAACTTCGAAACGCAGTGATCCACGAGCGTTCGACCGGCGTCGGAGTTGGTGACATCGACGGCGATCGCTGAAACCGCGTCGGGACGATCGAGCCCTGCGACCTTGCCAGCAGCCTGGTCAGGGTCGAGGTCGGCAAGCACGATTGACGCCCCAGCGGTGACCATGCGTTCCACACATGCCCATCCGATGCCGGCACCGCCACCGGTGACGATCGCGTTCTTGCCTGCAAGTGAGAAGGGTCCCCAATCAGTCACCCCAACCTCCTGTCTCGATGTGCCGCCCCAAGGCTAGGAACCACCCAACCCCTGAAACCCGCCTCTGACATCTGATATCTGGAATCTGAGTTCTGACATCTGAAATCTGAAATCTGAAATCTGACATCTGACATCTGAATTCTGGCATCTGGCCTCTGGCATCTGGCATCTGGCCTCTGACATCTGGAATCTGGAAGATTCATTAGTTGAGTGTATATGAACTCACAAACTGTGTTAGGCTGCCGACGCAAATACGGAGGGCATGTGAAGAAAGTAACAAGACGCACGTTCCTCAAGGGCTCGGCGATCGCAGCGGCCGGTACCTATGTTGCGGCGCAGGGATTCGACAAGGCCATGACCTTCTTCCAGGCGGCCCCGGGGATCGACAACCCGCTCGTCTTCTACCCCAACCGGGAATGGGAATCCATCTACCGCGATCAGTACGCCTACGACGATTCGTTCACCTTCATCTGTGCCCCCAACGACACCCACATGTGCCGCCTGCGGGCATTCGTGCGTAACGGCATCGTCATCCGCATCGAGCAGAACTACGACGGCAACAAGTACGGCGATCCCCAGGGCAACACCTCGTCGGTGGCGTGGAACCCCAGGGGCTGCCTCAAGGGGTACACGGTCCACCGGCGCGTGTACGGGCCGTACCGGCTCCGCACACCGATGCTGCGTGCCGGTTGGAAGCAGTGGGCGGACGACGGGTTCCCATCGCTTTCGGACAACCCGGAGTTGCGCACCACCTACAAGTTCGATCAGCGCTCCCAGGATGAGTTCATTCCCATGGATACCGCCGAGATCGACGACTATGTCGCCCGGGGCCTCGAAGCGATCGCAGAGACCTACTCGGGCGAAGAAGGTCACCGCCGGCTGATCGAAGCCGACGGGTACGAACCCGAGATGCTCGAGTTCTGGGAGGAGTCTGGAGTCCGAACCATGAAGTTCGGCTCGTCCCTTCCGATCCACGGCGTCGCAGGGAAGTTCGGGTTGTTCCGATTCGCGAACATGTTGTCGCTTCTCGACGCGAAAGTGCGCGGCGTCGAGCCGGACGAGGCGATGGGTGCAAGGGACTGGTCCGAGTACACATGGCGCGGCGACCAGGCCCCCGGGTTTCCGTTCGTGCACGGCCTCCAAACCTCCGAGACCGACTTCTCAGACCTTCGCAACTCGAGGCTGCTCATCCAGGTCGGCAAGAACCTCGTCGAGAATAAGATGCCCGAGAGCCATTTCTTTCAGGAGATCATCGAACGCGGTGGCAAGGTCGTGTCCATCGTCCCCGAGTACGGACCCCAGGCATCCAAGGCCGACTACTGGATCCCCGTGCGGGCAGGCCTGTCGGACACGGCGCTGTTCCTCGGAATCGCGAAGGAACTCATCGACCGAAACCTGTACGACACCGACTTCGTCAAGCGCTTCACCGACTTCCCCCTCCTCGTTCGTCTCGACACGCTCCAGCGGCTCCGTGCCGACGAGCTGTTCGCGGGGTACACACCACAGCTTGCATCGAACGCGGTGAGCTTCACCGTCCACGGCATGACAGCCGAACAGTACGAACAGACCGGTGATCGGGTCGTGATGTCGTCCGGCGGTGCACCCGTCGCGATCACCCGCGAGGACATCGGAGACACGATGACGGCTGCGGGTATCGACCCGATGCTCGACTTCCGCGGTGAGCTCACCCTTGCCGACGGGTCGACGGTTGAGGTCGCCACCGGGCTCACCATGTACCGTGAACATCTCAAGGACTACGACCTCGACACCGTCGTCGATATCACGGGCGCCCCGAGGGATCTCGTCGAACGCCTCATCACGGACATCGCAACGATCAAGCCTGTCGGGATCCATGTCGGCGAGGGCATCAACCACTACTTCCATGCGACGCTCCACAACCGGGCGGTGTACATGGTTGCGATGCTGACCGGCAATGTCGGCAAGCCGGGTGCGGGCGTGAGCACCTGGGCAGGCAACTACAAGGGCGGGATCTTCCACGCCGCCCCCTGGTATGGCCCGGGCGTGGGCGGCTATGTGAACGAGGATCCGTTCAACCCGCTGCTCGACGAGAACGCCGTGTACACCCCCGAGACGCAGCGCCACACGATCCACGGCGAGGAGACCGCATACTGGGGATACGGTGACCGCCCGCTCGTGGTCGATACACCGTCTGGGGGCCGCAGGGTCTTCACGGGAACGAGCCACCTCCCCACCCCGACCAAGGTGCTTTGGTACAACAACGCCAACCTCATCAACCAGGCGAAGTGGGCCTACGAACTCGTCCACAATGTCAACCCGAAGGTCGACATGATCGTCGACCAGCAGATCGAATGGACGGCCTCGGCCGAGTATGCCGATGTGATCCTGCCGGTCAACAGCTGGCTCGAGTTCGAGACCGTGGAGATGGCCGGGTCCTGTTCGAATCCGTTCCTGCAGATGTGGCATGGTGGCATCGATCCGCTGTACGACAGTCGGGACGATGTGGCCGTGTTCGCAGGGATCGCCGAGGCCCTTGCTGCGCACACGGGTGAGCAACGGTTCTCTGACTACTTCAAGTTCGCCACCGAAGGCAGGCCCGAGGTGTACCTCAACCGGGTCCTGGATGCCTCGTTCACCACCGACGGCTACACGGTCGAAGATGTGATGGGTGGCACCTACGGGGAGCCCGGTGGCGCGCTCATGCAGTACCGGACCCTTCCGAGGATCCCGTTCTACGAGCAGATCCTCGATGCTGAGCCGTTCTTCACGGACACGGGCCGGATGAACGCATATGTCGACACGCCAGAAGCGATCGAGTACGGCGAGAACCTCATCGTGCATCGCGAGGCGGTCGAAGCGACCCCGTATCTGCCGAATGTGATCGTGTCGACGAGCCCGTTCCTACGGCCGCAGGACTACGGCATTCCGCTCGACGATATCGATGCAGACCGTCGCCAGGTCCGCAATGTGATGATGCCGTGGAGTGAGGTCAAGGCGACCACGAACCCGTTGTATGTGGACGGCTACGAATTCCTGTGCCTGACCCCGAAGTCACGCCATTCGGTCCACTCGTCGTGGGCCGTCACCGACTGGCATTGGATCTGGAACTCGAACTTCTCCGACCCGTATCGCGAGGATCAACGACTCCCCGGCGTCGGCGATACCCAGCTTCACATGAACCCCGACGACGCGAGAAGGCTCGGCATCGACAACGGCGACTATGTCTGGGTCGATGCGAACCCCGCCGACCGGCCGTTCAAGGGCTGGCAGGACGACGCCGAGTTCGCCGAGGTCGCTCGCCTGATGGCGCGTGTCTCGTACAACCACGCGTACCCGGCGGGTGTCACGATGCTCAAGCATGCGTTCTACATGGCGACCCCACTCACCGTGAGGGCACAAAAGGAGCGTGCCGACGGCCGGGCGCTGTCCCCCAACGGCTACCAGGCGAGCTTCCGGCACGGCTCCCAGCAGAGCATCACGCGGGGCTGGGCACCACCGATGCACCAGACCGACAGCCTGTTCCACAAGAAGGCAGCAGCGATGGGGTTCGTCTTCGGTTTCGATGTCGACAACCACGCCATCAACACGACACCCAAAGAGACGCTCGTGCGCATCCAGAAAGCGGAATCGGGAGGACTCGGCGGTGTGGGTCCGTGGGCGCCGGGGACCACCGGCGAGAGCCCTGGCGGTGAGGACGCGGTGATGCAGCGCTACATCATGGGTGGCCTCACAACGGTGAACGGGAGCTCGGCATGACGACAACCTGGCAACCGGTCCGTCTGCTCGATGTCCGACCCGAGATCGACCGGGACCACCTGATCGAAAAGGAAGTCGAAGCCGAAGACCCGATGGAGCTCGTCGGTGTCACCTACCCGACCGATCGTGCCAAGGACGAGCTCGCGGCACGCTGCTTCGTCGAGGAATACGCGATGGTCGGATGGAAGGCCGACGCCATTGCAAGCCTGTTCACCCAGCCCGAGTATGCGGCGCTGTACCGCATGTTCTCGGCATACGGATTCGGATTCGTCCAGGAGGCCATCGCCTCGGTGTTCCCGAACGAGAGGAGAGCCTGATGGCGACGGTTCACAACTGGCATCTCGGAAGGGAGATGGAGTACCGGCACGAAGGCGGGGTCTACGACCGGCAGTTCGCGGCCGTGTTCAACATCAACCGGTGCATTGCTTGCCAGACCTGCACGATGTCGTGCAAGTCGACCTGGACCCACTCCCCCGGCCAGGAACTCATGTGGTGGAACAATGTCGAGACCAAGCCGTTCGGCGGCTATCCGTCACATTGGGATGTCCGGCTGCTTTCGATGCTCGAGGACGCCAACCCCGACGGGCAGACCTGGACCGCACAGCCGGGACCGACATCGGCACCGTACGGCGAGTTCCAGGGACAGACCATCTTCGAAGCTGCCGACCTCGGCGAGCGGGTCCTCGGCTACATCCCCCAGGAGAACGATTGGAAGGCACCGAACCGCTACGAGGACCACGCGTCGAGCTATCCGAAGGACGGGGCGTCCCTTCCCGAACATGAAGGCTGGTTCTTCTACCTCGCCCGGATCTGCAACCACTGCACCTACCCCGGCTGTCTCGCCGCGTGCCCTCGGAGCGCCATCTACAAGCGACCCGAGGACGGGATCGTCCTCATCGATCAGGAACGGTGCCGTGGCTACCAGAAATGCGTCGAGGGATGCCCGTACAAGAAGGCGATGTACCGCCCGACGACACGCACTTCCGAAAAGTGCATCGCGTGCTATCCCCGAATCGAGGGCAGCGACCCGCTCACGGGTGGCAATCCGATGGAGACGCGGTGCATGGCTGCATGTGTCGGCAAGATCCGCCTCCAGGGACTCGTAAATGTCAACGCGGACGGCACCTGGACCTCGGATCCGTCCCATCCGCTGTATTACCTCGTGCACGAGGAGAAGGTCGCCCTTCCCCTGTATCCCCAGTTCGGGACCCAGCCGAACATCTACTACATCCCGCCAAGGTGGGTGCCTCGTGAGTACCTGCACCAGATGTTCGGCCCGGGCGTCGATCACGCCATCGAGGCCTACACCCGTCCGTCGCGACGGCTCCTTGCGGTGCTGCAACTGTTCCGGTCCACCCAGGAGATCATCTTCTCATTTGATGTCGAGGAGGGCCCGAAGCTCTCCGAGATCATGGTCAACGGCGAACCGATGGAGCTCTACGACGACACGGTCGTTGGCTTCGGTGAGGACGGTCGGGAGATCGTGCGGGTCAAGGTCGAGGATCCGGTGATCGAGCGACCGGACAAGATCAACTCGATATGAGGCATCAGCGATGACAACAGCAACACAGGAACGGATCGAAGCCGCCATCAGGGCTGATGTGTACGGCTTCCTCGCTCGGGTGGTCCCCTACCCCAAGGCGGTCCCCGATGTGGGATCCCTCCGTCATGTGGAGTTCGAGGATCGTGCCCTCGACGAGTGCCGCATCGCGATCGTGGAAGCATCCGATACGGATCTGGCATCGCTCCAAGCTGCGCACCGTGTCCTGTTCCCCGCCGTCGAGTCACAGGACGCGCCTTCGTACGAGACCGCCTACTCCAAACACGATGTGTTCCGGCAGGGCCAGGTGATGGCCGATGTGGCAGGGTTCTATCGGGCCCACGGTCTCAAGCAGGGCGGTGAGCGACGGGATCGTCCCGACGGCGTCGGTTCCGAACTCGAATTCCTCGGATTCCTCGCCCTCAAACAGGCGCTGGCGCTGAGTGAAGGCGAACTCGACAACGCTGCCTTCTGCGTCGAGACCCAGGCGTTGTTCCTGCAGGATCATGTCGGAGGATGGGTGCCGGACTATGGAAGGCGCGTCGCTGCTGTGTCCGATCATCCGTTCTATGTGGCGTTCGGCAACCTCCTTGCGCTCTGGCTCGAGGCGGAGATGGATTCGATGGATGTGGTTCCAGGGGAGCCCGATCTCGGGGCCGCCATGGGGCCGGACGGGATCGCCACGGCGGTGGCCGATCCGAAGATCCGCTGGGACGAAGTGGGATTCTCATGTGGGGAGCCGCTATGACGCGTATTGCAACACTCAGCACCAACACGAAGCGCTTGCTCGCGCTCGTGCTCGTACTCGTGGTGGCCATCGGCTTCCGGCTGTTCGATGTGGCGCCGGCCGCGGCACAGTCCACCGTGCTCACCGCATGGCAAACCGACACCGACCCCGGCATGGATCCGGCGAGTCAGGTGTGGACGGATACCCCTGCGACCCTCGTGCAGCTCACGGCACAGAATGTGACGCCGCCGATGAGCACCGGAGGGATCCCCTCGGTGAATGTGCGGGCGGTCCACTACAACGACATGCTGTATGTCAATCTCTCGTGGCCCGACCCGACTCCCGACCTGTCGACGGCCGCGGTCAACACCTTCGCCGATGCCGTGGCCGTGCAGTTCCCGTCGGTCGCCGCTTCGACGGTACCCGCCATCTGCATGGGTCAGGCAGACACTGCGGTGAACATCTGGCACTGGCGCGCCGATGCTCAACAAGGCGTGTCACCACTCCCCGATCGCGGCTATGTGGACCTCTACCCGTCCGAGGACGACCTCTACTATCCGGCCCGTGCCGCAGGGAACATCCAGGATCTCGGCACGGTTATCCAGAACCTTGTCGCCGGTGGTTTCGGTACCCTGTCCCCGCTTGCCGAGCAGGTGATCGGCGGAGAGGGCGTCCACGGCGACCTCGGCTGGTCGGTCACCTTCGCACGCCCCTTCGCGGCTCCCGGTGAGAACCAGCCGACCTTCGCGGTTGGGGACACGGTCGATGTCGCCGTCGCCGTGTGGGATGGCGCCAACGAGGACCGCAACGGCCAGAAGTCGGTTTCGCAGTTCCTGCGGATGGAGATCGCAGGCGGCGATGCCTTGCAGCCGCCGGTGGTTCCCCCGTCTGATACGCCGTTCCCGTGGGGCACCCTTGGCCTCGTGGTCATCGCTGCGGTGGTGATCGGGCTCCTCCTCGTCGCCTTCGGCCGCCCGTCGGCCTGGGAAGGGGATGAGGCCTCGAGCGAGGGGTGACCGGTGGGGCAGCAGGGACGGGCGCGTGAATTCGATACCGTCACCATCGCTGGCTTCGCCGCCATCGCCCTGCTGATCGAACTGGTGCTGTTGCGCGTCGCGACGCGCACGGCCATCAACATCCCGGGGCTCGGCGAGATCGAGATCGGCTTTCGCGTGGTCTCCGAACTGGGAAGGCTCGCGTTCAATGCTGCGGTGATCCTCGTCGCAGCGACCATTGTCGGATTGCTGTTGACCGCAGCCTCACGACGCCGATGGGCGCTCGTCGGTGTCCTTGGTGCGTTCCTCGCCGCAGCCGTCGCGGCACCGCTCGACCTGGTGTCGGAGCCCGCCACCGATGTCGTGATCGTGCTTGCGATCGTGGCGGTACCCATCCTCGGCGTGATCTCACGCGACACACCCGTCGTCCGGGTGATTCCATCGTTCCTGTTCGCCGCAGCATTCGCCGTTGCGGCGGTCCCGACGATCGTAGGGAAGACCGTGCCGGGCACCACCCTCCCGGTGACCGGCATCCTCACCGTGGCCGAGCTGCTTGCTCTCGCCGCCGCGGCTTCCCTGGTGATCCTCGTCTGGGGCCGCCCGCAGCGGCGTCCCGTCGTCATCTCCGTTCTGACGGGAGGCGCCTTGGCAGGGCTCCTCGCCGCGCAGCCGGCGACCATCGAGACACTCATGCTGTGGAACCTCGGCCTCGCCGGCTACTTCGGCCCCGTCGCGTACGGAGCGGCGTTCGGCGCCGCCCTGTACGCAGCGCTGACGGCACTCGGGCGGAAGGACCGGCTGACCGCGATCGGGATCGCATGTCTGGTCGCTGGGGGCATCGGCCTCCACAGCACGCTCCAGAGCGCGTCCGTGTTCATCGGTGTCCTTGCCCTGTCACAGTCGAACAGCTTCCGGGCAACGGCAACCCGTCGAACCGATGTCGCTGCGGCGCCACCAACAGCGCCGAAGGCATCCGTCATCGCCGGCTGACCGGCAATCGCCGTCAGGTTACGAGCAGATCGCGGTGAGGGTGCCGGGGATGGCCTCGATCTCATCGGTTCTGAAGTCGTCGAAGGTCGCGTCGGCTGTCACCGATGCACCGTCGTACACGATGACCCCGTCGGGAGCGCCGGTAAAGCCGGTTGTCGCCTCCCAGCTGACGCTCGGATTCTCGAAGTCGTCGATGTCGTTGAGGGTCACGGACTGAATGGTCCCTTCGCCTCCCATGCCCCCCTGTTCATCCGTATCCTGGATCGACGCATCGAGCTACACCCGGACACCGTCAACCGTCCCCATCGCACCCGAGGAGAACGGAACCCATGCATTGCCCGTGTTGTCGGGACCTGCGATGCAGTAGCAGTTGTCGAACTCATAGGTCTCGTCACCGACCGTGAGGGTTGCGATCCCGTTGCCACCCGGCGGCGGCATCGGATCGGACCCCACCGTCGTCGTTGGGTTGTTGGTTGCCGAAGCACCGGCAGCCGCCACCGTCGATGTCACATCGTTCGCATCGTCGCCGCCGCCACACGCGGCAGCCACGAGAACCAGTGCCGTGCCGATCGGAATCATTCACTTCATCATCTGACCTCCCTCACTCGACGAGGAGCGTAGGTGTCGCAGCGGCCTTCGATGTCGGGCGCCCCGGACGAACACGGAGACGAGCGAGAGCCCGATTCTTCGGGTTGACAGAAGGTTTCTCAGTCTGATACTCTGGAACAAACCGGCCAGTCGGTATGTAGTCGGCCGGTAGGAAGTTGGAAGTACGGATGGCAAGCAGCACTTCAGCAACGCTCTCGAGATCCGAGACCACCGTCGCCAAGATCATCGCGGCGGCCAAGAGCCTGTTTGTGTCGCGCACCTACGCCGATGTCACGATGGACATGATCGCGACGGCGGCTGGCGTCACCAAGGGGGGCCTCTATCACCACTTCCCTTCCAAGGAGAGCGTCTACGCATCGATGATGCTCGACGACTTCGCAGCAAAGCGGGACCTCTTCTCCGAGGCGGTCGCCATGGAGGGGACCTGCCGAGACCGCCTCGCCAAGCTGACCGGTGACTTCCTCGCTCTCCCACCCGAGGAGCGGCGTCTTGCCGGGCTTGTCCGGCGTGACATCAACACCTTCTCGGGCGACGAACGCACCCAACTGGTACGGGCATACCAGATGGCCCTCCCCCGCCAAATCGAAGCCATCATCGCCGACGGTATCGCCGACGGCGAGCTCGCGCAGGGAGATCCTCGTCTCTTGTCGTGGTGGTTCGTCGCACTCGTGGAGGTTGCGGTGAGCCGCTACGCCGACGACTCGCTCGGCAGCGCGAGCGCCCGCCTTGATCACCTGCTCGACCTGTTCTTCGACGGGGCAGCAGCCAAACACAACGGAGGAAACGAATGACATTGGCCACCACAGGCGTGTTCACCGAGTGGCGCGGCAAGTCGCTCGACGATGCGCTCGTCGAATGCCGCGACATGGTCGAAGGCTCCGAGTTCGAGACGGTGCGCCGCTGGCGCGACCAGGGAGGCAAGGTTGCAGGCCACTTCCAGGTCTATTTCCCCGAGGAGATCGTGCACGCCGCGGGCATGCTGCCGTTCAAGGTCAGAGGCGCCCCACTCGAGCCGTCGAGCGCCGACTCCCATTTCGGCTCGTATCTGTGCTCCATCCTCAAGACATCCCTCGAGCTCGCCCTTTCGAACACGGTTGAGATGGACATGTTCATCTCCCACCCCATCTGTGACGCCGCCCGGAACCTCGCGGCCATCTGGGGCCGGAACCTCGATTATCCCGCGCAGATCCTCTATCTGCCCCAGAACCCGAACTCGGCTGGCAGCGTCGACTACCTCGTGAACGAATACGATCGGATCAGAAGACTCGCCGAGCAGATCACCGGGGCCACCATCACCGAAGACGATCTGTGGGCATCGATCGATGTGTTCAACGAGAACCGCAGGTTGTTGAGGGAGCTGTACACGATCAAGCGGGACAAGCCGTGGCTCATCGCCGCCGAGGACGCCTACGCACTGGTGGCGCTCGCCGGGATGATGCCTCGAGAGGAACACAACGAGATGATGGCCACCCTGCTCCCGATGATCCACGAACGGGATCTCAAGAAGGAGGACCGCATCAGGGTGGTCTTCGAGGGGGGCTTTTGCGAACAGCCGCCGTTTGACCTCATCCGGATGCTGGGGCGGACCTGCTATGTCGTCGATGACGACTTCCTCATTGGCCTGCGATACATCACCGAGGATGTTCCAACGACCGGCACACCGCTGCGCCAGCTCGCAGAGTCCTATATCGATCGTTCGTCCTACAGCCCGGTTCAACACGACCTTCGCAAGCCGAAGGAGAAGATGCTCAAGGACCGCATCGCGAACGCGAGGGCCGATGCGGCGATTCTGGCCGCAGCCAAGATGTGTGAACCCGGCCTTGAGGAGCAGGTCACCTATACCCACACCCTCGACGAGGACGAGATCGCCTACTTCGTGAGCGAATTCGAAGAGCTGATGACCTCGTTCGACCAGCTCGAACTCCAGCTCGAGACCTTCGCAGAGAACCTGTTGTTCGCATGATCAACCGCACCACGAGGAGACACCGATGACGACACAGACCAAAGACATCGTTGGAAGAGGCAACCGGGAAGGCGCCGATCTCTTCCGGGATTGGTTCACCGAACTCGACACCGCAGCAAAGGAAGGCAAGGACGCCGCCTATGTGTTCGTGATGGGCTCGATCAACGAGGTCCTCAAGACCTTTGACTTCCCCGTCACTTTCCCTGAGATCAACTCGCTCCAGACGGCAGTGCGCAGGGTTGCCCACGAGTATCTCGAGGAAGCCGAGGACTACGGCTACTCCCCCGACATCTGTGGCTATGTGAAAGCCGATGTCGGCACACAGCTTCGCGGAGGCGAGCACCCGATGGCGCAGATCCCCAAGCCGGGCCTGACCGTGCTCACCAACGCCTGCAACACCTACATCAAGTGGGCCGAGATCTGGGAGCGGATGTACGACACGCCGATGTTCACGATCGATGTTCCGGGCACCCGCCAGGAGGGGCTCGTCACCTGGAAGGGCGACATTGACTTCGATGCCGACCGCAAGTATGTCGAGGTGCAGCTCCACGAGCTGATCTCGCTGTGTGAGGAGCTCACCGGCACGAAGTTCGATATCGACAAGTTCCGCGAGGTGCTCGGGTACGCCAACACGATGAGCCGATCGTGGGAACGGATTCTCGAGCTCAACGCGGCGACCCCGTCGCTGTTCAACGCCTTGACCGACGGCACGATCTATCTCGGTGTTGCCAACGGCCTTCGCGGCACCAGAGAGGGGGCAGAGTACTTCGAGCGACTCGTCGAGGAGATGGAGTACAAGGCAGCCAACGGTATCGGCCAAGCGATCGATGAGCGGTACCGGCTCGTGTTCGTCGGTGTCCCGTGCTACCCGATCTTCCGCCGGTTCAACGAGCTGTTCACCGAGTGGGGCGGCACCTTTGTCAATTCGACCTACCTGTGGTTTGCCTCAGGTGGCACGAATCGGGGATTCCAATACGATCTCGACGATCCGATCGCGAGCCTCGCCGAAGGTGTGCTCGTCAGTGTGCGGGACGCGATGGACTCGATGTTCCACCAGAATGTCGCCATCAAGGACATGGCAGAGAACTTCAACATCGATGGGGTCATCTACCACCCGATCAAGAGCTGCCGCACCGTGTCGACCGGTCTCGCCGACGGTCGGAAGCACATGACGGACGAACTCGGCATCCCGTCGCTGTTCATCGAATCGGACATGATGGACCGCAGGGTCGTCTCGGAAGCACAAATGAAGAACCGCATCGATGCCTTTTTCGAAGGCCTCGCATCCCGGGAGCGTCAGGCGCTCGCCGGACAGAAAGGATGAGGTGATCTCGTTGGCATATGCAGCAGGAGTCGATGTCGGCTCAACACAAACCAAAGCAATCATCATCGACGAAGACGGAAACATCGTCGGGCGCTCACTCATGGACACCGGCGCAAATGTGATCCACGCCGCGGAGAACGCCTATGTGGCGGCCCGCGAGGAGGCAGGGATCGACGAGCGTGAAGTCGAGTATGTGGTCGGGACCGGCTATGGCCGCTACCGCGTCACCTTCGGCAACAGCCAGGTGACCGAGATCAGCTGCCACGGCCGGGGTGCGGTACACCTGTTCCCCAACACCCGCACCGTGGTCGACATGGGAGGGCAGGACACCAAGGCCATCTCCGTTGACGAGAACGGCGAGATCACCGACTTCTGCATGAACGACAAGTGTGCAGCGGGAACGGGCCGCTTCCTCGGTGCCGCAGCCGCCGCGTTGGACATCCCCCTCGATGATCTCGGTCCGGTGTCGCTCGAGAGCACCAAGCCGATCAAGATCTCCACGACCTGCACCGTGTTCGCAGAGTCCGAGGTGCTCGCCTGGATCGGAAAGGGAAAGAAGATCGAGGACATCTTGTGGGGTGTGCACACTTCGATCGCTTCACGGTCCGCAGGCCTCATGCGACGGGTCGGGATCAACGATGAGGTCACCTTCACCGGGGGTGTGTCTCGCAACAAGGGCATGGTCAAGGCGCTCGAAGAACGGCTCGGCAAGCATCTCAACATCAGTGAGGACTGCCACTACATGGGAGCACTCGGAGCGGCGCTGTTCGCTCTTGACAATGTCAAGGCGGGCCGCAATCCCGTTGGTTCAGGAGCGGGGGTGTCATCGTGATTGTCACAGCAGGCATTGATGTCGGTTCGACCTACACCAAGGTCGTGATCCAGGACGAGGAAGGTGAGCTGCTCGCCAAGATCGTTGGACCGACCGGATTCAAGCTCCGTGAGGTCGCTCGGGCGATGTATGACGAGGCTCTTGAAGCGGCCGGTCTGACCGAGGACGACATCGACTATGTGATCGCAACGGGGGCGGGTCGTCACCAGGTGGATTTCAAGGACATCCATGTGACCGACCTCACGGCAAGTGCCCGTGGCGCGTGTTTCCTCTTCCCTGGGACGCGTACGATCCTCGATATCGGCGGTCAGACGATGAAGGCTTCGCGGGTCGACGAGTCGGCCCAGGTGCAGTCGTTCCGTCTCAACGACAAGTGTGCGGCAGGGACCGGCGCGTTCCTCGAAAAGACCGCCCGCTACATGGGTTACACCACCGAAGAGATCAGCGCCCTGATGACCACCTCGAAGGACCCGGTGCCGATCTCGGGTGTGTGCGCGGTGTTCGCTGAGTCCGAGGTGATCAACCACCTGTCGATTGGGACACCACCGGCAGACATCATGCAAGGAGCCATGGAATCGTTGACGGGTCGGTCGGTGCAGCTGATGAAGCGGGTCCGGGCCGAACCCGAGTACACCCTCATCGGGGGCATCTTGCGGTTCGAGACGATGGGCCGCTCCGTTGCTGCGGCGCTCGACGCCGAGGTCAATGTGCCAGATCCCGAGCTGGTCCAGTTCGTATCAGCGCTCGGTTGCGCGATCCTCGGTCGACGCAGACTCGAGAAGCTCGCACAGGAGAAGGTCGAGGCAGCAGTCCCGGCATGAACGAGGTCTTCGAGTCCGCGATTGGTGAGCCGGCGCTCGTTTCCGCGGTCTACTGCGCCGAGGAGATCGCTGTACTCAACGGCGAAGAACTCCACGCCGCCGGGTGGATGCAACGCACGGTCACCGACCCCAGCCGGATCACCGAACTCGAAGAGCTCTACCAAAGTGTCGGATTCGAGACCACCATCGTGCCGCTCGACCCCGACAGCTTCGGGGACTCCTGCAACGAATGCGCCGTCACCGCCTGTTCAGAGTACCTCGCCCTGTTCACCCGGAGACTCGGAGTGTCGGCGTAGACGCAGGCCAGCGTGTGCAGCTGCACATGGCCATCAACGCCCTAGTCATGGCTTCAAGGAGGCGGTGATCCCTTGCCGGTGGAGAGGGCTGGGTTCCCCGACACCATCGCGGCTGCAGCCAGTTGCAAGGCCACTGCGGCAGAGGCAGATCGGATCGAGAGTGGGTCCATCGCGGCTAGCGGGCGCGTAACCCCTCGAGCAACAATTCGAACATGAAATCGGCAACAGCTGCCGATGAGAGCCGACGATCGGCGCGGTACCATTGGTAGGCCCAGTTGCACATTCCAAACATGCCGAGCGTCACGAGACGAATATCGAGCGATCGGAGACTCCCCTCGGCCATTCCTTCATCAATCACTTGCTCCACGAGCATCTGGTAGTGGTCTCTTTGCTTCATGACGACATCGCGGTCGGTCTCTGATAAATCTCGCCAGTGTTCGAAGAAGACCCGAACATGCCCGCGCTTGTGCTCCATCAAGTACAGAACATCGCGCATGATGGCCCGCAGCTGATCCAGAGGAGTCATCGATCGACGGGCGGGGTCTTCTTGGCGCCGAATCAGGTCGACAATGAACTCTTGGTGAATCCGAAAGAGGATCTCATCCTTGCCAGCGAAGTAGTGGTAGAGGGTGGGTTTCGCAATGCCCACAGCCTCCGCAAGCTGTTCCATCGATGCTTGCCAGTAACCTTCGGCATCAAACAGCGAGGCAGCATAATCGACGATCTGTGCTCGCCGCTCATGGCCCACGCCGGTATCTGTTCGTGGCTGCGCTAGCTGCGATGGTTGGTTTTCCATTCTTCCACCCTATCCGTACCGGAATCGCTAACCTGCTCCGCCCTTCGACCGACCAGGCGGTCGAATGCTATTGTAGATCACAAGCTTTAGTCAGACAACGCGGCATACAGCATCGCACCATCGTAAACGGCTCGGTGCTCGATGAGACCTCGGAGGTCAGTATGGAGGCAAATCGTGTCCCACTCAGTCCGATCAGCTTCTTGAATCGAACTGCAGATGTCTTTCCCCACAAGGCTGCGGTCTTGGTCGGTGACGGATCGCGGATAACGAATTCAGAATTCAGAACCCGAACAACGAGGCTTGCGAACGGACTCATCGCGATGGGCCTCAATCAGGGCGATCGGGTCGCCGTCCTAGCTCCCAATGATCTACAGCTGCTTGAGGCACACTTCGGCGTACCTGGCGCAGGCTGTGTCCTCGTTGCGCTCAACACGCGGCTCAGTTCGAGGGAGTATTCGCAGATCCTCGCTGATGCACTTCCCCGCGTTCTCATCGTTGACCAGACGCTTCTGGCGGGGATCGAGGATGCTGCCACTACGATCCCGTCCATAGAGAGGATGCTCGTTGTTCATTCTGAGTCAGGGGCTGGGACGGTGGATGAGGATTATGAGCAGTGGCTGTCGAGTGCCGCTGCTTCCGAATCGCTTCGCCTTCCGAAGCATGAAGACCAACCCATTGCAATCAACTACACGTCGGGCACGACTGGAAGGCCCAAAGGCGCGGTCTACACCCATCGGGGAGCCTACCTCAACGCTCTCGGACAGGCCCTCGGCATGGGCCTTGACTCGAGTTCAGTCTTCTTGTGGACCCTGCCGATGTTTCACTGCAATGGCTGGTGCATGACGTGGGCCGTAACTGCGACGGGTGGACTACATGTCTCGCTGAGAGCATTTGATCCCGATCGCGTGCTCAAGATCATTGAGCGCGAGCGTGTTACGCATTTCTGTGGGGCGCCCGTAATCCTCAACGCGATGGCTACGGCGACAGGTGGGCCCCAGCAGGAGTATTCGCACAAGGTCATCGTGGCAACCGGGGGTGCCCCTCCATCCCCCACTGTGATCGAGCGGATGCAATCCCTCGGAATCCACGTGCGGCACCTGTACGGTCTAACCGAGACATATGGTCCATCGTTGATTTGTGAACCTCAGCCCGAATGGTCGCTACTCGATGTCGATAGGCTTGCCCAGCGTATCTCGCGACAGGGCGTTCGAACCGTCAATGTGGAGGCAGCGCGTGTTGTTGATAACACCGGCGACGATGTGGCGTCGGACGGCGAAACTCTTGGCGAGATCGTGATTCGGTCCAATACAGTCATGGCGGGCTACTTCGGGGATGATATTGCCACTTCGGATGCGCTGGGAGACGGTTGGTTTCACACGGGTGACTTGGCTGTGGTGCACGAAGATGGGTACATCGAGGTCCGCGATAGATCCAAAGACATCATTATCTCGGGTGGCGAGAACATCTCGTCAATCGAGGTTGAGAATGTGATCCTGTCGCATCCCAAAGTATCAGATGCGGCAGTTGTCGCCACGTCCGACGAAAAATGGGGAGAGGTGCCAGTGGCATTCGTGACACTCCTAGACGGCGAGTCGGCGCAGGAGAGTGAGATCGTAGAATGGGTGCGCAGCACGCTCGCACACTACAAAGCACCCAAGGTTGTCGTCTTCGGACCCCTTCCGAAGACCTCGACAGGCAAAACCCAGAAACACCAACTGCGCGAACGCGCTGCAGCGACCGATCGTATCAACACCCAGGATCAGGAATGAGCGAACGAACCGCCTCGACCATCTGTCCCTCTCCAGTTTCGCCCAACAAGCTGGAATCTTCGACTGTGCTGACCTACACAGGCCTCCGACTCGATCGGGTCAAGCTCGATTCGGTTCGAGTCCCGCAAGGTGTTTCGCATAGGTCACCGCAGGCTTCGGATCGTAAGCTCTGAACATCGCCATCTTCTCAGCTTCCAGCGAACCTTCGGCATGGATCGCGAGCACGGACTGGTAGCCAGCGTAGAGGCGTGCCGTAAGGTCACTGATCAGGTTCATCATCGCCATGCGCTCAGCAGCCGGCCATGATCCTGCAAGGTACTTCTCGAGGACCGGCCGCACCTCTGGCGATTCCCAATCCTTGCCAGACGGGCCCGTGACCAACAGTCCTCCAGCAAGATCCTGAACGATCTCGATTGCAGCATGGAACTCCCTGGCGAATGTCCACTTCGCTAGATTCGTTGTGAAAACATGCGGATACGCAATTGAGTGCTCAGTGGTCGCCCTCTGTGCGGCCAGTTCGATCAGCCCCCGAACGGTCTCCGCGTACCCGGCAAGCCATGTCAACTTGTCTCGGACATGGCTGGCGGCCAAGATCCCGTTGGCTTCCGCAATCGCGATACCGGCACCAACGAATGCGTCCAACAGCGGCAGCTTGTAGCTTACAGCAGTGAACCTATGGAACTCGACAAAGCTGAGCGCTGTTGCGCCTGCCAATTCGGTCGAGTCAATAAAGAAGACATCTTCCCAGGGTACAAAGACATCGTCGAAGACGGTCAGAGTGTCGAGCATCTTGTGAGCGTGAGACACTGGATGAGTCCATGGGTGCTCTCCACCATCGAGGAAATCCGAAACATAGAATGTCAGACCCTCCGTGTCGGCTGGAACCTGAAAGGACACTGAATACGGTTCGTCTCCTGGCATCATGGTTCGGCTTGGCAAGACGATGATGTTGTCAACATAAGGCGCGCACGAGGTGTGAGCCTTCGCGCCACGGACGATGATTCCGTCATTGCGCTGTTCAACCACGCGTAGGTAGGAGTCTGGATCCTGTTGCTTGGAGGGTCGAAGACTGCGATCACCCTTGACATCGGTCTGAGCAACCGCGAGGGCACGATCGTTATCCCGACACTCCGCGTAGAAGGACATCAGCCGATCATATCCGTCGTGTTCGTAGCGCTGGAGAACACGCATCAACGCGAACAGGGCGTCGGTCCCAATCTCCTTTATGAGAAGGACGAGCGTCGCGCCCTGAGCTGTCGCGGCCTCGATCAGTCGAGACCGCGCCGCGAGATGGTCGGATGTGCGAGGAACGCGATAGTACGCCGAATAATCTCCGTCCTCGTCGGTCGCGACGGCAAGCTTTCTGTACTGCTGCGATTCGGCCAACTCGAAATCGATAGATGCATGCCGAGCCGCAATTCCAATCTCCGAGTGTGCCACCACATCTTGAACCTTCGTCCCTCGGTAGACGACCCGACGGTTGTCATGCAGTCCTTCTAGAAACTGGTCAGCGGTCCGAAGCATGTTGATCATCCCTTCTTGTGTTCTTCATGTCCTTCACCCAGCTCACGCACGGCAGTCCTCGAAACTCCGCAGCGAGCAGATTCATGCCTGGCACCCGTACGGTACCAACCGACTAGGCGGTCGAGCAAATCCTTCGGTAGGATGACACCGACGAAAACGACTGATTGGATGTTCGGCGCGACGTGGCGAATACACAGCGCGGGGTCTCCGATGGGTTTATGCGTGCCTTGGAGCCGACGAGTCGGCGGCTGGGCAAGCGCGTTTGTGAACGCAAGGTTGGTCGACTCACGCACAGAAAGGCTCCTGATGGGCGGACTGTTTGACTTGGCGGGGAAGTCCGTGCTCGTCACGGGTGGAAACAATGGAATCGGCCTGGGCATAGCGGAGGCGATCGCCTCCGCTGGCGGTTCGGTGGCAATCTGGGGTCGCAACGCGTCACGAAACTCGGCAGCACTTGAGAAACTCAGAGCAATATCAGCTTGCCGTATCGTTGCGTTCCCGATCGATGTTGCGAATGAGCACGAGGTTGCCGATGGTTTTGCAGCCACGGTTGACGAACTTGGCCGAGTTGATGTCGTGTTCGCGAACGCTGGCGTAGGAGGAGCCTCGACACCATTGGTCAACCTGGAAGCCACCGACTGGCGCTCGGTGCTGGCCGTGAACCTTGACGGTACATTCTGGACATTTCGAGAAGCACTCCGCTACATGCAACCGCAGCAACAGGGATCATTGATTGCCATATCCTCCGTCTATGGGGACCGAGGATTTCCGCTTGGCGCCCCCTACGCTGCCACGAAGGCAGCCGTTCGAGCCGTTATCAGAAGCATTGCCGTTGAATACGGGCCGTACGGAATCCGGGCGAACGCGATCGCACCGGGGTGGGTCTCCACAGGAATGACAAGTTCGTTCATCGATGGCGACCACTTCTCCAAGCACCTCAAACCGAGGGTACCGCTAGGTCGCTGGGGCCGCCCGAGCGACCTAGCCGGAATAGCCATCTACCTCGCCTCGGATGCTTCGATCTGGCACACGGGCGACACGATCACCGTCGACGGTGGTTTCCTGTGCAGTTGACCAGACCGAAGGGGTGGAGCTGGACCGCTGAGCTTGACCGAACCATGCCACTCTCGGACACGGTGTGGCAGCCAGAAGCAACGATTTGCGCGGTCGTAGCACGATCGGTATAGTCACAACCGACTAGTCGGTCGACACCAGGTCGGCGAGGACAGCGGAGGACCTCGGATGACTTTCACAATCACCCCCCTAGTGGTTGCCTACGGACCGCACAGGGAGAAGAGCAGATTCACCTACATGCACTACGCGGGTGAAACCATCGACCTGCCCTATGTTTCCTGGCTGATCGAGGGGGAAGGGATCAGGGCCCTGGTCGATGTCGGTTGCAGCGCGACGGACTACGTCGAACATATCAGACCGGCGGATCGACCGTTGGTCCATGTCGGTCAGACATTCGACGATGTGCAGGATGTGACGACAATCGAAGAACATCTGGCCGCACGCGGTTGGACGCCCGATGACATCGACATGGTGATCTTGACTCACCTCGATTGGGACCATTGCATGAGCACTCGAATCTTCCATAAGAGCAAGATCATCCTCCAGCGAAGCGAATGGGATGCTCTACCTCCACATCCACTGTTCAAGAGCGGCTACTGCCCCCCCTACATCTATGAAGAAATCGGGGACATGGACCTAGACCTCGTAGAAGGAGACAAGCAGTTGGCTGAAGGTCTACGACTCATGCTGACGCCAGGGCACACACCCGGGGGACAGTCAGTCGTTGTCGATACTCGCAACGGGAAGTTCGTGATTGGCGGCATGTGTACGATTCGCGAGAACTTCTACCCCCCCGCAGATCTCGGCGACATTGAATACAAGGTGATCCCGCCAGGCGGGCATGTCGATGTCATCGGTGCGTACGACAGCATGATTCGGATGCTGGATGTTGGTGGCGACAATGTCCTCCCGGTACACGATCTGCGAGCCTTCGACATGGGTGTCGTTGGCTGATGCCCGACGAGCCAACCACGGCAATAGCGGTGCCCGAGATTGCCCCGCCAACCGGGTCCTACAGCCACGCTATCCGATCGGGTTCTGGTACCGGACTCCTGTTCGTTTCGGGCCAGATTCCGATCGATTCGGCAGGCAGCCTTGTTGGAAGGCAGGATCCGGAGGCTCAGTGCGAACAGGTCTTTCGCAATCTCTCAGCGGTCTTGAAACGGGGCGGGTCATCGCTCGAGTATGTGTTGAAACTCGGTGTGTTCATGGTCTGCGCGATCATCTCTCAGCCTTCGCTGCCGCCCGTGCTCGCTTCGTGAAGCCGCCGTTTCCGACGAGCACTTTCGTGCTCGTTTCATCACTCCTCGACCCAGAATGGCTCGTCGAGGTAGATGCCATCGCGAGCGTCCCATCGTAAGAACCCGAATCCCCCGTACGCACTTCAACCGAGCTGACGCAGGAACGAATCCAACGACACCGAAACCACAAGCAACAGGAGAAGACATGCTCAAGCCTTCATTAAAGACCATCTCCATCGGCCTGGCGATCGGAATGCTCGCCGCATCATGCAGCTCGGACTCGTCCGAGGAACCAACCACAACACAGGCCCAGCAGGGTGCAACCACCACCGTCGGCGGCCAGATGGAACCTATTCGGGTCGGTACCCTGCTCTCGGTGACCGGTCCACTTGCCAATCTCGGCGACAAGATGCAGCAAGGCATGCAGCTCGCCGTGGACCAGATCAACGATGCGGGCGGAATCGATGGTCGACCCATCGAGTGGATCATGTACGATCCCGCCGGAGACGCCTCAACCGCTATTGACCAGACGCGTCGCCTGATTACCAGTGATCAAGTAGATGTCATTGTCGGTGGCGGAACATCCAGTGGTATAGCGCTTGGTATGGCCGACATCACGGAGGAGGCGGGTATCGTCTTCATGGCAACAGAAGGCGCTCGTCAGATCGTCAGCCCGATCGAGGATCGGCAGTTGACTTTCAAGTCCACATTCAACGACACCGAAATCATCGAGCGCACAATCGAATTCTGGCAAGACCGTGGTATCACCAGAGTAGCCTTCCTCCCGGACACGACCGGATTCGGGACCTCTGCCCTAGAAGTCATAGAGGAATTGGCACCTCCCGCGGGTATTGAGCTGTTCGTTGAGTCCTTCGATCCGTCCACGACCGATCTCACTCCACAGTTGTCCCGATTGGCTGCGAACAATCCCCAGACATTCTTCGCATGGACAGCCACGCCCGCCGGTGTGGTGTTCCTCAAGAACGCCAGCGAGCTTGGACTGCAGGATGATGCCCTTCTGCAGAACGGGTTTGGATTCGTCGATAGTCGGTACATGGTCCAGGCTGAAGATGCTTCCGTGGGGTCCCTCCTGACCGCGGGGAAGCTGCCCGTGTACGACCAGCTTCCAGGTGGAGACGCGCAAAAGGAAGCCCTCACCAAGTTCCATGACGCGTTCGTAGACGCATTCGGCGAGGCTCCGAATGTGTTTGCTACTCAGACATATGATGGAATGATGCTCGTCGCTGAAGCGATCAGACGTGCCGGCACGACAGAAGGCACCGCGGTTGCCAAGGCCCTTGAGAGCATCACTGACTTCGTCGGCTTGAATGGCGTGTACAACTTCTCAGCCGACCGACACGCCGGACTCCAAGCGTCCGACGCGGTTGTATTCGAGTGGAATGGCGAGCGCTTCAGCCTGGTCTGGCCCTCGTTGTAGGTCTCGTTGGGTACCTGTCTCGGACCGCAACTGCCGAGAACTCGGGGTCCCGAGACAGGTACCGTGTTCACGGTGGGTCTTAGGAGCGAACGATGACGCATCTCATCCGAGTTGTGGTTTCCGGCTTGGGGTCGGGCGCGATCTACGCGATGGTGGCTCTCGGGTTTGTGCTCGTGTATCGCGGGACAAAGGTCATCAACTTCGCTCAGGGTGAGTATGTGATGGTCGGTGGCGTCGTCGCAGGAGCGGTGTACGAGGCCTTCGATGTCCACATTCTCATACCAATCGTTGCAGGGTTGTCGGCTGGCCTTTTCGCCGGACTCCTGACGCAGGTCTTGGTGTCATCGACGCGCCGAGCACGCGACAACCCCCATTTGGTGACCCTCGTGACGATCGGTTTCGCTGTGGCACTGAAGGCAGCAGTGATGGTCACCACCGACCGGCAGACGTACCAGCTACCTGGCTTCACGAACAGAATCCCGATCACCGTCGCGGGCGCCACAGTCAATGGACAGGTTTTGCTGAATGTCACAATGATGGCCGTCTCCGCTGTGCTCTTGATGCTCTTCTTCCGGTACACGCGCCGAGGGCTGTGGCTGAGGGCAACCGCCGATGACCCAGAGACCGCCGAGGCATACGGCGTGTCTTCGACGGGTTCATTCCTGTGGTCATTTGGATTGGCAGGGCTTCTGGGAGGGCTTGTGGGAATCGGGCTGACACCACTTGCCCTTATCTCGTTCGACTCAGGAACCTTGCTCGGATTGAAGGGATTCTCGGCGGCGGTGATCGGTGGCCTTGCAAGTCCAGCCGGTGCAATCATCGGAGGATTGATCCTCGGCCTTGCGGAGGCTTTCGTAGCAGGATACGGTCCGAGTGCCTACGCGGATGTCGTAGCGTTCGTCGCTCTACTTGGGATCTTGCTGGCTCGACCGACTGGAATCTTCCGGGAAGTCTCGGTGGACCGTGTCTGATGGTCGACTTGTTACGCTCGTGAGCCGGAAACTCATGGGGATCGGTGTGGGTGCGGACACCATCGCGTTCCTCGTCATCCTTGTAGTGCTGCCCCTGTTCTGGAGCTCAGACTATGAGCTGTCGGTGCTGGCGCGGTTCGCCATTCTGAGCACGCTACTGATGGGCCTCAACCTGATCACTGGTTATGGCCGAATGATCAACCTGGCCCACGCTGGCTTCTATGGGCTCGGGGCATACACCGCTGGAGTACTGACGGCAAAGCTCGCCATTCCAACGGCCATCGGGTTCTGGGTAGCGCCAGCTGCGGCGGCTCTGGTGGCTTGGGCGATTGGGATTCCGAGCCTTCGGCTGCGCGGGATCTACTTCGCTATGGCCACGCTTGGGACCGGCATGGTGCTTTTCCTGGTTTTCGGTCGCGCCGTTGATATCACCGGTGGGCCAAATGGTCTGCGGGGAATCCCACCCCTCACGCTTGGTCCTCTCGCTGTGGACTCGGCAATGACGAGATATGTGCTGGCAGCTGGGATCGCAATCGTTGTCTTCTGGATTGTGCGGCGGCTCGTCGTTGCGCCGTACGGGCAGTCCCTTCATGCCGCAGCGGTCTCCGAACCCGCCGCAGCCGTTGCCGGGGTCAATATCCAGCGAGTTCGGCTCACAGCCTTCGTCTTGAGTGCCGCGATAGCGGGGCTTGCTGGCTCTGTCGAGGTCTTCAATTCCCGGTTCATCTCACCCACGAGCTTCGACTTCTTTGTCGCAGTGACATTCCTCGTCGGATTGACGCTAGGTGGTAGCGGAACAGTCCTCGGACCAGTCGTCGGGTCGGCCGTGCTCGTTGCATTAGCTGAGGGACTCAGTGACCAACCGAATCTACGCTTGCTGCTCATCGGACTCGTGTTCCTGGTGGTCCTTCAAGTCTTACCGGATGGGCTCGTCGGGTCCATCTATGGGTTCTATCGGCGTCATCGCCCTCATCGCCCTGGCGAACTTGACGATTCGATCGAGGTGCCCACACAGTACATGCGAACACGGAATCCCCGTCCGCTGCAGATATCGAACATATCCAAGCATTTCGGCGGGGTTCAAGTTCTGTCTGAGGTTTCCTTGACAGTTGTACCAGGCCGGGTACTAGGCCTCATTGGTCCGAATGGCGCGGGCAAGACGACGCTGGCAAATGTCGTGTCAGGTTTCGTGACGCCGGATCGCGGCACAGTCTTTGTCGGGTCCGTGGACTTGACGAATAGCTCGGTGAACGAACGAGCATCTGAGGGTTTGGGTAGGACGTTTCAGAATCTTGAGTTGTTTCCCGGGCTTTCCGCCGTCAACAATGTGCTGATGGGCGCGTATATTCATCGGCCAAACCGCGTTGTGGATGCTCTCGTCTGGAGTAAGTCAAGTGCTGCTCAAGAGGCATCACAGCGGGAGCTCGCCATGCGGCTCCTAGCCTCGATGCACTTACTCGACGACGCACACAAGGATGTCGACAGTCTGCCGTTCGGTAAGGCCAAGCTGGTTGAGCTCGCCCGCCTCCTCGCACTCGAACCCGAGGCGGTTATCCTTGACGAGCCCGCAGCCGGCCTACCGAGGCATGGAACCGGTCCAGTCCGAGATCTCATCGCGGATCTACAAGAACGAGGCATCGGTGTGGTGCTAATCGAGCACGATGTCAAGTTGGTGATGGGCGTGTCGCACGAAGTTCTTGTTCTGGATCATGGTGTAGCGATCGCTCACGGAACACCCGTCGAGGTTCAGTCTGATCCACAAGTGATCGCCGCGTATCTTGGCCAACCTGTTCGGAGCGTGGACCGGGAAGCCGACAGTGCCAGATAGCCTGCTCTCGGTGCGCGACCTCACGGTCTCGTATGGACGCATCCAGGCAGTCCACGGGATCTCCATCGATGTACCCGAAGGGGCGGTCGTGTCGCTGCTCGGCCCCAATGGAGCTGGCAAGACGACAACATTGCGCGGAATCGCAGGATTACAGAAACCGATCACCGGCAATGTGGCCCTCCTCGGCAACGACATCACTGGACGCTCGGGCCACTCAGTTGCACGCCAAGGAATCAGCCTTGTGCCGGAAGGACGGCGGGTGTTCCCTTCCCTAACTGTGCTCGACAACCTTCGTGTCGGTGCGACCCCGCGGCTGGCACGGCCGTGGCGAAGTCCGGATTCGCTCGCCGATGTCTTTTCCCTCTTTCCGGAGCTGTCCGATCTGACGAATATGCCCGCCGGGCTGCTATCTGGTGGTGAGCAGCAGATGCTTGCGATCGGGCGGGGGCTGATGGCTCAACCTCGGCTACTGGCACTAGACGAACCCTCGATGGGACTTGCACCACAGCTGGTCGAGCGGATCTACTCCTCGCTCGAGGAAACCAAGCGGCTCGGCACATCGATCCTGCTAGCAGAACAGAACACACATCTGGCGCTCGAACTCTGTGACTGGGTCTATGTTCTCGACACCGGGAACATTGCTGCAAGCGGCCCCGTCAACGAGATGAGACGGTCAAGTCAAGTAGCAGCCTTCTATCTCGGAACCGAAGGCAGCACGGAAGGACAGGAGGCACCTTCGTGATGGAATCGCCGAGTCTGATATCGACTCATGAACTCGCTGACCGGATGGGAGACGAGCAGATTCGCATTGTCGATCTGCGCTGGTCTCTCGAAGATGAGGAAAGGGGCCTTTGCGACTACCGAGCGTCTCACATACCCGGTGCCGTCTATCTCCATTGGCTGCGAGACCTCTCTGATCCCGACGACCCTGTCGAGGGACAGATCGCTCCACCCGATCGGTTCTCCGCTGTGATGTCCTCCGTTGGCATTGGCAATTCGACGCTGGTCGTCGCCTATGACGATTCGGAGATCCTGATGGCGTCACGCCTGTATTGGGCCTTGGCGTACTACGGCCACGGGGCAGTACGAGTCCTCGATGGCGGATGGCAGAAATGGTGTCGAGAAGGGCGTCCAACATCGTCTGCTATTCCCACAATCACCGAGGCCGAGTTCGTCGCGACGCCGCGAGACAGCCTTAGATTGACGAAGAGCGACGTGATGGGATCACTGGAGCTTGGGACTGCAATCCTTGATTGCCGTATGGATGAGACCTGGTTCGAGTCAGGTGAGCACATCCCTGGCGCGCGTCGGTTTCCCGCACCACAGTTGCTCAACGCTACCGGAACGTATATCCCAGATGACGACGTACTCCGTCGGGCTCATGACCTGGGATTGTCCAAGGACGACGAAGTGATTCTGTATTGCGGTGGCGGTGTCTCTGCAAGCGCGGCTTTTCGAGCGCTTCACTCCGCTGGCTATACGAATGTGTCGGTCTACGACGGATCCTGGGCTGAGTGGGGAGACGACGCCGAGGCACCAAGGGAACCACATGATGTTCGATGATCCAATGGACGTCGGGGCACTGACAGAATCGCGCGGCTACACATGGTGACAAAGCACATCGGAAGACCAGTTACCCGACTCGAGGATGATCGGCTCCTCCGCGGTCTGGGTGAGTTCGTATCTGATGTGCGATTGCCGGGAATGGCTGAAGTGGCCTTCGTGCGGTCTCCGTTTGCTCATGCAAGAATCGTCAACATCGACGTTTCGATGGCACTTGAGGTGGAGGGGGTGCTCTCAGTACTCACAGGTGAAACACTACCCCCACATCATCCGCTGACTGACACTGTCACGATCGAAGGCCTCACTAAGACACCTCAAGAACCATTGGCGCAGGAGCGAGTGAGGTATGTGGGGGAACCAATCGCAATCATCGTGGCAGAGGACCGTTATGTGGCCGAGGACGCCTGCAGCCTCGTGATTGTCGACTACGACGAGCTGCCCACCATCACCGGAGTGGCAGAAGCGGCGCAGGGCAGCACACTGCTCTTCCCAGACCTTGGATCAAACGTTGTCTACTCCCACACAAAGACCTTTGGCAACCCCGGGCGCTACTTCTCGAACGGAACGAGAATCCACCGCCACGTGTTCCGGGGAAACCGAGTCTCAGCCTCGCCGCTTGAGACCCGCGGATGCATTGCCCACTTCGACCGCGGTCGTGCTTCCCTTCGTTTCTGGTCTTCTACGCAGAGCCAGCACCTCCTCCGTCGCCGCCTGGCCACAACGACGGGTCTTGCCGAGAACCGCATCCGCGTTACCGTCCCTGACGTCGGAGGTGGATTCGGCCAGAAGATCCCTGCTTCTCCTGAGGAGGTGGCTGTAGCGCTGGCATCCATTGCGGTCAATCGCCCAATCAGGTGGATCGAGGACCGACGAGAGAACCTCATCAGCGCGCCGCACGCCAAGCAGCAGACCATTGTGACGGAGATGGTGGTCGGCAGTGAGGGGGAGTTCCTCGCGATGCGCTCTGATGTTGCGGGGGATTCGGGGGCTTACTCGTTCAACACGGCGAGTGCCCTGATCGAGCCCTTCTTGTCAGCCCTTCTGATGCCAAGTGTGTATCGAATCGAGCACTATGAGTGCACTGTCACAGCGGCTCTGACCAACAAGTCACCCATTTCCCCATATCGAGGTGTTGGTTGGACGGCATCGCATACGGCGCGGGAATTGCTGATTGATCAAATAGCAAGGTCGCTCGGCCGTGACCCCGCCGATCTTCGCCGACAGAACATGATCACCTCCGGCCAGCTTCCGTACGAATCCACCACCGGAATGGTGTACGATACCGGCAGCTTCGTTGAATCCCTCGATCTGGCTCTCGAACTCATCGAGTATCGCACAATTCGGGAGTCGCAGCAGCGTACGAGTGTCCCTACTGAGCGCCGTGTCGGTGTGGGTATCAGTCCATATGTGGAGCCCGGTGGTTGGGGAACCGGCGGTGCAGCAGAAAGCCACTGGTCGTTCTCCTCGTATGACGCAGTCTCGGTAACGATGGAGCCGTCGGGAAGGGTTACGCTTGCGGTTGGTACGCCAACCCAGGGTCAGGGTCACCGAACGTCACTTGCTCAGATCGCTGCCGAAGGGCTGGGGGTCCGTCTAGAAGACGTTGAGGTTGTTGACAATGACACTGCTACGACCCCTGTCAGTATGGCCGGAACGCGGGCGAGCCGGACGGCAGTCGTCTCAGGTGGAGCCACAATGCTCGCGGCGTCGGACCTACGAGAACGAATCGAAGCGGTTGCCGGGTATCTGCTCGACGCCCCTGAAGATGAATTGGTGGTGAGGGATGGCACGGTCTTTGTCAAGGACAATCCAGCGCGCTTGGTCACCATGGAAGAGGTCGCGGGTGCCGCGTATTTCGATCCCGGTGTCAGGGGGATCGTACCGGAGCCCGACTTCACGGTGCGTCGATTCTACGATCCGGGGGCGACCTACTCGAACGGCTGTATCACCTGTGCAGTTGAACTGGATACGACAACGGGACTTATCCGGATCATTGACCTAGCCGCAGTTGAGGATTGCGGGACGATTATCAATCCCATGATCGTTGGCGGTCAGGTCCGAGGAGCGGCGGCCCAAGGAATCGGCTACGCCCTGCTTGAGCAGATCAACTACGACCTCGAGGGCCAGATCCGTACCAGCACATTCGCCGACTACCTGTTGCCAACCGCTGACGATGTGCCGAGAGTGAAGGTCAGACACATCGAATCGCCATCACGCAACACGGTAGGCGGTATCAAAGGCATGGGGGAATCCGGCATGATTGCGGTGCCGGCTGCCGTCGCGAACGCGGTCGCCGATGTCCTGCCTCCTGGCTCGGCAATTGAGCACTTGCCACTTGACCCTGAGTATGTCCTCGACCTTCTGCACGGAAACCCCCACGAGAGTATCGAATCCGAGGACGCCTCATGAAGCCAGCGTCTTTCGAACTTGCGATCGCGGAATCGGTCGATCACGCGTCGGCTCTTCTCGCTGAGAATGGTCCTGATGCCAAGATCTTGTCGGGAGGTCAGAGTCTCGGTCCTCTTTTGAATCTGCGCCTCGCGTTTCCGGATCTCTTGGTCGATATCAATCGTTTGTCCACGCTTTCGGGAACGAACCTGGACGCACAAGGCAATCTCGAAATCGGGGCGCTGACCCGCCACCGGAATGTCGAGACATCAGAAGCCGTCGCTTCGCGATGGTCGATCCTTGCACGCGCGGCCGGTCAAATCGGGCACATCTCGATCCGCAATCGCGGAACCATCGGCGGGTCAGTTGCGCATGCCGACCCAGCAGCAGAATACCCGTCGGTTCTGGTAGCCCTCGATGCGCGTATTGTCCTCGTCAGCCGACGCGGTGCGCGCGAGGTGCCGGCAGCTGAGTTCTTTCGAGGCCCGTTCACAACAACGGCGGAACCAGATGAGCTCGTGACCGCGATTCGCATTCAAGACCGACTCGGGCACGAAGCTCAAGCCTGGATGGAATTCTGTCGGCGCACTGGTGATTTCGGGATCGTCGGCGTGGCAGCGGTAGTCAGGGTGGATCCCGACGGGTCATGCTTGTCAGGTCGCTTGGTGTATTCCGGCGTTGACTCCAAGCCCTGGGAATCAAGCTCGGCCTCCCAGTATCTCCAAGCTGCCAGATTATCCGAGGATGCGATTCGTGAGGTCAGCGAGATAGCGGCGAGTGAGTCGGATCCGGTCGCCGACGATCATGCCTCGGCGAGCTTTCGCCGTCATCTGATCCGTGAACTGACACAACGGGCATTGATCGAGTGCCTCCACAACACGAAGGGAAGCAAGAGGTATTCGAATGACGACCGATAAGATCAGCATTGAACTGACAGTCAATGGGATCAGATTCCTCCGGGAAGTCGAACCACGCTTGACCTTGGCCGACTTCTTGCGTGGCGACCTTGAGTTGACTGGTACCCATGTCGGATGTGAACACGGTGCCTGCGGCGCATGCACCGTCTTGCTCAACGGGAAATCCGTTCGGTCCTGCATCCTGTACGCAGCCCAGATGTCAGGTGCTGACATCGTGACAATCGAGGGTCTCGAGACGGAAACCGGCGAATTGCATCCGGTGCAACACGCCATGAAGGAGTGCCACGGGCTGCAGTGCGGCTTCTGCACTCCCGGCATGGTGCTCACCATCATTGAATTGCTGGACAACGAACCCAACCCTTCCGATCAACAGGTACGTGAATGGCTATCCGGCAACATCTGCCGGTGTACCGGATACGAGTCCATTGTCGACGCGGTCAAGATAGCTGGCTCAGCCGTTGCTGACCTCGGGAATGCCAGATGAGATCTCGGAAGACGAACTCGCGACGAAGGGTGCTAATCGTCGGAGGCGGAAATGCCGGAATCTCGCTGTCAGCTCGGCTCGCTCGACAGACACATCTCGATGTGTCGGTTATCGAACCCTCAAGCGTGCATTTCTACCAGCCGCTATGGACTCTGGTCGGCGGTGGTCTGACGAGCGTCGACAAGAGCGTTCGGACGACTGCCCGCGTCATGCCAGAAGGCGTAACCTGGGTGCAGAAATCAGTCGTGTCATTGGACCCAAATGCCGCTACCGTCGATCTGGATGATGGTGCGACCATCGAATACGACTCTCTTGTCGTGTGCCCTGGAATCGAACTTTATTGGGACGCTCTGCCAGGGGCTGAAGCCGCGCTCTCATCGGGAGCTGCAACAAGCGTGTATTCGGCACAGCTTGCGCCAGCGACCTGGGAACGAATCCGACGGCTAGAAGGCGGGACCGCCGTTTTCGTCGTTCCCGATGGCCCGATCAAGTGTCCTGGCGCTCCGCAGAAGATCATGTACCTCGCGTCCGACTATTGGAGATCCCAGGGCATACTTGACAGAATCAGAGTCATCCTTGTCCTCCCCGGTGAAACACTGTTCGGACTCCCCCAGTTTGCAGCCCGACTCGAAGCTGTTGTTGAGCGGTACGGAATTGAGGTCCGGTATGGCCACGAGGTAGTCGCCGTCGACGGTACGGAGGGCACCGTCACGGTGCAGGATCGATCTACCGGAGACCAGTCGAGCATTCCATATGACTTCTTACACTGTGTTCCGCAGCAAGGGCCAGCGGACTGGATCAAGGCAAGTCCTCTTGCGAACGAGGCAGGGTGGGTAGATGTTGATCCAGCCACCTTGCAACATCGTGTTTACGACAATGTCTTTTCACTCGGCGATGTTGCGAGCACGCCCAATGCCAAGACTGGCGCAGCTGTCCGAAAGCAGGTACCCGTCGTCGAGAGGAACCTGCTCTTGGAAGCAACCGGAGAAGCACCATCGAGTCACTACAACGGGTATGCGTCGTGTCCGTTGACGACCGCGCGGAACCGTGTGCTGCTTCCGGAATTCGACTATGACGGCAATCACATTCCGTCGATCCCGTTCATCAATCTCGCGCGAGAACGGTATGACATGTGGCTCCTCAAGCGGTACGGATTGCCGTGGATGTATTGGAATCTGATATTGAAGGGAAGGATGTAGTGCGATGTGCTTGCACGCCGCTCGTGCAACCTGGGGATCAGGCACGATGAGAATAAGTCGAGAATTCCAGGTGCGTCGCCCACTAGAGGAGGTTTGGTCGATCTTCGACGATGTCCCAGCCGTCGCGAGTTGCCTGCCGGGCGCTGAGATTCTTGAGGATCTCGGCAATGGCAAGTACATGGGTAGGATCCAAACACGGCTCGGCCCCATTAGAACGAACTTCGAAGGAACAGCAGCCGTCCAGAGCGATATCTCGGACCGATCCGGTCGAATTGAGGGCGAAGGCGTCGATCGCAAAGGTGGCAGCCGAGGCAAGGTCGTGGTCGAGTATTCGCTCAGGGAGACCGACCGTGAGACTTCGATTACAGTCGACGCGGATGTCGCCCTATCGGGTGCGGCGGCGCAGTTTGGCCGAAGCGCGATTATTGAAGAGCTTACAACTCAGATAATCGATGAGTTCGTCAGCTGCCTCGAAGGCACCCTGGATTCAGGAAACGACGGTTCGTCAGGCTTCCAGCAACAGCCCACCGTCTCACTCGGCGTGCTACTCATCAGGAGCATCCGGGCGTGGTTGAGAAAGCTCTTCAGCCGCAGCTGAACGGTAACCTGTGGAGTTGACCCGGTTTGTTGGACACCCGATCCTGGGGTGAGTCTCAGGGGAAGGGAGCCCTTCGATGGGTCGTCCAAGCAAGTATCCGGAGGAGTTCCGGAGGGAAGCTGTCGAGTTGTATCGGTCGTCTGACCGTCCAAGGGTCGAGGTTGCTCGGTCGTTGGGGATTTCGGATAACACGCTTGCAGCGTGGGTCAAGGCGGCTCGTGCCGAAGCCGAGTCGGGTCTTGATCCTGATGAGCGTGCTGAGCTCGAGCGGCTCCGGAAGGAGAATCGAGAGTTGCGTCTGGATCGGGAGATCCTCCGCAAGGCGGCAGCGTATTTCGCTCGGGAGACGAACAGGTGAGCCGACGGTTCGTCTCCGAGCATGCCGATCGGTATCCGGTCACCAGGCTCTGTGCACTTGCTGGGGTGCCTCGTTCAACGTTCTACGAGTGGCGGAGCCGGGAGCCGTCCCAACGTGACCGCGACGACGCTGCACTCACCGTTGAGATCGTCGATATCCATACGGCGTCTCACGGCACCTATGGGGCACCGCGGGTCTGTGGCCAGCTACGGCATCGAGGCATCCAGGTAGGCCGCAAGCGGGTCGCTCGCCTCATGGCTGCTGAGGGTCTCGTGGGTGTTCACGGGCGCCGCAAGTGGCGGAAAGGACGACCGAACACGGCACCAGCACCAGACCGGCTCCAACGCGACTTCACCGCCGAGGCACCGGATCAGCGATGGGTTGCTGACATCACCGAGTTCGCCTGTTGGGACGGCACCCTCTACCTCGCAGGCATCAAGGACCTCTGTGATCAGTCGATCGTTGGCTGGTCCATGGGTGTGCGTCAGACCACCGACCTGGCCGTCAACGCCCTGGTCATGGCGCTCGGCCGGCGCCACCCAGACGATGAACTCATCCATCACGCCGACCGGGGATCCCAATACACGAGCCTGGAGTTCTCGAACCGAATGGCCGACTGGGGCATTGCACCATCGTTCTCGAGGACCGGGAACTGCTACGACAACGCCGCCATGGAGACCACCTGGGCAACCATCAAGCGCGAGATCCGACACATCTACGGCGACTGGTCACAGATGACCCGCTCCCAGCTGCGCACCGTCCTGTTCGAATACATCGAAACCTTCTACAACCGGAACCGTCACCAAGCCCCACTCGGACACCGAACACCCGCCGCCACCTACGCTGACCACGCCGCATGAACCAACACAAACCCGTGTCCAACAAACCGGGGCAACTCCAGTCCCTGGTCGGGCCCGTAGATCAGCTCGGTCTTGTAGAGGCCGTTGACGGTCTCAGCGAGAGCGTTATCGAAGCTGTCACCGACCGACCCGATCGACGGGGTGGCTCCGAGCTCGTCGAGTGCTTCGCCCCACCGGATCGATGTGAATTGGCTGCCGGCGTCTGAGTGCGCCACCAGCCCTACGAGACTGCATCCCCGGTTCCAGGCGGCCATCGCCAACGCGTCGGTCACCATCTCGGCTCACATGTGCGAAGCGACCCGCCAGCCTACGATCATCCTGGAGAAGGCGTCGGTGATGAAACACACATACGCCACACCCGCCCAGGTCGCCACATACGCGAGGTCGACCACCCACAACCGGTTGGGAGCCGACGCGGTGAACCCGCGGTCGACCAGATCAGCCGGCCGGGCCACGCCGGAATCAGCCTTGGTGGTCCGCACCCTGCGCTGGCGTGACACGCCCTGGATCGCCATGAGCTTCATGAGTCGGGCGGTCTGGTCCCACCCGATGTCATGGCCCGCACGTTTCGCTGCCTTCCACAGCTTGTGCACCCCATACACCTTCCGGTTCGCCACCCAGATGGCCATGAGGATCGCCATCATCAGCTGATCCCTCAGCGCCCGGGCCGACGGCTCCCGTCCCTTGTTGTCGTAATAGGTGGACGGGGCCATCGGCAACTCTTTGCAGATGGGCTCGACCCCGAACTCGTCCCGGTTGTCGTCCACGAACGCCACCATCATCTCTGTGGGCGGTCGAGCTCCGCCGCAAAGAAAGCCGAAGCCCTCTTCAGAATCTCGTTCGATCGGCGCAACTCCCGGTTCTCCTGCTCCAACCGCCTGATCCGGTCCGCATCAGCCGTCGTGGTGCCAGGCCGCTCACCAGCGTCGGTCTCAGCTTGAGCGACCCAGTTCCGCACCGACTCGATCCCGTACCCGAGCTGGGAGGCGACCGCCTTCACCGACCCGAACCGCTCACCCGTCTCCTCCCGTCGCAGCCGCACGAGACGTACCGCCTCCGCCTTCTGCTCCGGCGTATACCTGCGCCTCGTCGGCGCCCCAGACCATCCATCAGAACTCATGACTCCCATCCTCACATCCAAACTCGAGAGTCTCCAGATTTCCCAGGGTGGTTCACTCTTGCCGGTGCCGGAGGGTCCGCATACCACCAGGTTCTCGTGGCGTTCGATCCATTCGAGGGTGGCCAATGACCGTTGGGTCGGTTCGGGAATCGAAGACACCGACGAATCGCAGGTGTCGAACGTTTCCCTGGTGGGGAACCCGGCTGCTTTGCAGCGGTGGGCAATCGACGAGGCTCGTCTCATTGGTGACCCTGGGGTCGACCTGCGGTGACGGGCCACCTCCACGCCCCTGAAGCTGACACGCAGGTGGCGACGATCTCATCACCGTCGACCCGCACCCATACTGTCTCGTCGACAGGAGTGTGAGGAACCGAATACGCGACACCGCCGTAGCTGATCATCGACGACCATGACACTCTGCGGGTCTCGCCAAACGCAGCCGTGAAACCAGGGTCGGGGATCCGATGGAGACGCTGGCGTTCGTCGGCGAGCATCTCGGCTGGAGCTCGGCGGGTGAGCCTTGGATCCTGTGATTGACCTTGTCCATGAACATCTCGCAGACTTCCACCAGCTCCGCCCACGACTCGTATTCGTCTCTGATGTTGGATCGTGGGGACCAGGTCGGCTCTGGCGATCCGCAGTGCTGCTTCCGACCCGCCCTTCGACTCTGGATCCGCCCGAACACACGTAGCGATCGTCACTCCTTCGTGGTTGCCCGCCTCGACGATCAACGGATGACGAACCGCGATCCCGCCACATTCTCGATGGTCACCGTCCGTTTGTTGTCGGTCAGCCAATAGGTCGGAGCGCCACCGAACCGGCGCATCGCCTGGTCGAGACAACCGATCACTGTCGGCAGAATCTGCCCCAAGTCGGGAAACCACCCGCGATCGGGACCACGCCAGCCACGCGCACCACAACTGCGTCTGCCGACCATCCACTCGGGGGCCATACCACATTCCCATTGGGCCGACATTCCCGGTTCGGTGATCCACGGCCGATACACCCGCCGTCTCCCCGCCCGATAATTCGCCTTTGCCTCAGCCGGCACCCGACGGTCCGTCCGATCCGAACCCGTAAACCCGAACGACTCGAGCTTGTCGATCACGACATCACCACCAATCTTGCCCTGGGACCGTTCCACCCAAACCTCCAGCTTCGGCGGGAGCGGGTCGATCAACTTGGCCGCACCACTGGGTCCACCGACGGTAACTAGCCAAGAACTAGCCCACGTCGCGGCGGGCCAAATACTCCGCCACCCTGTGATGCGAACAGCCCGCCAGCTCCCCAGCGGCACGAAGCGACCCAGTTAGGTCGAAAGTTCCCAGAATCTCCATGATCGCCTCGTGAGACTCCACCTGTTCCTCCTGGTCCGCTGGTCTGGCCTGGTCTACCGCCGTTGCAAACGGGAGGAACACCCCAACGCAGCAATCCACGATGAGGACGCAAACATCAACATGGGCAGAACCACTGGCCGCCAGTGGGCAATTCTGATGGTCGCCGGTGGGCAGCTACATGACCGCCAGTGGGCAGGATCTCACGGCCGCCGACACCGGGAACGCGTGTCCAACAAACCCTGGCAACTCCAGGGACTTGCCAGGGTCACCGTCGCGGGGCCGGTCTCGGCTTGGCGAGCGATCTCTTTGACGGTCTTGTAGTGGTCCGAGGTGTACCACTCGGAGATCTTGCCGACGAGGATGCCGACGACGAGCATCAACGCGTCCGACGCCCTGTCAGACGTCCGGGCCTCGCCGCGAATTGGAGAAAAGAGCGCAACGACTAAGGCCCCCAGTCAACCGTCGTTGACAACGGAACGCTCAGGCCACCCGAGTACTCTTGACTACTCCTGTTCGGCTGCGGCGACTGGACCGCGGTGACATCGGAATCTGATCACCCCCACGTTGACCCTGGCCTTTCCCCCGTGCTACTCGCCGGGGGAAAGGCCAGGGTTAGCGCTATCTCAGTCTGTCACGTTCTCACTCGCGGAACCCTCATCACGCATCAGATCACCTATCGAGATAAGTGCGTGCGAACTCAACAAAGGAAGAATCGATCGCGTCCTCGTAGGTGATCTGATCGTCCTCGATCTCACCCCGGCTCTTGAACCAGTCGAAATCAGATTGCATCGAATCGACGCGCAGAGCCGCGAACTCGTTCAAGCCTGCGGGGACAATTGACTCCGCAAGCTCCCGA
The DNA here is from genome assembly GCA_041393965.1 of Acidimicrobiia bacterium. Taxonomy (NCBI): domain Bacteria; kingdom Bacillati; phylum Actinomycetota; class Acidimicrobiia; species Acidimicrobiia bacterium. Next base: position 71,151 of record JAWKJB010000002.1, on the reverse strand, counting down.
GTTTGCAGGCTCGTATACCGAAAGACTGTTTCGAGGAAGTCGTCGGGCAATGCCCCACCAACTATCTCGCCCGTCTCCGTGTATACGGCGCGGTAGTCCGCCACACCGCGGGCGTAGGCCACCATGAACCGATTCGCCACGTCACGGTTTGCTCGGAATCCAGGTCCAAACAGCAAGATGGCTTGCTGCGTGACCTGACCCGCTCGCAGCTCGTCCTCGCCAATCCATCGCTTGCCAATACCCTTGTCTTCGGCAATCGCAATGAGTGGTTCTATCGATTGCACAACATCCATGGAACCATTCTCTAGGGCGACCGTCATGTCAGAAAAACCCATGACAGTCGTCTCAATGTCCGTCAGTTCGAGGTCACAAGTGGCGAGCCAGATCGCCAGTGAGTGCAACACGCTGTTGGACGGAGCGCTTATTCCGACCCGGGCACCGGCCATATCGGAGCAATCAGACATCTGGCTGTCGGCCGGGAGCATCAAAGCAGAGTAGCCAAATCCGGGTGGATCTGATCCCTTATCTGCCACTGCCCGGATGTCAAGTCCACGTGCAACAGAATTCCACAAGCCTGGGCCAACAGCACCGCCAGCTACATCAATCTGATCGCTAGCCAGCGGGGCGATCATCTGCCCTGAGTTCGGGAAATCAGTGACTTCTATCTCGAGTCCCACATCTCGGAAGTAGCCCCGATCAACTGCCAGAAACAGACCCATGTCAGAAAAGGCACCCACAACACCGACTTTCACTGTTACAACAGGATCCAAGGGCGTCAACTCATCGGGTTGCGCACTGGTGGATGACGTGCTCGTTTCGCCTGGGCTGGGCTCAGGCGCTACAGATGTGGTGGTACTCATACTGCTCGCCTGCTGGGTCGTGGTAGCGCTTTCCGCACCACTGCCGCACGATGTAGCGGCCAGCATGATGGCGACAAGCGCCACGAATTGTCGGTAGTACCGACGCCTCGCGAGATCTCTTAGATGGTTCATCGCTCCTCCTGTTATTCGCTGTCTTCAGGTGTGTTCATGTTGCGACACCATGGGCCAGCTCTTCGTTGTCTCGGCTTCGATCTGGAATGGATGCTTCACCGCCTTCCCGGGATTAGTCGTCTCTCCATCTGCTCGAGTCCGATGTTGGTGATAAATCCCAGCAGTGCTAGGACAACCAATCCCACATACATCTTCTCAACAGCAAACACCTCCCAGGAACTCCAAATCAGATAACCGATACCGACGCGGGTTCCCACGAATTCGGCGGCCACGATCAGGAGTAGAGCGATCCCCATGCTCAGCTTGAGACCAGTGAGAATCGACGGAAGAGCTCCTGGTAGAGCAACGATTCGGACGAACTGTGATCTGCTCGCTCCGAAGGCCGCACTGACCTCACGGTACGAATGGGGCAAGTTGATTACGCCGTCCATCGTCGCGAAAAGCTGGACGAAAAACACCCCGATTGCGACGAGTGATATTGCGGTCTTCTGCCCAACGCCAAACACCAACAGCAGAAGTGGCAGAACCGCGAGCTTCGGAATCGGGAACAGCGCGGCAACAATCGGAAGCAGCCCTGCCCTGATTGTTCGAGAAAACCCCATCAGGCAGCCAAGCGTGGCCCCCGCAAGCGCACCAATCGCGAACCCGAGGAGTATTCGTGTCAAGCTGGCACGTAGATGCGACAGCAGCTCACCCGATTCGAGCATTGAGCGAAATGTATGTGCAATCTCACTCGGAAGCCCAAAGAAGCGGGTGTCAACGATGTTCGTGCGACCCGCCAGCTCCCAGGCGAGGATCAGCAGAATCGGCGAGGCAAGGTAAAGCAGCTTCTCGATCCAGGCCTGCGACTGATGGGCGCGCGCAGTGAGCGTGCTGACGGTCGGTCGTGCCATCGCTCGGCCAGAACTAGCATCAGGCATTCGCGGCGCCGAACCCTTCCACATGAGTACCATCTCGATACTGAAGCCGAATCATGTTCTCCAGCTCTCGTTCCAAACGCAGGAACTCAGGATCGTATCGGATCTCGTTCGGGGTTCTCGGTCGATCAAAGGGAACGTCGATTTCAGCAATTAGGCGACCCGGATTCGTCCCCATGACGAGAATTCGGTCCCCCAAGACCAGCGCCTCCATGATGCTGTGAGTAACAAAGACAACCGTCCGACGATCCCTCTCCCATATCTCCAGGAGCTGTTCTTGCATCACCATCTTCGTTTGGACATCGAGCGCCGCGAATGGCTCGTCCATAAGCATGAGATGAGGATCAATGCACAGCGCGCGAGCCAGGTTCACTCGCTGACGCATCCCACCAGAGAGCTCGCTGGGGTAGGCCTGCTCAAAGCCCTCCAGTCCGACGCGTGCCAACTCCTTTCTGGCGCGTGCACGACGTTCGCCCTTCGATTGGCCATTCAGCCGTAGGCCAAAGCTCGCGTTGTCGAAGGCTCGCATCCACGGAAACAGTGCCGCATCTTGGAACACCGTTGCCACGCGAAACTCAGATTCCGATCCCTGTTCCACCAGCAGATTCCCCGACGATGGTTCGGTGAGTCCGCCGAGGATCTTCAACAGAGTGCTCTTGCCACAGCCACTTGGTCCGATAACTATCACGAACTCTCGATTGTGGATCGAGAAGCTCACATCTTGAAACGCTACGATACGAGTTGAGCCCGTCTCGTAGACCTTGGACAAGCCGGTAGCCGCGATAACCGGTGTCGTTGGAGCGTGGAACCGGATCGTTCGATTTGAAGCCCGCGGCTCTGTACTCATTGGTCAAACCAACTCGCGCAGCACACCCGCATCGCGGTGGTTGGTCGCGCCTTGTTGACCTCAGCGGGTAGCGGCTCCACTTCGCAGGTACTCGACGGTTGTTCCATATCCTGTTACAATACCGACCGCCCAGGCGGTCGGTCAAGTCGAGTCCGCACGAGGAGGAGAAGCCGACAGATGGCAAGGGACCAGCACGCAGCGAAGAAGACGGGGAGTTCATGAGAGACCTGAGGTGGTTTCTACGCCACCTTGATGAATCAGATGCCACTTCGTTCGTTCGGGTGCATCAACCGCTCAGCACATACCTCGAAGTATCGGTGCTCCAGCAGAAGCTCGCTCATTCGGGTCGGTATCCTGTAGTACTATTGGAGTCGGTCAGCGAGTCGCGACTGCCCTTGGTGACTAACCTTTTCGCGTCATACGACTCGCTCGCTCGAGCTCTGGATCTCGATTCAGTGAAAGGATTGCTGCCTCGTTTTGTCACTCGGCAAACCCAATCAATGCCACCGACTGTCGTCTCCGCTGGCAAAGCGCCAGTCCAGGAGGAGGTGATGTTGGGTGAGGATGTCGACCTTGAGGCCCTGCCAATCACTCACCATGCGGTTCTAGATTCGGGAAGATACATCACCGCGGGTTGCATGGTCTGCCGAGACCCGGATAGTGGAACATACAACGTCGGAATCTATCGACACGAGCTTCAGGGCCCCAGGACTCTGGGCGCAATGTTCAGCCCCTATCAGGATGCTGCTCATATCCTCCGGCGACACCGAGAGCTGGGACGAGCGATGGAGGTGGCAATCTTTATCGGTCACCATCCAGCCGTCGCCATCGGGGCATTGTCTGTCGGTCCGGTTACTACTCACTCCGAATACGATGTCATTGGAGGCTTGCTCGGTGAATCGCTTGAGGTCGTCAAAGGCGAGTCTGTGGACTTGATGGTTCCTGCCAGAGCGGAAATCGTGATCGAAGGCGTGATTGACCCAAACACTGAGACCTCAGATGGCCCCTTCGCCGAATTCACCGGCTATTACGGAGGCAGGAAGACTGCTGCATCGATCGATGTCACAGCCGTGACGCGGCGCAAGGATGCCATATATCACGATCTTGATCCAGCGCATAGAGAGCATAACCTCGTCGGCGCCTTACCGCTTGAAGCAGCCCTGCATGACTCGATTCAGGCTCGAACGAAGGCCCTTCGTGATGTGTGTGTGCCGATATCTGGTAGTTGTTTCTTCAGCGCCTACGTTTCCATCAACAACATCTCTGAGGGTCTAGCAATGCAGGCTGGTCTCGCCGCGCTTGCTACACATGCGAACCTCAAGCATGTTGTTGTAGTGGATTCCGACATAGACGTGCGGAATGAGGAGCAAGTCCAATGGGCAATCAATACACGCTTCAACGCCGCGCGCGACCTCGCCATTATTCCAAACGCCACTGGCGGGAACCTTGATCCGGTTGCATACGGAGCGGATGGATTCACTCCCGGTCCGATGAGCACAAAGCTGATACTGGATGCGACACAACCCTTGAGCAGGAGCTTCCCAACTCGAATCACTCCTTCCCCGGAAATCTGGGAGAGAATCTCCCTCGAGGACCTCGCACTGGAATGAACGGAGCATCAAACCACGCCTCGGGAGAACAACATCGAGGAGACTGTCGTCGAGTGAACTCGCCCGAGGAGCTCCCGAGATGCTGCCAATACCCGACTCGTACTCCGAAGCGACACGTGCGCATAGCAAAGGGTGGGCCCGTGTGACGGGAGATCCGATCCACAAGGGAGGTTTCCTGTGAGAATCGTGGTTGGTTTTGTCGACAGCCCCGAAGGTGAAGCGGCCATCGAGGTCGCTATCGAAGAAGCAAGGTTGCGGAGCGGGGGTCTTGTCATCGTCAATTCGATGCTGGGCGGGCACCACGAGCAACCGGAGGATTACAGGAAGATGAACGAACGCCTTGAAGGTCTCACCCAGCGACTGCTCGCAGAGGGGATCGACCATGATGTGCGCGAGTATGTACGTGGTGAGAAACCGGTAGCGGACATCGTGGCTGCCGTCAACGAGTACGACGCCGAACTCGTCGTCATCGGTATTCGGAAACGGTCAGCAACCGGAAAGGTGCTGCTCGGTTCAAACGCGCTTGACATCCTCCACGACTCGCCTGTACCGGTTCTTTGCGTCAAGGCACCGTAGGATCGCACGGCCGAGTCGGCTTCCGGGCCAACGAGATGACGGCTTGTGCGCAGTGCGCGCCGGGCCGCCCTCGCGAGCTGGGGAACTCGCTAATCGCGGTCAGACTCAAACCAAACAGTCTTCGGTGACCCAGACTGGTTCAGTCGATTACTTGTCGCTCCACGCGGGTGACCGCTTATCGATAAAAGCTTGGATGCCCTCGACGCCGTCGTGGGTTGGGAGCAGCTCCTCAAGGTAGGCGCGCTCGGCGGCTGCGAGACGGGCGTCGACATCGGCGGCGTAGGACTCCCGGATGGCAGCGGTCGCGATCCGCAGCGACGACGCGGACCGCGCGAGGAAGTGCTGTCCGACATACGCATCGATGGTGGCGTCGAGCTCGCCGTCGGGGGCGACAGCGTTGACGATGCCAACGGCCTTGGCTTCATCGGTGCGGAGGGTGCGGCCAGTCAGGAGGATGTCCTCGGCGAGACGGCTCTTCCCCTGGGCACCGAGCAACGCCGTGGCTGCTGGAGGGAGGACACCGAGTTGGATCTCGGGGCAACCGAGCTTGGCGGACTCCTCAGCGATCACAATGCCGCAGCCCAGCACGAGTTCGAGCCCGCCGCCGAGACAGTTGCCCTGCACCCCCACCAATGTGGGATAGGGGAAACGGACCAATGCACGGATGACCCCGCCGAGCGCTGCGAGCATGGCGGGGCGACATCGGGGAGATGTTCTTCGACGCTGGCGCCGAACGAGAAGTTCTTCCCCGCGCCGCGCAGCACCAAGACCTTGGCACCTCTGGCAGCCGCCGCTGCGGTGAGCGCTTCGTCGAGTTCGGCACACATCGCGATGTCGATGACATTCCCCGGAGGTTTGTCGATCGTGATCGTGTGGACCGCACCGTCGGCCGAGACCTCATGGCGTACCGACGGCTCAGCAGTCGGATCGGTCATGCATCGGCCTTGAACTGCGGAGACACGGCCTCGATCAGCTCGTCGCTCCAGGCCTCCCCGCGTGCGAGCCTGCGTCGCAGATCGATGTAGTCAACCTCGCGCCCAGTTTCCTTGCTCCCCCTATGGAATGCCCGGAATCCTGCCTTTGCCTCCGTCATCATGTTCACCGACAGCCAAGCCCGGCTTGTCTCCTTGTTCTTGTCCCAGTGCTCAAGCTTCTTCTTGCGAATCGATTCGGTTGTCTTGATCGTGCAATCCGGCATCGTGTAGAGAATCTTGGTGATCGTCTCGTCGACACCGGCATCGAGCAACGAGAAGTCAACGGTCGCGGACTTCATGAGCTCCTTCGCGGCTGCGAGGTCGTCGCCTTCCTTTGGCGTTCCGTGGACGATCTTGCCCCACTCGTCGAGGTACCGGTCGGTCACGACGAGCGGGTTGGGAATGAACGCACCGTCGACCTTCAGCACCGGGAAGATGTCGTTGACCAACCCGAGCCGCAGTGCCTGATGGGCGCTCCACGGGTCACACAGGATGCAGCTCGCCATCGAATGGGCGAACCCGACATACAGATCGAGGAAGTCGGTGGACCCCCCGTCGGGAGCCGACCCGTGCTTCGGGCCCGCCTGTCCGAACCGCGCCATGTCCGAGGCGAGCGTCAGGTCGCACGCCATCCCGATCTCCTGACCGCCCCCGATGCGCATCCCGTTGACCCGGTTGATGACCGGCTTGTCACACATCAGGATCGCCGAGACCATGTCGTTGAAGATCCTCATGTACTGGCGGTACTCGAGCGGTCGACCCGCGTAGTACTCGGAGTACTCCTCGGTGTTGCCCCCCGTGCAGAACGCACGATCACCTACAGCGGTGAACACGACGGCCACCGCCGCCCGGTCCATCGACGCTTTCCGAAATGCGAGGATCACCTCTTTCACGGATGCGGTCGTATATGAGTTCAGTTGCTTCGGGTTGTTCAGCGTGATCCACACAGCGTGCAAGCCGTCGACCTCGTTCCCGTCCTGGTCGTGGATCGGACGCTCCTCGTAGAGGATCTCGGAGTACACATGGTCGGGAGCCAATTCATGGTTGATGAGTGTCACCTGGTGCCACCTTTCCTATGGGATGAGAATGGTTCGTCGTGGATCGACATGGTTGTGGGCATCGTCGATGGCCCGAGCGATCTCGGCCATCGGGACTTTGCGGATGAACGGGGCGAGATCGACCTTCCCGGAGATCACGAGTTCGACCGCCTCGGGATACCGCTCTGGCGGACATCCCCAGGTCCCGAATGCGGTCGCATCGAACGCCATCAGGTTCGAGAGCCGTACCGAGATCTTGTCCATCGTGAACCCCACCACCGCGAGGGTGGCCTGCGGACCGAGGAGACCGTACGCGGTTTCCTGACCCGGAGCGGTGCCGGAGCATTCGAAGATCTTCCAGCCAATCGACGGCGCGCCGAGCTGCTTGGCGTGGAACCGCACGGCGTCGCGCACCTCCCTCGGATCCATCCCCCTCGAGTTCACGGTCGCTGCCGCCCCATGATCCTCAAGGACGGCGAGCCGGTCGTCGTCGATGTCGATCGCGACCACCTTGGCCCCGCTCGCAGCAGCGATCTGCACCGCGTACGAACCGACACCGCCGACGCCGATCACCACGGCGAGGTCACCGTCGGTGACGCCGGCGCGACGCACAGCCTGGAGCGGTGTTGTGACCGCGTCAGCGATCACCGACAAGTCGGCGAGTTCGTACCGTTCGGGCAGGTCTTCGATCACCGAGAGCCCCCGCGTGGGAATCGTCACATGGGTTGCCCAGCCTCCATCAAGATCGTTTCCAGGCATCAGCTGGCGTGTGCAGGCATTGCCCTTGCCCTTGTTGCACAGATCACAGTCCCCACACGGGATCACTGCGGGTACGAGCACATCACGACCAGGCCACTCCTCAGCGCCGGCGCCGGCCTCGACGACGGTACCCGCGATCTCGTGTCCGAGGACGAGTGGCAGCCCTGCCTTCGTCGAGACGCTCCCGTCGAGGAATCCGAGGTCGGTGTGACAGATGCCGCAGCCCGCCACCTGCACCACGACTTCGTGGTCTTGTGGCTCGCGACCGGCAGCTTCGACCTTCTCGAGGGGTTCACCGACGGCAACGAACCGCCAGGCGTATCTGCTCTCCGTCATCGGTTCCCTTCCGCCTCACCGTCGCCGCCCGCGACCTCGTGGAGCGCCTTGGCTGCATGGACCGGGATCATCCACTTGCGGTAGCGAGACCCCGTGTCGGTGTTGTCCTGGCTCCGGAATGCCTTCGAGACGAGCTCCGAAGCTTCGTCGATCGTTTCGTCGGTCAGCACCTTGCCCACGAGGTATTCCTCAGCGTCGGTCGCTCGCAACGGCGCCGATGCGATACCGCCGACGGCGATCCGTGCGGTCGTACAGACGCCTCCCGCATCAAAACTCACGGCAGCAGCCACCCCGAGCAGACCGAAATCGATCGAGCCCCGCCTGCGCAGCTTCTGGTAGCTCGCGCGTCCGTCGAACGGTGGGATGGTCACATCGATGAGGATCTCGTCTGGCGCCTTCGTGAGGTAGTCCATGCCGTCGTTGTGGTAGAGCGCCTCCACGGGGATCGAGCGTTCTCCCCTTCCGCTGACGAGCCGCACCGTCGCGTCGAGGGCGATCATCACCGGGGCGAGATCCGTCGAGCTGATCGCCCAGCACTTGTTGCTCTTCGGCGCAACCCAACAGGTGTCACCGCCGTCCTTGAGGCAGTGCCCGCGGGTCCGCCGCCAGTCGAGCGGCATGTCGATGTAGTTGCAGCGTGTATCGATGCACAGGTTCCCGCCGATCGTGCCCGTGTTCCGGATCTGCGGTGAAGCAACCGATTCGGCGGCCACGGCAACGACCCTGGGGACCGTTGGGGAGGTGACGATCTCAACGAGGGTCGTCGATGCCCCGATGATGCAGTTGCCGGTGTCGTCGACCCTGATCCCTGCCATGTCGTCGATGTGGGCAAGCGACACGAGCGTGACCGGTGTGGCCTGTCGCCGCTTCATCTTCGGGACGAGATCGGTCCCACCACCGATCACGGAAACGGTCGGATCGGCGAGCAGCTCGACCGCCTCGTCGAGCGTTGCGGGTGTGACATATCCGACCGGCGGGACCTGGATCGTCATGGTGCACCGACCTTCGTCGCCATCGGTGCGAACGCCTCGGGTGGCTCCACCTTGACGAGCGGCGGGAACTCGAAGTCGGGAACCGAGTCAGGGCCGTACCTGCCCTCCCGCCCCCGTGCCCGATCGCGGAGCGCGGAAACGATCCGGTCAGGGGTGAACGGGGTGGCATCCATGCGGATACCGATCGCATCGTAGATGGCGTTCGCCACGGCCGGGATCACCGGAAGAAGCGGCCCCTGGCCCACCTCCTTGGCACCGAACGGGCCCTCCGGGTCATCCGTATCGACGATGATCGACTCGACCGGCGGCATGTCGAGGCTCGTCGGCATCTTGTAATCCAACAGCGACGGCCCCCGGAGCAGCGCTCCACGGAAGCTCTGTTCCTCATACAACGCCTCACCGAGACCCATATAAACCCCACCTTCGATCTGGCCCTCGACGAGGAGCGGATTGATCGAGGTCCCGATATCGTGGGCGAGCCAGACCTTGTGAACTTTCACCAACCCGGTCGTCGAGTCACAGTCGAGCTCCACGACGGCGGCCGAATAGCTGTAGGCGGGCGAGATGCCCACACCGGCACCTTTGTGGGATCCGGCGAGTTCCGGCGCCTTGTAGCTGCCGGACACGACGAGGGATCCCGTGGCGGCGATCGTGATCGTGACCGCCTCCAGCCACGGAACGCCGGTGTCAGGATCCCCGTCCACCTCGATGCGTCCGTTGCGGGCGACAAGATCCCCGGGGGCCACCCCGAGTTTGTCTGCGACCGCGGTGACGATTCGATCACGGAGGTTGACCCCCGCTGCGAGGGCCGCGTTGCCGCCCATGAAGGTGACCCTCGACGAGTAGCTCCCCAGATCGACGGGGGTGAGGTCCGTGTCGGCGGTCACCATCGCAATGTCGGTCGGATCGAGCCCGAGCGTCTCTGCGACGATCGTCGCAAGCATCGAGGTGGAACCCTGGCCGATGTCGGTCGCCATCGAATACACGGTGACTCCCCCGCCACGATCGACCTTGATCTGGACCTCTGATTGGGGCATGTCGTTGAAGTAGATGGGGAGCCCTGCCCCCGACATGTAGGCCCCAACCGCGAGCCCGATACCGCGTCCCTCCGGGAGCTTGCCGTGTTTTTCGGCAAAGCCGGAAGCCTCAGCGACGCGTTCGATGCATTCGGTGAGCCCACAGCTCGTGATCCGAAGATGGTTGACCGTCATCGAATGCTCCGGCACGGCATTCACGAGCCGGATCGACACGGGATCGATGCCGAGATCCTCCGCGGCCTTGTCGAGCTGACACTCGAGTGCGAACCGGGGCTGCGGCGTTCCGTGGCCCCGCTTCGGGCCACACACCGGCTTGTTCGTATAGACCCTCACACCCTCGAACCGATAGTTGGGGATCGAATAGGTGGTGGTCTGGAGTGCGCCGGTGTAGTACAGGGTGGCGATGCCGTAGCTGCCGTAGGCGCCACCGTCGAGGTAGGTCTTGAAGTGGCTCGCCGTGATGCGGCCCTCGGAATCGAAGCCGGTCCTCACCCACATGAGCACTGGGTGGCGACCGCGGTGACAGTAGAACACCTCCTCACGGGTCAAGGTGATCTTGACAGGGCGCCCGGTCATCATCGACAGCTTCGCCGCAACGATCTCATGTGAGAACGGGTCGGTCTTGCCCCCGAAACCGCCGCCGACCGGTGCAGCAATCACCCTGATCTGCCCCGCGGGCATCTCGAGCACCTTGGCGAGGGTCCGGTGGACATAGTGGGGAACCTGGGTCGAGGACCACAGCGTTACCTTCCCCGACGGCTCCCACGACGCGAGGGCGGCGTGCATCTCGAGGGCAGCGTGGGTGTTGCCCTCGAAGTAGAACACATCCTCCCTGATGTGGTCCGCTGCGGCGAAACCCTCATCGACATCGCCGAACTCGAGGGCCGCCGCTCGGTGGGTGTTCCTGCCCTTCCCGTCACCGTGGAGCAGGTCGAGGTTGTCGTCGAAGGCGTCCTCATAGGTTGCGATCGTGTCGAGCGGCTCATACACGACTTCGATGAGGTCCAGTGCCCGTTCAGCGGTCTTGGCATCGACCGCGGCAACCGCGGCGACTGCTTCCCCTGCGTGACGCACACGGTCGATGGCGAGGGCCGGTTCATCCTGGCTCACCGGAAGAATGCCGTAGGTGATCGGGAGGTCGGCGCCCGTGATGACTGCCTTCACACCCTCGAGCGCTTCGGCCTTCGAGGTGTCGATGCTGACGATCCTCGCGTGCACGGCGGTGCTTCTGAGCTGGCGACCGATCAGCATGCCGGGGAGCTTCATGTCATCGACATAGGCGGTCCGCCCGGTCGTCTGTTCCATCCCGTCGACACGGGCTGCCGGTATCCCGACGGCTCCCATCAGCCGGACTCCGGTGCGCTACGGGTCGCCGCAAGGTGGACGGCGCTGATGATCTTCACATAGCCGGTGCACCGGCACAGGTTGCCCGCGAGGGCTTCGTTGATCTCGTCGGTCGAAGGGTCAGGGTTCCGATCGAGGAGCGAGCGCGCCGACAGGATCATGCCCGGTGTGCAGTATCCGCATTGCGCGGCGTTCAGCTCTGCGAATGCGGTCTGGAGCTCATCAGGGAACCGCCCGTCGGAGAGGCCCTCGATCGTGGTGATCGTGCTTCCGGCAACCTGCCACGCAAGGGTGATGCACGACAGCACCGGCTTGCCGTCGACGAGAACGGTGCAGGTCCCGCACTCTCCGAGGTCGCAGCCGTGCTTGGTGCCGGTCATGGACAGATCCTCACGGAGGAACTCCAGCAGGGTCCGGTTGGTGTCGATGATCGCGGAGCGCTGCTCCCCGTTGATCTCGAGCGTGAGCACCCCGTCGGTCATCCCGGCAGCACCCCATCGTTGCGGATGAAGGCCTCACCCTGCGCGATCCGGCGCGCGGTCCGCAGATAGGTGGCTTCCTCGGCTTCCCAATTCCCGGCGCTGCGTGCCACCCGCGCAGTCACCGGCATGACGCCCGCAGGGTGCCCGATCGCGAACCTGGTCGCATCCACACGATCGGGGCTCGTGACGGCATGCACGGTGGTCCCTTCAATGGAAGCGGCAACACCGGTGCAGGCGGCGACCGTTCCCGGATACGCCTTGTGCACGACCGGCGGGCGGCCGCCGACCACCCGCGCGACGAGGTCGATCTCGGAGGCCTCGACCTTGTCCTCGGAGCCATAGGCCACATACGCCGCGGGTTCCGACACGATCGCTGGCACGGGGGTGAGGCCGTCGGTTGGCATGCCAAGGAGGGTAGCGGCGCTCGCTTTCACGGCCGAAATCGCTTCGAGGTTCCCCTCGGTGAACTCCCCCGGCGTCTCGTTCCCGCGCATGCCAACCGCTTCGGCCCGCATGAAGACCGTCAGGTTGGCAAGGTCAACGATCGTGACCTCAACGGGGCCGATCTCGGTGTCGAGGACATCCGACACATTGCCGGTGGGCAGCAGCGACCCGGTGATTCCCCCCGCGGTCTGCGCAAAGTCGAGGGAGATGGGGGCTCCGGTGCCCGGCACCCCGTGGACACGGTACGAGCCCTCGACGGCGGCCCTTCCGTCGACGATCGGAACACCTGCGCGCAGCACCCGTCCGGTGTTCGTATTGTGGATCGCGACCGTCGTCACCGGCACAACCACCGGCACGAGGCCCTCGTCGACGGCGTAAGCCCCCACCGCCGCAGAGATGTTCCCGCAGTTGATGTCGTAGTCGACGACCGCCTCGGTGATGCTCACCTGCGCAAAGGTGTAGTCGATGTCGGCGTCGGGTCGGGTCGTTGGCCCGATGATGGCAAGCTTGGAGGTGAGGAGGTCGGCGCCTCCGAGTCCGTCGATCTGACGCGGGTCCGGACTGCCGAACAGCGCCAAGATCATGGCGTCGGCTGCGGCGGCACCTTCGGGGACATGCTCGGATCTGAGGAAGACGGCTTTGCTGGTGCCGCCGCGCATCAGCACGAACGGCACCGACCGTTGCTCGGTGCCAGACGCTTTCAGCGAGTCAAGATCTGAACGGTGCACGCAGCTCCCTCGATCCCGACTGCCTTTCCGCCCCGACAGTGGGCGAGGCCCACCTTGGCTCCCTCGATCTGGCGATCTCCCGCCTCCCCGCGGAGCTGACGCACCAGCTCGACGACCTGGGCCACTCCCGTGCCGCCGAGCGGGTGCCCTTTGCCGATGAGGCCGCCACTCGGGTTCACCGGCAGACGGCCGTTGATGTTGGCTTCGCCACGCTCGACCGCTCGGGGATAGCTGCCCTGCTCGAAGAGGCCGAGGCCTTCAACGCGCAGCACCTCAGCGATCGAGAAGCAGTCATGGACCTCGGCGAAGTCGACCTCGTCTGGGCCAACACCTGCCTTCTCGTAGGCATCTTGCGCCGTCGCCCAGGTGAGCGGTTCGAAGGTCATCGTCGTTGGCTCAGTCTCGACCGAGCCGGAACGAAGCGCCGAGGCGGCGAGCCTGACACCTCGCCCATTGGCGTACCTCGCTGCTGCGGCATCACTCATCATGATCACCGCAGCAGCGCCGTCGGTCACCGGCGAGCAGTCGTGGAGGTGGAGCGGATCGGCGACGGGACGCGACTCGAGCACATCTTCCACCGTGATCGGCGTACGGAAATGGGCGAGCGGATTCTGCGCCGCGTTCGCCTTGTTCTTGACAGGGATCAGGGCGAGCTGTTCGCGGGTCATGCCATGATCGGCCATGTACCGGGTGGCGCGCATGGCGTAGATCCCCGGCATCGTCGCCCCGATGGCCGCTTCCGGATCGCTTGGATCCGGGGTGAGGGCTCCCCCGAACTTCGAGGTGAGGTGCTCGGTGCCGACCGCCACCACAACATCGTTCTCACCGGCACGGATCGCAAGGGATGCCTCGCGGATCGCGGTGGCACCGGAGCTGCAGGCGTTCTCGACATTGACGAGCGGAAGGCCTGCAAGGCCGACCTGGGCGAGGATCCGCTGGCCCGTCACCATGCCCTGGAACACATGGCCGACATAGGCCGACTCGATGAGGCGTGCGTCGATGCCGGCGTCGGCGACTGCCTCGAGCAGCGCGGCCGAGCCGAGGTCGGTGGCATCGCTGTCCGGATGCTTGCCGAAGCGGGTCATGCCGACCCCGACGATGTGGACATCGGTCATTCAGACACCTCCGAGGGACGAAATCGGTAGCCCGTGAGTGGGTTGCCATCGGCATCCTCACCGAACGGTTCAAGCGAGAGCGACATCGGCATGCCGATCTCGATGTCATCGAAGTCTATCCCTGAGATCTGGCCCATGATGCGGACACCCTCAGGGAAGTCCACATACCCGAGCGCGTACGGAACCTCGAACGCGGGGATCGACTGGCGTACGATCGAATAGGTGTACAGCGTCCCCTCGGTCGAGAACCGGATCGTGTCCAGTTCCTGGCTCAGGCATCCCGCACAGGCCTCCCGGATCGGGAAGAAGCACGCCCCGCAGTTGGTGCATCGGCTGCCGAGCAGGTTGCCGGTGCCGTCGTCGTGGATCTCGAGCTCCCCCGGTCGGAATGATGCCCCCATCACAGCTGTCGTCAATGCTCCTCCTTCGTGTGGCCGTGGGCACGCCGAACCGCATCTGCCTTCCGGCCGGTCGGTCGTCCAGACCCGAGTGTCTCCCCGTGACCTCGCTGCGTCAATGAGCCACCGACCCCATTTCTGTGATGCATTCAGCCTACCTGCGGTCCGGGCCGTCGCCTGACGAATCGTCGGGATCCTCTTGCCGGATCGTGATTTGTGCACCACGATCACTGTCGTGATGCGAATGCATCAGATAAATGATACAAAAGGCGGATTGCCGGTCGCCCCCGTCCTTGGGATTCTATGACTACCTTGTCAACCGACCGGCCGGACGGCTGCGAGGGATCGATCCAACGCAAAGGAGGCGAGGGCATGGGGCAAGACACCAGCGCTCGGGAACAGGAGCTGCTCTACGACTGGAATGTCGTCGGCATGGAGGGCACGCCGGCACCTGCAACGGTGGAGCTCGACGACGAGACGCTGCGTGACGGCCTCCAGAGCCCGTCGGTCCGTCAACCGAACCTCGATGAGAAACTCGAGATCCTCCACCGCATGGCTGGCCTCGGCATCCAGGCCGTCGATCTCGGCTACCCGGGCGCCGACGCGACCGTACTTGACCATGTCACCGCCCTTGCCGAAGAGATCGACAAGGAAGGCTTCTCGATCGAGCCCAACTGTGCAGGCCGGACCCACCCAGCAGACATCCTCCCCATCGCCGAGGCCCAGCAACGCTCCGGCGTCGCGATCGAAGCTTCCCTGTTCCTCGGCACGAGCCCCATCCGCCAATTCGTCGAGGGCTGGGATGTCGACTTCCTCGCAAAGACAACCGTCGACGCCATCAATCTCGCCCGCAAGGAAGGTCTCGAGGTCATGTATGTGACCGAGGACACGACCCGGGCAAGGCCAGAGATCCTCCGCACGCTGTACACCGCGGCGATCGAAGCGGGCGCACGGCGCATCTGCCTCTCCGACACCGTCGGCCACGCAACCCCATGGGGGGTACGGGCGCTCGTCGAACTCGCCGTCGACATCGTCGCCGAAACCGGCGAAGACATCAAGATCGACTATCACGGCCACCGGGACCGCAACCTGTCCGTCATCAACTCGATTCAGGCTCTCGCCTCGGGAGCCCACCGTGTGCATGGGTGCGGGATCGGCATCGGGGAACGGGCAGGCAACACGCCCATGGAGATGCTGCTCGTCAACCTCAAGCTGATGGGCTGGCTCGACCTCGACCTCACGACCCTCCCCGCCTACTGTGAGGCGGTCTCCAAGGCGACCAGCACACCGATTCCCAAGAACTGGCCAGCGATCGGGAGTGACGCATTCGAGACGAGCACCGGTGTGCACGCCGCAGCCGTCCTCAAGGCCATTCGTACGGGCGACGAATGGCTCGCCAACCGCATCTACAGCGGCGTACCCGCAGACCTCCTCGGGAGGGAACAAGAGATCACCGTCGGCCCCATGAGCGGAAGGGCCAATGCGGTCGCATGGCTCACGAAACGGGGCCGTGAGACCGACGACGCGACGGTCGACAAGATCCTCGCGGCCGCAAAGACATCGGACCATGTCCTCGCCGAGGACGAGATCCTTGACCTGATCGCCGCCGGGAGCACGCAATGACGACCCTCGAAACGCGTGTCGACGAGGGCACGACCGTCCTCCTGTCCGGCAACGAGGCCATCGCCCGCGGGGCGGTGGAAGCGGGGGCCCTCATGGCCGTCGGCTATCCGGGAACGCCGAGCACCGAGACACTCGAATCGATCGCGAACCGCACCGACATGCAGGTCCGCTGGTCCCCCAACGAGAAGGTCGCCCTCGATGTTGCCCTCGGCGCGTCACTCGGCGGCATCCGCACCCTGTGCACGATGAAGCATGTCGGGCTCAATGTTGCCGCAGACACCTTCATGACGATGGCCTACACGGGGGTCGGGGCGGGCCTCGTCATCCTCGTCGCGGACGATCCCGGCATGCACAGTTCCCAGAACGAGCAGGACACGAGGGCCTACGCCCGGATGGGCTCCGTACCGCTCCTCGAACCCGCAAACAGCGCCGAAGCCAAGCGGTTCACGGCGCTCGCATTTGAGATCTCCGAGCAATACGACACCCCGGTTCTCGTTCGCACGACGACACGGGTTTCGCACAACCGAGGGGTCGTAGAACTCAGGGACCGCCAGGAAAGGCCGGTCGCCGGCTTCGAGCGTAACCCCCAGAAGTACGTCATGATTCCTGGGCACGCCCGAGGGCGACGACCGGCACTCCTGCGGCGGTTGCAGGACCTGAAAGAATTCGCAGACCAGAGCCCCCTGATCGAGGAATCCGGGACGGATACCTCGATCGGCGTGGTCACCTCCGGTATCGCCCACCACTACCTCCGTGAGGTGCTCCCGGACGCCAAGGCCCTCAAGCTCGGCATGAGCTATCCCCTCCCGATGGAACGGATCAAAGCGTTCGCAAAGACCGTCGATCGGCTCTTCGTGATCGAGGAGCTCGATCCCCTCGTCGAGAACGATCTGCGCGCCGCTGGGCTCGCCGTCGAAGGCAAGGAGTTCTTTCCCCAGGCTGGCGAGCTCAGCCCCGATGCCGTCAGGCGAGGATTTGCCGCAGCCGGAGTCCTTCCCGAGTACCTCGCGATCGAGCCAGCTCCCGGCACGGTTGCGCGGCCACCGCTCATGTGCCCCGGCTGTCCGCACACCCCTCCGTACCTTGCCCTCAAGCGCCTCGGCGCCGTCGTCACCGGCGACATCGGGTGTTACACGCTTGCCGCGCTCGAGCCGCTGTCGTCAATGGACACCTGTGTCGCGATGGGCTCGAGCATCGGCATGGCGGTCGGACTCGCGGCATCGGGAGGCGCCGCAGGCCCCGTCGTCGCCACCATCGGTGACTCGACCTTCCTCCACGGCGGTATCGCGGGTCTCGCCGACGCGGTCTACGCCGATGCAAACATCACCGTCATCATCTTGGACAACGGAACAACAGCGATGACCGGCGGGCAGGAGCATCCGGGCACCGGGACCACATTGCAAGGGCAGGAGGCGACTCCTGTCGATCTGGTAGGGCTATGCAAGTCCCTCGGTGTCCGGGATGTCCGCGTCATCGACCCCTACGACATGGCAGCAACCTATGGCGCCATCGAAGGGGCGATCGCCCATGTCGGCCCGTCGGTGGTCATCACCAACCGCCCGTGTGTCGAAGCCCCGATCAAAGTCAGGGATACACCATTCCGGGTGATCGCAGAGGACTGCACGGCGTGCCAAGCGTGCATGACCGCCGGTTGCCCATCGATCGTGTGGTCCGACGAGATGTTCGAAGGACGGCGCAAGGTGGTCATCGATACGGTGACCTGCACGGGCTGCACCCTGTGTGCACAGCTCTGCCCACCGCTCGCAATCGTGCCGGTTGACATGAACGGGAGGAACGGCGATGGCTGACGGTGCGAAGGGCCTCTTGCTGGCAGGCGTCGGGGGCCAGGGCGTCATCCTCGCGAGCATGATCGTCGCCGATGCGCTTATGCGAGCAGGGTTCGATGTCAAACAGAGCGAGGTGCACGGCATGGCCCAACGGGGCGGCTCCGTCGTGAGCCACATCCGTTGGAAACGCGACAAGGTCGACAGCCCGCTCGTCGAGAAGGGAAGCGCCGAGGTCCTTGCCGCTTTCGAATGGGCGGAAGCCATCCGATGGGTCGAGTATGTCCGCGACGGCGGTGCCGTCGTCACCGACCTCAAGACGATCGTCCCGCCGGGAGCGTGCAACGATACAAGGGCCTGGTCGAGGGCCTATCCCCGATTCGACGGCGACCTGTTCAAGAACCGGAGACTCGAATCCCGCTTCGTTGACGCAACGGCAAACGCCGCCGCACTCGGCAATGTGCGGGCCGCGAACAGCGTCATCCTCGGATCGGTGGCTGCCTTCGTCGACATCGACACCGAACACTGGGAAGCGGCAATCACCAGCCTCGTGCCGAAAGGAACCGAAGAGGTCAACCTTGCGGCGTTCCGTGCAGGGCGGCAGGCACCGTCGGCGGAGATCCCGCTCCCGGGGCCGGATCCCGAGGTTGCCCCGGGACCCCACCTCATCGAGATCCGCCAGGACTGGTGCAAGAGCTGCGACATCTGCCCGAGGGTCTGTCCCGAGTACTGCCTGAAGCTCGATACCGACGGCACGCTGCTGATCGTCGATGCCGATGCCTGCACCGGGTGTCGTCTGTGCGAGATGTTGTGCCCCGACTTTGCAATCACCATCCACCCACCGGCGGAGACAGCCGATCCGGTGCCGGCAGCATCAGGGAGGACCACCCGATGACAACCGCGACAACCGCAAAGCTCATCCAGGGCAACGAGGCCTGCGTCAAGGGCGCCCTCGCCGCCGGTTGCACCTTCTACGGGGGGTATCCCATCACCCCATCGTCGGAGATCGCCGAGCACATGGTGCGGCGCATGCCCGAGGTCGGTGGAGTCTCGGTGCAGATGGAGGACGAGATCTCGTCCCTCGCGGCGGTCATCGGTGCGTCGATCGCCGGTGCCAAAGCGATGACCGCGACGAGCGGGCCGGGCTTCTCCCTCATGCAAGAGCATGTCGGGTTTGCGACGATCGCCGAGGTCCCTTGTGTGATCGTCAATGTGATGCGGGGAGGTCCCAGCACGGGCATGCCAACCTCGCCATCGCAGGGAGATGTGATGCAGGCACGGTGGGGGACCCACGGCGACCATCCCGCCATCGTGCTTGCCCCCTCGTCGGTCGGGGAGGTCTTCGACCTCACCGTCAAGGCCTTCAACCTCGCGGAGCGCTTCCGCACACCGGTCATTCTCCTCTACGACGAGATCATCGGGCACACCCGTGAAAGCGTCGAGCTCCCGGATTCGGTGACCGTGGTCGACCGCGTGACACCAGGTACGGCCCTCGACGAGTTCTGGCCCAAGGACGCCGATCCCGATGGTGTCCCCGCGATGTCGCCGTTCGGGGACGGCTATCGGTTCCATGTGACCGGCCTCGCCCACGACCACCGGGGGTTCCCCACCAACGACACCGCCGTTGCCGAGGCGCTCATCAGCCGGCTCCACAACAAGATCGATGCCCACCTCGATGAGGTCGTCGAAGTCGACGAGTACCTCCTCGATGATGCCGACATCGCCGTGTTCGCCTACGGCATCGTTGGACGCTCCGCCAAGCTCGCGGTCGAACGGGCACGCGAGCGCGGGATCAAGGCAGGCATGATCAGACCGCTGACCGTGTGGCCGTTCCCAACCGAACAGGTGAGGGCTGTGGCCGAACGAGTCGACACGATCGTCGTTGCCGAGATGAACCTCGGGCAGCTGGTCGGGGAAGTCGAACGCTCCGCGATGGGCAAGGCCGAGATCGTCCCGCACCTGCGCTCGGGAGGCGAGCCGGTCACCCCGATCGCGATCGAGGAAGTGCTCACCAAGATCCACGGAGGACGCGCATGACCGATGTCAGGATCCACCCCGAAACCGAAACAACGGCCGCATCGAAGACCGATGTGAAGGCCTACTTGCGAGAGTGGGCGATGCCCCATGTCCTGTGTCCCGGGTGCGCCCACGGCATCGTGCTTCGATCATTCCTCGAAGCCGTCGACCAACTCCAACTCGACCAGAACAAGATCGCGATGGTTGCTGGGATCGGCTGCAGTTCACGGCTTGCCGGCTATGTGGATTTCTGCACGCTCCACGGCACACACGGACGCGCCCCGGCCTTTGCGACCGGCTTGAAGCTCGCTCGTCCCGATCTCAATGTGGTGGTCGTCACCGGCGATGGTGACGGGCTCGCGATTGGCGGCAATCACCTCATCCATGCCGCCAGGCGCAACATCGACATGACCGTGCTGCTGCTCAACAACTCGATCTACGGCATGACCGGGGGCCAGGCAGCCCCAACCACACCCGAAGGGGCGATCGCTTCGACAACGCCCCAAGGCAACGCCGAGCCGGGATTTGACGCCTGTGAGCTGCTCAAGGGTGCAGGGGCGTCCTTCGTTGCGAGGGTCTTCGCAGCCAACCCGATCGCCATGACCAAGGTGATGGCGGAAGGCCTCTCCCATCCCGGGTTCGCGTTCATCGAGTTGGTGAGCGACTGCCCCGAGTACTTCGGGCGCTACAACAAGATCGGGGGCGGGCCCGAGATGCTCAACTGGATCGCCATGCGCGATGAAGGGGTTGCCGGACCGCTGTCGGACAAGCGTTTCGTCGAGCATGTGCCGGTCGATCTGCCTGCACCCGCCCTCAAGACCGGTGTGCTCAAGAAGGAGATCCGTCCCGTGTTCCAGGGGGCAGGCGCAGGAGGTGGCCGTGGCTCGCAATGAGATCAGGATCGCTGGCGCGGGCGGGCAAGGTGTGGTGACCGCAGGCAGGATCCTTGCGGAAGCCGCGATCCTTTCCGGGAAGCGGGCGACGCACAGCCAGCTGTACGGACCCCAATCAAGGGGCGGTTCGAGCCGTTCCGATGTGGTGATCGCGACCGACACGGTTGGGTTTCCGCTCGCCGACAGCATCGATACGCTTGTTGCGCTGTCGCAGAAGGCTCTCGACAAGTACAAGCCGGATTTGGCGGTCGGAAGCACGCTGATCATCGACTCCCGCTGCGTCCTCGAGGAGCCGGACGACACCGCCGTGTTCTTCCCCGTCGTCGACACAGCGCGGGCGGTCACCGGTGGCGAACTCGCCACAGGCGTCGTTGCGCTCGGTGTCCTCCAGGCCCATACCGGCCTTGTCGACGGTGCGGCGCTCGAACGGGCGGTGGCTGCGCGGGTTCCGCCCCAGCACCGAAAGAAGAACCTCGAGGCGCTCGCTGCAGGCATGCGACTTGCGCAGGGCGCCGCGGCGTGATTCACGGAACCGACACGCGGGACCGCATTCGCCTCGAAGGCGCCGCACTATTCCGACGCAAGGGCTTCAACGGTACCTCGATGTCCGAACTCGCCGAGGCGGTTGGGATCACCAAATCCAGCCTCTATCACCATTTCCCTTCCAAGCAGGCGTTGCTGTCCGAGATCATCGAACGCACGGTTCGCCGGGTGACACCACTTGTCGAAGATGTGGCCGACATGCATGTCCCTGCCGCCGAACGGCTCCGTCTCGCGGTCATCCTCCACACGGTCGGAGCGATCGAGGACCGCGACGCCGTTGCCTGTTTCACCGACGAGGGCCGCTACCTCGACACCGAGTACATGGCAGCACATCTCGCCCGGCGCGACGCCTACGAAGCCGTCTTCCGCCGGCTGCTCGAGGAGGGCTATGAGGCAGGGGAATTCGTCGCCCAGGATTTTGGTGTCGCTGTCAAGGCCATCCTCGGGATGTGCAACTCGGTGATCCGCTGGTACCGGCCGGACGGCGCCAAGACGGCACACGAGATCGCTGAGGACTTTGCCCGATTCGCGGTGCGTGGCGCATCGGTTCCCGAACCTGCCGCTGTCGCACGATGACCGGAGCGCTCGAAGGCTTCACGGTCCTCGATCTGTCACAGGGTGCGGCAGGGCCGACCTGTGCAATGCACCTCGGCGACATGGGCGCAACGGTCATCAAGGTCGAACCCCCAGGGGGTGAGTGGGGTCGCCGACTCGGACCACCGTTCGTCGAAGGTGTCGCCGCTGCGTACCTCGGCATGAACCGGAACAAGCAGGGCATCGTCGTCGACCTCAAACACCCCGAAGGTGCCGAAATCGTGCTGCGCCTCGCACAGCAATGCGATGTCGCACTCGAGAGCTTCCGTCCCGGTGTTGCGGACCGTCTCGGTGTCGGCTACGAAGCGATGCGGGCAGCGAACCCCCGGATCGTGTATGCCGCGATCTCCGCGTTCGGGCAGACGGGCCCGTGGCGTGACCGTCCCGGCGTCGACGGTGTCGCCCAGGCCATGGGAGGCATCATGAGCGTCACCGGGACCGAGGACGGCCCGCCTGTCAAGGTTGGGGTTCCCGCGGCCGACATGGCGGGCGGCGTGTTTGCCTCCCAAGCAATCCTCGCTGCCCTCCTTGCGCGTGAGCGCACGGGAACCGGTCAACGGGTCGATGTGTCGCTCCTTGATGCGCTGCTCGCGTTCCAGGTTGTGCCCCTGTCGATGTATCTCGCGAGCGGTGTGTCGCCGAAGCGGCTCGGAAGCGCCGCCCCCTACGCCGCCCCAAACGAGGCATTCCCCACCAAGGACGGCTATGTGATGGTTGCCGGGTACACCCAGAAGCGCTGGCCCGCGCTGTGCACGGCGCTCGGCGCACCGGAACTCGCAGACGATCCCCGGCTCGACACCAACGACAAGCGGGTCCGCGACCGCGCAACGCTCCACGACCTCCTCGGCCCGCTGTTTGCGCACAAGACCACCGCAGAGTGGATCGAGATCCTCGACGAGGCCGATGTGCTGTGCGGCCCCATCCTCGACTACGACCAGCTCACCCGCACCGAGCATGTCGAGCGGTCCGGTTCGATCGTCACCGCAACCCATCCGCTGCTCGGCGAGGTCCGCTCACCGGTCCTGCCGGGCCGGTTCTCGGCGACGCCTCGCGACGGGACCGGACCTGCCCCTGCGGTGCCGGGCGAAGACACCGAGAGGGTGCTCGGGAGTCACGGATTCACCGAAGCCGAGATCACACGACTGATCGAAGACGGTGTGGTCGTCGGATCAGACAAGGAAGCGACCGTAGGAGGCAATCGTGGCCGTTGAAGAAAAGGCAGACACCTCGACCGAGGAGGTCGAAGAGGACCTTGTGCTCTACAAACGCGTGGGTTCGGTTGGTGTGCTGACGCTCAACCGACCCAAGGCCCTCAACGCGATGACGGTCGCGATGCTCGAAACCATTGGCGACCTGCTCGACCAGATCGAAGAGGACCCGGACACCCGCGCGTTGGTCCTCACCGGGGCCGGAGACAAGGCGTTCTGCGTCGGAGCAGACCTCAAGAGCCGCGGAACCAAGTTCGAGGCCGGTCTGATCCATGATCCGCTCGGGCTGCTGGTCCGCAGCGTATTCGGCAGATTCGAATCGCTGCATGTGCCGGTGATCGCGGCGATCCGTGGCTATGCACTCGGCGGAGGGCTCGAGATGGCACTCGCCTGCGACCTCCGCATCGCAACCGAGAGCGCACGCCTCGGCTTCCCGGAAGCCAAGGTCGGAAGCCTCCCCGGTGCAGGCGGAACCCAGCGCGCAACGCGACTCATCGGCCCGGGCTACGCAAAGGAGCTCATGTTCACCGCAGACCACATCTCTGCTGCGGACGCCTTCCGGATGGGGCTCGTCAACCGGGTCGTCCCCGACGACGACCTGATGGACGAAACGATGGAACTCGCCGAGCGCATCGCGAGCCGGGCACCGCTTTCACACGACCGGGTGAAGGAACTGATCAACCGAGCCACCGAAACCGACCTCGAAACCGGGCTCGAGCTCGAATCGACGAGCCACGCCGTGCTCCGAGCGAGTGAAGACCGCGACGAAGGCATCCAAGCATTCGTCGAGAAGCGATCCCCAGAATTCAAAGGCCGATAACCATCGCGTCTCCCCGTACCCAGGGTTCCCGTTCAACTGAAATGTCACCTGTGGCCCACAGAAACTCGACGGTTCGACGGCTGAGGTCCTGATGCTGGTTCTGTGGGTGAGGGCGCACCTTTTAGTTGAACGGGAACCCTGGGTACGGGTCGAACGAAAGGAAGCAATGTGAATGTGAAGGACAGAGTTGCGATCGTCACCGGCTCGGGTCAGGGGATCGGCAAAGGGATCGCTGAGGCGCTCGCCGCGGCGGGAGCGAAGGTGGTCGTCAACGATCTCGTATCAGAACGGGTCGACGAAGTGGTCGACGAGTTCAAGAACGCTGGCTACACAGCCACCGGTCACGCGGCGAATGTGGCATCGCGGGAGGGCGCCGAGGGACTCGTCGCCTCCGCCATCGACGCCTTCGGTGGCGTCGACATCCTCGTCAACAATGTGGGCATGGCACGAGACGGATGGCTGGCGAAGATGTCCGACGAGGACTGGGACACCGTCATCGAGGTCAACCTCAAGTCCCAATTCCTCATGTGTCGGGCGGTCGCGCCCCACATGATGGACCGCAACCACGGCAGGATCATCAACATCTCGTCCCGCGCATGGCTCGGCGGTCCTGGACAGGCCAACTACGCCGCTTCCAAAGGGGCCGTGATCTCCCTGACACGCACCCTCGCCCTTGAGATGGCCAGGTACGGCATCACCGCGAATGTGATCGCACCCGCCCTCGTCGACACTCCCCTGTTCCGGAGCCTGAAGGACGATGTCCAGGAGCGACTCATCAAGACGATCCCCGCACGCCGGATCGGGACACCGGCCGACATCGGTAACGCGGCGCTGTTCCTCGCCGCAGACGAGTCGTCGTATGTCACCGGCCAGATCCTCTATGTATGTGGAGGGCGTAGTCTCGGAGCAGGATGACCGAACCGACCGGGTCCGTCAGATCGACCGAATCCGGTTGACGGGAGCAAACCGGGTAATCGGATTGATCGAATCGGGTTGACGAACGCAGGCAGACAGGAGCACGATGACAGGAGTGATGCCATGGGTATGACCCTCGCAGAGAAGATCCTCGCACGAGCCTCAGGCGCCGATTCGGTGTCCGCCGGCGAGTTCGTCGTGGGGGACATCGACCTTGCACTGCTCCACGACATCTTCGCCGCCCGAGTGTTCGACATCTTGGACGATGTCCACCCGGAAGGTGCCTTCGACCCGAGCAAGGTCGCTGTCGTGGTAGACCACCTGGTTCCTGCCCCGACCGCGGAAGCGGCCGAACTGCATCAGCGCATCCGGGCCCATGTGAAACGCCTCGGCATCGAGACCTTCTACGACTCGGGCTCCGGCATCTGTCATCAGCTTCTCCCCGAAAACGGTCACATTCGCCCCGGCATGCTCGTGGTGGGAACCGACTCGCACTCGACGACCTACGGCGCGCTCGGCGCCGGCGGGACCGGGATCGGAACCTCCGAGATGGTGTACACGCTCGCAACCGGCCGGCTGTGGTTCCGGGTGCCAGAGACGATTCGGTTCGAGATGTTCGGTGACCTCCAGCGATGCGTCACCTGGAAAGATGTCATCCTCCACATCGCTGGACGGTTCGGATCCGATGTCGCCCAGTACAAGGCGATGGAGTTCGGCGGGCCGGCCGTCAAGGACGCCGACATGGCTTCCCGCCTCACTGTGGCGAACATGGCTGTCGAGGTGGGAGCAAAGTTCGGTCTCTTCGCCGCTGACGACATCACGGACAAGTACCTCATCGAGGCGAACGGAACCGGCTGTGATCCCTTCTCCGCCGATCTCGACGCGAACTATGAGGCGATCCACGAGATCAACCTCACGGATCTCCCCCCACAGGTCGCCCTTCCGAACGAGGTCGATCATGTCACCGACATCACCGAGGCAGCCGGGATCGAGATCCACCAGGCATTCATCGGGTCGTGCACCAACGGCAGGATCGAAGACCTCGAAGCCGCCGCGGAGTTCCTCGAAGGAAAACAGGTCGCGAACGGTGTGCGGTTGATCGTCTCCCCCGCCTCACGGATGGTTGTCTCCAAAGCCATGGAGTCGGGGGCCATGAGCAAGCTGATGGCGGCAGGAGCCACGGTGCTCGCGCCCGGTTGTGGGCCGTGCTTCGGCGGCCACGGCGGCCTCCTCGGACCCGGCGAACGATGCATCGGAACCCACAACCGCAACTTCCCTGGAAGGATGGGCAGTGCGCAGGCCGAGATCTTCCTCGCCTCACCGGTCACCGTCGCAGCAGCCGCCGTTGCGGGCCACATCGTCGACCCTCGCGACATGGAGGTCAACGATGGCTGACGCTCCAATCTCCGGTCGGGTCTGGAAGTTCGGAAGCGACATCAGCACGGATGTTCTTTCACCGGGTCAGTACGCCGTCGACCCGGTCGAGGTCCGCAAGCTTCATGTCCTCGAATCGGTCAACCCGGCATTCGCATCGGGTGTCGAGCCCGGCGATGTCGTTGTCGCCGGAACGAACTTCGGATGCGGCTCGAGCCGGGAGACCGCTGCCGAGAACCTCAAAGCACTCGGGGTCTCATGCGTCGTCGCCGAGTCGTTCGCACGCATCTTCATGCGCAACGCCATCGCCCTCGGGCTCCCGGTTGTTGTCTGCAGGGGTGTCCACGACACCTTCGACGACGGCGACCGCATCACCGTCGACCTCGCCGATGGTGCGGTCGCCAACACGACGAGTGGGGAGACCCTCACCGGGGACCGGCTCCCGGACGAGATGCGCGAGATCCTCGCGGCAGGCGGGATTCTCCAGGTGCTGCGTTCGTCGTCGGGGGTGAACGACCCCCGGTACGCTTGACGGACACCACACGGGTTTCATACAGTTTGCGAGCACCATGGCTTCAACGACTTCCATCGACAGCACGGTGAGTGAAGACCTCGCCGGAATGCTCGATGTCCTCGGTCGAACCGGTGACGCGATGGTCGCCATGGACGGCTCCCTCGAGATCATCGCGTGGAACGACGCCGCGAGCTCCCTCCTCGGCTACACCGCGGAAGAAGCGCTCGGACGACCGTGCGCGGAGATCCTCTGTTGGCGAGACCGATGCGGCGACGCCGTCTGCGGTCCCAACTGCCCCGCCGCCGAGCTCGGGGATCCCGACGAGATCATGGGACCTCGGGAGGTGCTCGGCCGATCGTCGAAGGACCGGACCCTGTGGCTGAGCGCATCGACGATCATTCCGCCGATCGAGATGCGCGATGAGTGCCGGATGGTGCATCTGATCCGTGAGATCTCGCTTCCCCCCGAGCTCGAGCGTCTCATCGTCGACCGCCTCGATGGATGGACCCTGGGAACCGAGAAGACGGATGAACGACTCGATGTCCTGACCCCCCGCGAACGAGAAGTCCTCGAGCTGCTCACCGAAGGCCTCGACGGGCCGACGATCGCGGAGAGGCTGTTTCTCTCCCAGGCAACCGTGCGGAACCACATCCAGCACATCCTGAACAAGCTCGGCGTGCACTCAAGAGCCGAAGCGGTCGCGTACGCGCTGCGCCGCTCGTAGGCGGCTCCATCTCCCCGGGGGCGGATTCGACCTTCAGGCGCGCAGCGCGAGGCACTACGCTCCGAGCATGGCCCGCGCGTACATCCCGCCACCCTGGATTCTCAGGGAGGTCGGCAACCGACTCACACGGCTCTTCGGGAATCCGGTGCTCGTGGTCGAGGGCCGCACGAGTGGCAACCCCCAGGAGATCCCGATCAATGTCCTTCACCACAAAGGTGAGCGATACCTCGTCGCGCCCCGAGGGGAAACCGATTGGGTTCGCAATGTCCGGGCTGCTGGGAGGGCGCAGCTGAAGAGGCGTCGCTCGGTCGAACCCATCATGCTCGTCGAGCTCGACACGGCCGACAAGCCTGACCTCATCACCGCGTACCGGCAGAAGTGGGACCGCCCGACAAGGCGTCAGTGGGAAGCATTGCCCGATCCGGCGGACCACCCGATCTTCCGCATCGTTCCGCACTCGGGGTCAACTCCGGAGTGAGCGCAGGCGATAGCCCTCGCTAGAGGATCTCAGCCGCGAGCCGCTCGAGGTCTTCCTTCGTCTTGCCTTCGAACTTGCTTGCGCACACATCGTCGTACTTGGCGCACAGTGCCGAACACGCGGACCCGGTGATCATGTTGTCGGCCATGTCGAAGAGGATGCCGTCTTCGCGGGTGATGTGGTCCACGATCAGATCCACATAGCCACGGGCTGCGTCCCGCACCGCCGCCCCTGCCTGTGTGTCTCCTTCTCGTGCCGCATCGAGGTTGGCGACCATCACCGCGACATACGCACGCCCCTGCGCGTGATCCTCGAGCATCTGGGCGATCGGGCCGGAGTCGGAAGGGAGCCCTTCCTCCTCGAGACCGGGGAAGAGGTGGTCCTCCTCCATGCCGTGGTGGAACGCGTCGGTGAACAGCCTGAAGAAGGTGACACACGATTCGAGCACATCGAAACGGAGTGCAAGCCCCTGCTCTTCGTCGGTGAGCATCTCGTCGAGCCGTCCGGCAACCTTCAGGATCAGCTGATGGTCTTCGCGCAAGATGGTGGTTGGTGTCTGTTCCTGGCTCATCCCCGAAACCTACCTGACTGGTGTGGCTCCATACAATTCTGAGGCGGTTTTCTCCGACTCCGAACGACTACCGTACCATGATGTCCAAACGGTCCCTTGCGGTTGCGATCGTCGGTGCCGCGCTCATCGCAGCGTGTACCGCTTCGTCGCCACCAACGACCGCCCCTCCACCGCCAACCACCACCCCGTCGACCTCGTCAACACCTCCCCCCGAAACAACGACCACCACCCCAGCCCCGCCATCTCGCTGGATCGAGATCGACGGCGACCGTTTCGTCGACCGGCGCACCGACACGACCTTCGTCCCGATCGGTGTCAACCTCCTGCTCAAGATCGGCGGAGGAGGAGGTGATCGGCTCTTCGCGCTCTACGACGAGGAATGGGTGGAATCCCAACTCGACGCCATTGCGGCGCTCGGCCTGAACACCGTGCGGTTCTTCCTCGACATGTGTATGCAGTGCACCACCACGGACACCGGGATTCGTGCGGAGTATCTCGACCATCTTGCGGATCTCCTGACTCGCCTCGAGGCGCACGGCCTCGTCGCCCTTCCCACCAGCAACGATGTCCCCGACCCTGGCTTCTCGAACCGTCTCCCGTGCTGTGAACCGTTCGGTGGGTATCGCAACTCCCTCTATCTCGCACCGGAGGGGCAGCAGATAGCGATCGAGTATTGGACGGAGCTCATCGAAGGGCTCCACGCGCGCGGCGCCCCGACGCACCACATCCTCGGCTGGCAGCTCGCAAACGAACAGTTCTACCTGCGCGATGTCCCACCCATTTCGATCACAACGGGGTCCGTGACCACCGCTGACGGTGCAACCTACGACCTGTCGGATGACGAAGCGGTCGCGGCCATGGTCGTGAACAATCTGCGCAGCTACATCACCAATGTCGGAGACGCCATCCGCGCAGCCGACGACGGCGCGCTGATCACGATGGGTTTCTTTTCGGCTGAGGATCCAGAATCGGGACGGGTTGGGCTTGACAATCGTTGGGTCGTCCCGGCCGCCATCATCGACGAGTCGACGCTCGATTTCGTTGACCTGCACGCGTACCCGGGACTCGGCGGTGTCTGGGACGCGATCGCCTCGTCGTACGGCATTGTTGACGACGAGCCCGCAACGCCGATGCTCCTTGGGGAATTCGGAGCGTTCGAATCGGCGTATCCGGTCGCGTCCGAGGGTGCGGCGGTGATGGCTCGGTGGCAGGCCGCGTCGTGTGTGTATGGGTTCGACGGATGGCTCTTGTGGTTCTGGGGGGCGGACAAGGACGACGAGGTGATTCCCGTCGAGGTCGATGACGCCACGATCGCACGGGCTATATCTCCCTCGGTCCGACCTGATCCGTGTGATGTCGGGCCGTTCGCAAGCAACAACCTTGCGCTCGATCGCTCCGTCACCGTCTCAGCGGAGGAGAGCACCGAGTACGGAGGAGCCAAACTCGTCGATGGGTCCGACGCAACCTGGTGGAGCGCCGCCGCCGGACCTCCACAGTGGGCGGAGATCGACCTCGGGAGCCCCCAGACCGTCGCACGGGTCGAGATCCTGATCGGCCATGTCTCACCGCCGGGTCCCCAGACCCACCGGGTGTATGTGCGAGCCGAGGGTGAATCGGGTCGGGGATCACCCGTTGGCGAGGTCACGGCCGACGCCGCCCAAGGAGATGTGCTCACGGTGACCTTCACACCACAACCGGGAATCCGCCATGTCCGGGTCGATACGACCGACATGGACGGGTGGGTGATCCTGCACGAGATCCGGGTCTTCGCCCAATAGGTCGAACCAATAGCGCGAACCATCCCCCTCCCCTGCACAGCATCCTTTGTCAGGCCCGGTTCGTGAACGGCGGGGTACGCTTGACGCCGTGAAACGGTGGATGCACGACCATGGAACGACCGCAGCGGCCGTCGTGGTTGCGGCGGGACTGACGGCCGTGTTCGGCTGGATCACCCTCGGTTCCCTCCTGAGTTGGATCGATCCGAGCCGGATCGACAACAGTTTCGCCCGGGGGTCGCTCGGTTTCGGAGGAGGCGGAAACAACCCTGGGGAGATAGCACAGAACACCACGGCGATCATCACGGTCGTGTTCGGCGCGACGGTGGTCACCACGGCGGTTTTGACCGTTGGCCTCGCGTTTCGCCAGATCTGGGCGCGGGAGGGGGCGATGTTCGTCTTTGGGATGCTCGGCATCTTCTCGGTCTCCGCGGCGCTTGCCGGTTTCGCCGCGAGCCCACCCGCACCGGCTGCGTGGTTCGGGATCCTGACCGGCCTTGTGAACTGGGCCATCGTCGCGCTGCTCGTCGCGCCACCGACCCGGCGCGATTTCGATCCCTACGCCCACTACCGGCGGGTACCGGTCGAAGCGCCGTAGTCGCCCTGCCGGACACGGTTCGAAGGGGTCGTTCAGGGCTCCTGTGCCCGCTGCCTCCGCACCACGACAACGACCGTGCCGAGGAGCACCAGGCCCGTCATGAGGATCGCAAGCGGCACACCCACACCGTCGCCGAAGACCTCAACGGCGGCGATCGGCACATAGACGAACAGTCCCGCCACACCGACTCCGAGCAGGATC
Organism: Acidimicrobiia bacterium; assembly: GCA_041393965.1. Lineage (NCBI taxonomy): Bacteria > Bacillati > Actinomycetota > Acidimicrobiia > Acidimicrobiia bacterium. The sequence goes on along the minus strand of JAWKJB010000002.1, from coordinate 39,932 downwards.
CCCTCATCGGCGAAGGCCGATAGCACCATCAGGCCGATGCTGACGCCGAGCCCGAGCAGCGGCCACGGCAACTGATCTGCTTCGGGAAAGGCGATCAGCACCATGCCGAGGCCACCGAGAACGAGGCTCGTCCGACGGGGCGTGAACCGGCCCCCGAGCCCGAGCACGAACCACAACAGCCCGAGCACGAACAGTGCAACGCCGTAGAACCACTCTGGCTCGTCCGGAATCTGGGCAATCACCGCCATGGTTGCCACAGCAGTAGCGACCCCCATCGCCACCATCTGGAGCGACGAGCGGCGCAGCCCCCACAGTGCGGCAGCGACACCGAACGCGGCAAAGGACGACCACAGGAACGCTGCCTGCCCATCGATGTCGGCAATGTCGCGCAAGCCATCCATGGCCGCGAAGAAGACAGCGACCACGGTGAGCAGCCACGCGAACATCTGCGCCCGCTGAAGCGACGGAAGCTCACTGCGGCCGAAGACGATTCCGACTCCGAGGAGAACGAGTGCGGCAGCCGCGATCATCCCGAACTGTGCCCACGAGTTGATGCGGTCCCAGAACTCGACGGTGAAGATCACCGCTGCAACGAGCACCAACGCCGCTCCCGCGTACGCGGCGGCTTCGACGCCTCGCCCGATGTCGGACGGACCGGAAGCTGGGGCTTGCTGCCTCGTCGCTTCATAGTGTCTGATCCGGTCGGCGGTTTCCTCGTCGAGGAGACCCGCGCCAACCCAACGCTCAAGCTCATCGGTCACGATCAGGGCCCTCCCATGGTGCGCCGGGACATGCCACCGCTTCATCCGCGACCCATCCTATCGGCGGGCAGCCAACCCGGCGGGACCAAACCACCCGTCGGTCAACCCGATGGCAACGGCACCGTGTCGGGCGGGTCGGCGGCGTGCGCGATGTATGAGATGCCCCAATCCGTCGGGTTGGTACGGTTGTTGGTTCGCCCGTCGGACATCCACATCGAGACTTCGAGGCTGAAGAACAGATCACCTTTGCAGCTCGGCGTGCCGAACCCTCCCCCACAGAGGATGTTCTGGTTGCGCCACTCGAGATGCTGCTCGCATGGCTGACCGGTCGGTGGTTGCTGTGACAGGTCCCGGAGACAGTGCGCCTTGAGCGTCGCGGTTGGGACGGCGATCGTGCCATACACCTTGTTTGTGCCGTCGGGGAACAACGCCCGGAGCTCGATCGTCGGCCCGATCCTCCAGCCAGCGCTGTGGCACATGTCGGCACCCCTTCCCCACGGATAGGTTCCGTCGCCGTAGACCGTCACATCCGGGAACGGGGTGCGGCCATCACCTTGGCGCACATCGGGGCTTGCGACAAAGCAATGAGGAACCCCGAGGAGGTGGACGAGCAGCGTGCCGGCGACCGCAGTCTTCGTGTGGCGGAGGGCTCCGCCGTACACATCGAGTTCGAGGTCGTTCGCCGTCTCGATCACCCACTCTTCGGTTTCGTCGTCAGGGAGGTGATTGACACACAGCGTGTACCGGGTGGCGTCTCGCAGTTCGAGATCCCATATCGTCTGACGGTTGTAGTCGCGGTCCCACGGATAGCCGGCTGTGCCGGTCGCAACCGGTGTCGGACCCTTGAGCGGGGAGCGACGCAGTGCAAGAGCACCGGTCGTGTCCGCCGGCGGCAGGCTGCATCCCGCGTCGTACCGGCCAACCGACTCGGCTTCGCGCTGATCGTATGCCCACACATTGACGGTGTCGTTGGCTCGCTGAGGCACAACGACATAGGCACGGTGTGCGTCGAGGGGGAAGATTCGCACGGGTGGCCGCTGTGCCGTGTAGTGGCCGGTGAAGCGCACCGACTTTGACTCGGTGTCGTCGTTCGTGTATCCAAGGACGGAGACTTCGAACGGGCCATTCCGGTCCGGAGGCTTCCCTTTCTTGTCCGTTCGAAGCGTGACACAGGTGTGTGCCCCTTCGGCAAGCGTCGGGTGGAGCGGCTTTCCCATCTTGACTCGGGTGTCGTATGCCGCGTGCTCGGAGGGTTCCGACTTGGTGTTGACGACGGCGTCGAGTTCGGAGCCGTCCGCGGCCTTGAGCCTGACATGCAGGAGGCTGAAGGGACGGTTGCTGAACAGCACCACCGGGATCTCGGTGCCCGACGGCCACCCGGGGTCGCATCGCAGCCCCACCAGCACGCTGGCATCGGCGTCAGGAACGATCTCGATCGCCAATGGCGGCGGCTTTGGCCCGTCCGCACCGTATAGCACGAGGGCGCCGACGCCGGGAGGACAGGCAGGCGTCAGGCTGCTTGCGCATAGGTCGGTGAACCGAGCGATGGTGACGGTCGCTCCTGCGGGTCCTGCCGCCGGTGGTGAAGGCCCCGTTTGGGTGAGCGTCGTCGTGGTGGCGGCCCCCGTTGTCGTCGTGGTGGCAGGCTCTGTTGTCGTGGTGCTTGTCGATGAGGCGCCGCCCGGCAAGCTTGGCGGGAGATCGGGAACGGGCGTTCCGTCCTCTTCGTAGATCGTCGGGTAGACCGGGATCGATTCTTCGAACAGCGGGGCGGGGGCGGGAACCTCCACCGGCCCGATCACACCGCCGGGATCCCCGTCGGCCACCGGCTCAGCGGCAACGGCGATCTGAGGAATCGGGTAGTACTGCGCCGGTTCGGGGAGCGTGACCACGGGATCGTCCATGAGAGCGTCCGAAATCAGCAGGCCCGCTGCGAAACCTGAAATGGCGAGCAGTCCGAACAGAGCGATCGATCGCAAGGACATCGTCATGCGATCGTGCAGTTTCTCAAGACGACAAGGTCGATCGAGTCGACCATGGTCGGGTTGCCGACGGTGTCATGGGCAGTCACCGATAGGTAGATCGGTTCATCGGCACTCACGGTGGTGTCGTCGAACGGCCCGAGTTCAGCCGTGTAGATACTTCCCACATGTCCCATCGGTGTGCTCCCACTCGCCGAGCCAACCTCCCATCCGAGGATCACGGTGCCGACACCGGACGGGTCGCTCACCGACGCGCTGATGATCGTCGTGTGAACTTGGGTCGGGCATCCCCCGTAATTGGCTTCCTCCCAGATCTGGGCTTCTTCGGATGCAAGGTTCGAAATCGTCGGTCCGGTGGTGTCGGGCACGGTGGTTGTCGTGGTCGTCGTGGCGGTGGTACTGGTGGTGGTCGGAGCGTTCGTGGTCGAGGTCGGAGCGTTCGTGGTCGAGGTCGGCCCGATCGTGGTTGAGGTGGTCGCCCCAGCAAGGGTGGTCGAAGGAGCGAGGGGTCTCGTCGTAGTCGTCGTGGTCGGCGCAGGCGCGGTATCCGTTTGGCAGGACACCACCGGGAGGGCGTCGAGGTCGGCGTCGGGTGTCAGCCAGGCCGCCTCCACCCACACGCCGGTTGCCACATCGTACGGGGCGCGGACCTCCAACCACGCGAGGTCGTCGGTTCGTCCCGTTGCGAACACCCGATCTCCCCGGTGCAGTTCGCCGAGTCGATCCCCGTCAGGGCACTCCAGGTAGGGAACCTCGTCGAGGTGAGCCGAGACACTCGGTTCGGGAAGCGGAGAGAGGGCGCCGGTTTGGTCGGCGGCGACCCCCACAGCAGCCCCACCAACGATGACAGCTGCGCCAACGAACAGCGCCGCCTTCACGGACATCATGACCTCAATAGTGTACTTACCAAATCATGGCGGTCACAAGTGCCGCAGTGATCCCGCGTCTCCCGGACGCGCCTCCCGGACACCCCGGTCGGTGACCGTCATCGCTTCAACCGCGTACCACAGGTAGGCGACACCGAACATGGCTCGCTGGAACGCCCCGGCCAAGCTCGGGGCGACGAGCATCAGAGGCGGGGCGACGAGAGCCACCGCTACCGCAAACCAGTCGAAGACGCGACGCGACCGGCTCACGGGCCCACCTGCGACGATCACCAGAAGGACGCCAACGATGAAGGCGACACCCACCACCGACGCCCCGATCGAGTGCAGCGAGTCTTCAAACGCGTCGAAGGGGCCATTAGCGAAGGGCTTGTGCGAGAACACCGCCACCGCGAGCATCGACACGCCGAAAATGCCGTGGGCGACCTGTCCCCACCTCGACCACCGCACTGCTTGGGTGGCCGCAAGCAGGATCACCGAGAGTCCGAAGCTGACGAACCCGACCCGGGCAATCCATGCATTCGTGAGGCCCTGTGCTGCCGACTCGCTGATCGAGTGCTCAAGCACCGAGTAGCCGCTTGGCATTGCCAGCGGAGCGAGGAACACGCAGGCAAACGAGGTCCCGAGCAGCGCAAGGGCAATGATGCGGGCGAGCCTCGGCGACAGCATCGGATCGGGTTCAGTGGTCCGGGTTTGCGTGGTGGCGGGTGCACCCGGGTGCTGTCACCGCCGTGGCACGGCTCATCACGAGCTCACCGTTGTCCCCGACAGCGATACGGTGCCCGAGTTCGGTGACGACCGGAAGCAGGTGTTCGGCATCGGTCCGGTGCGTGACCACGAAGCACCCAGCTGCCATGTCGGCTTCGACGCCTTCGACCTCGGGGATGGCGGCCAACCCGTGCCGCACCTCGTCGAAGCAGCTGTGGCAGTCGATGTCGGTCTCGATATAGCTCACCTGGATTGCTCCACCGGAGCCGCTCTCGCCCATGGCCCTTCCTCATGATCGCCGATGCCTGAGGATACGGCGTCGACCTCGATGCTCGGACGGCGGCCTCACCGTCCTGGGTCCGCGTCCGGAAGGCCCGCAAGCCAGTCGGCAACCACCTGGGCCGGTTCCTGCCAGCCGGCATCGAGCATCATGTCGTGTCCCATGCCGTCGAACAAGACCGCTTCGGTCCCGTAGCGTTTCGCGGTCGCTCGGATCTCCGCTACCGAAAACAGAGCATCCTCGGTGGCGCCGAGCACGAGGACGGGATCGGTGACCAGTTGGGGTTTCGGGCGGCGGAAGATCATGTCGAGATACGCCGGGTACGACTCGGAACCGAGACGCTCAACGGTCGCCGCGACGACCCCCGGATCGGCGTTGGGGCCGAACAGGAGACCGGCGGCACGGTCGGGATCGTCGACCATAGGGCCGAGTGAGAAGGTCAGGTTCGAGCGCAGGAACGCCAGCGGATGTCGGCGAGCGGCCCGCCAAGTCGCACCGATCGCTCCCCTCGTGGGGACCGGGGCGACGAGCACTCCGGCTCTCACACCGTTGGCAGCGAGGTAGTGCTGGACGATGAGCCCGCCCATCGAGTGCCCGACGAGAACCGGTGCGGTGTCGAGCGACGCGACCACCTCCGCCACATTGCCGACATAGTCCGAAATGCGTGACCAACGAAGGTTGCCAGGCGAATCCCCATGGCCCTGAAGATCCAGCGCGTGCGTGTGGTAGCCGAGCTCGGTGAAGAACCCGACGAAGGGATCCCAGCACCAGCCCGCGTGCCATGCACCGTGAACGAACACGAGCGGCGGTCCACCGTTCGAATGGTCAGGCTGGGTGCTCGACACCGAAATCGTCATCCCGCGCTCCCTGGTGCGTTCCGAAACTCCACAGGGTCCCCTCAGGATCACGAACGGTGAATCCTCGCCAACCGTGCTTCTCATCGATCGGTTCTTGCACGACGACCGCTCCCGCAGCCACGGCGCGCTCGAAGACGGCATCGGGATCGTCGCATGCGACATAGACGGAGTCGTTGCCGGGAACCCGGCGACCAAATGCCGAGTCGTCCCTCCCAACGGTCGCGATCATGATGCCGCCTCCTTCGGGCAGGCGCATCTCCGCGTGTTTGACCACGGCATCGTCTCCATCGGCGGTGTGCATCGCGGTGTTCACGAAGCCGAACGCGTCGTGGAGGAACGCAACCGCGGCTGTGACATCACGATACGCGAGATGCGGCCAAACACTGCTCGTGGAGGTCGAGGTCATGGCGAGAGTGTACGCCCGGGCGGGATCCGGGCCCATCTCACCGTTCGGTCGGAAGCGACGGCGCCCGGATGTCGATGCTGGTGATCCTCCGGCCCCGGACCGAGCGCACCCGAAAGTCGAACCCTGCGATCTCGACATGGTCACCCGGCTCGAGGAGTTTGCCTGCCACGCCGAGCATGAGGCCAGCCACCGTGTTCCAGTCCCCCTCCGGGAGTTCGGCCTCCAACGCCTCGGCGAGATCCTCCACCGGCGCGGAGCCAGACGCATGCCAACGGCCGTGGCTCTCTTCGATGATGTCGGATGCTTCGGTCGTGTCGGTGATGCTGCCGACGAGGCTCTCGACGGCATCTTCGACGGTGACGAGCCCGACGGTCACCCCGTATTCGTCGATGACCATCGCCATATGGTTGTTGAGTTCCTGCATCTCGGTGAGCAGGCGGCTGACCCGCTTGGATTCCGGAACGATCAGGGGTGGACGCGTAACGGACCGAAGGTTCGTCTCGCCGCGGTCGCGCGCCGACACCAAATCGCGCATGCGCACCACGCCAGTGATCTCATCGAGGTCGGTTTCATAGACGGGAAGGCGACGATGTCCTGCTCGAAGGGCAATGTCGAGAGCATCATCGAGGGATGCTTCCACGCTCACGGCCACGATGTCGGGTCGTGGGATCATGATGTCGTCGACGCGGCGGTCGCCGAAACGGAACACCCGATCGATCAAGTCCCTGTCGGTCGATGTGATCTCTCCCTCTTCTGCGGCTTCGATGGCCAGAAGCCTCAGTTCGTCCTCGGTCACGGTTGCCGTTGTGGTGATCCCTTTGCCGGGGAGCTGGATGTCGGCGATCCAAACCAGCAGCCGCACCAATGGGCGGAAAAGACGCTCGGCGATGGCAACGGGTCGGGCTACAAACAATGCGGTCCGCTCCACATGGCGAATGGCGTAGGTCTTCGGGATCGCCTCCCCGTAGATGAAGAGGAAGACGGTGAGGACAACCGACGCAACCGTGACCCCCACACTGCCGAACATCCTCTGGCCGAGCACCCCGGCAATGGTGGCAGCCCCGATTTGGGACAAGAGTGCGAGGAGCAGGATCAGGTTGAGTACTTCCGGGAGTCGCTCGACGAGATCGACGAGACGGACAGCCCTCTTGTCCCCCGTTTCGGCGATGGTTCGAGCCCGCACGGGCGTGATTCGCAGCAGGGACGCCTCTGCGGCCGCAAGGAAGACGGCAAGCACAACCGCCAACACGAGCGAGGCCCCGGGGAGCACTTCAGGCGACAACATCGGGTCCAGTGCCAAACGGTGCTGCGCGTCCTGTTCTCAATGGTGTTCAGTAGCGGTAGGTCGCGATGAACGGGTGTCCGTCGACGGCATCCATGACACCGTACACATCGCCTCCGTTGCTTGTGGTGAGCACAACCAGTCGATCGAGGAGATCCACATCGTCGGCGCCCCGGTCCTCGGTCACGGTGACACGGTGCGTTGCCTCATCGATGCGCCCCCAGATCGGGTCGGCGCCGATGTCGGTGATCAGCAGCTCGACCCGACCTGACAGGGCGGCCCGGATGGCTTCGGTGATCTGGCTGGTTCCCTGCCCGCTGCCCGCTCGATCCACTGCCTTGGTGATGAACCGGTTCGTGCGTTCCTGTTCGGCGTCCTCGACGATCGGTTTCGCCATGTCGCGAATCTGCTCATCAGACACCGAGGTCGGAAACCCGCTGCGGTTCGGACTTGTCGTATCACGATCCGTGATGTTCGCGAATCGAGCGACGAGGTCGTCGTCACCGAGGACGACGAGGGGCAGCTCTCGCGGGCCGGGAGGCAAGGCGCGGTCCACCTCGCGGAGGAATCGGGCGAGATCCTCGTGCTCCTGGGATCTGGGATCGTGACCGTGGCGATTCCGATCGGATCCGACACGGTCGGGGTGCTGTTGCCGCTGGGTCTCGCGATCCACGAACCAGTTCACATCATCGAACGAGGCCGGTAGGTCGGCATCGACACGGCGCACCGACCGGGCCGAAACCGTGTAGAGGCCGACCAAGCCGCGGCTCAAGGCGAGAGCATCCAACTCGACAGCGGTGAGCTCCATCAGCAGCGGCCGAACGGCGAATGTCGGCATGATCCAGAATGCAGGCTCGGGCCGATGGCCCAGCGCGATCGCCCACGAAGCACCGTCGTCGGCAAGGTAGAACGCGAGACCCGGCCCTTGGTGTTCCCAGAACTCACGGTCGTCGACGAGGTCCTTGGCGCCTTGGAGATGCGCGGCTCGTTTGCGCCGTCTCCATCCAAGGGATTCCAGTTCTTCGTCGATACGCGACACCTGGTTCTTGAACCTGATCGGGTCCTGGGTGACCTCGCGACCCCGCTCGTGGGTTGGGATAACGATAGAAACCAAAGAAGTCCCTCGGCGGGCGGCAAGTCCATCGAACAGGTTCTCGTCCACTGTTTGTGGGCGCATGCGGTCCTTTCCGTCTCCCGGCTCAATCTACCCAGCTGGAGCAGCGAGCATCCCGCCGTCGTCGTCGTTGGCACCGCACCGGCCGAGGACGATCGGTAACCTTTTCGCAACCCCCGTCCGGCAGGATGTTGCCATGTTCTTGCAGGACCGCACAATCTGCATCCCTGGCCGACAACTCGTCACGGCCGCCATCATCGGGACGATCTTCGTCGTCTTGATGGTGATCGTGTCGGCATCCGCGGGTGCAACGAGCGACGGGTTCACAACGACACATCACGTGTCGCACCCGGCCGACGACATCACCGTCACCCGTCCCGCGTCTGGGGAGGCTTACCCGTGCAACACCGCTTTCAACACCACAGCCAGCGACCTTGCGATCGGGGCCAACGGCGGTGACGAGGCGATGGCCTCCCTCCTGTTTCGCAATGTTGCGTTCCCCGAAGAGCTGGCGATCAGTCACGCCACGCTGAACGCCACCGCAGCGGCGCCCGTCACTACCTACGGTTCGACCCGCTGGCTCACCGTGTACGCAGGGCCGAGGGCCCCAGCCGGCGAAATCAACTCCGGCAATGCGCCAGCGTGTTCGGGAACGGATCTCGGCGACGATGTTGGCTGGGCGGTTGCCGTGCCCGCCGATTGGGTTGAAGGCCAGGTCTATCCGATCGATGTCACGGAGCTCCTGACGGCGGTTCGAAGTGGTGTCAGCTGGCAGAACGGGTTGGACATCGCGTTCACGATCCGGGATCCGGCTGGCCACTTCGACGGCGCGGGGCTCGAGATCGCCGCATCGGACGGAGGGGCTCCCGCAGCGCTTGAGATCACCTATGTCGAGGCCGACCCGTCCAACCGCCTTATCGATCCCAGTTCCGGCTTCAGACCGTCCGGTCTTGGGGATGCCCTCGATGACGCTGATCTCGTATCACAAAGCGGGGGATGGAACAATCTGTGGACCCTCAAAGTCCATCGCATCACGGTCTTCCACGACGGTGACGCGATCGGTCCCGGCGACATCTTCATCATGGCGCGACCGTGGCTTCTCGGCGATTCGTCTGGTCTTGGGGTGTTCTGCTGGCCAGCCGATGGGATCGATGCCCCGATCCGCGTCGCTCCTCAGAACCTTGGCGCGTCCGGGCCAGGGGGCCAGCCCGTCTTCGACATTCCCTGCCCTCGGGAAGATGTGTGGCACATCGGCAACAACGAATCCGTCACCTTCTCGCCGCCCATGTCCACGACAGCGTTCTTGCTCCCGTCGGCCCCGATCGAGGAGTACCTATGGGCCGACTGCCTTCCCCAGGGCTACTTCTATGTCGGTGAAGAGGATTCGGATCTTTCGTTGTACAACCCTCACCAGCATCTCGACACGGTCGGCTGGCGGTCCGGAGGCGACTATGTCGCGTTTCTCGGCAATCCCGATCGTTGCCATGCCCGGCCGGGAGAGATCATCACATCGACCGGGGTGAACGGGAATGTGGCGATCGAGTACTCCTTCGACCTCGAGCGCCACGAGACCCTCGATGTGTCATGGGGCGCCTATCTGATCGGCTACGAAGGGCTGACGGCCGCGATCGGATGGGAGCTGGGTTGGTGGCCCCTCGATGTTGCCGGTCAGTCCCTCGTCGAGGCCTCAGGTTTCCGCACGCTGCCCGTGCCGACACGAGCGGTCGCGGTGGAGGCCCCCGGCGAGATGTGTATCCCGCTCGAGGTGCGAACCGCGGGGCTGGTCGCGGAGTCGTCCTGCCTCGAGCCTGGCACCTACACGGCGACACACCACAGCATCGTCGCATCCGACGGTGAACCAACCGGTGGCGGCGAGCCCTCTGTGCGGTTCAGGCTCGTCCGATTCGCCGTCGGTGTCGAACCACCGGGTTGCCTCGATTGCCAGCCGCTCCTGCCTCCATGGGTCTTCTTGAGCGCAACGGCCCTCGCGGGCCTTGCGGCGGTCGGGCTCTTTTGGACCCAAACCGCCTATGCGAGAGTGGGAGCATCCTTCCTCGCCATTGCCGCTCTCACCTCGGCCGGGCTCTTCGTGTGGACCACAGTCCGAGTCCCGACGACCGCGGCATCTGAAGCGTTGCAGGAAGCGATGAGCGAGCCCTCCCCCGCCGTCGGGGGCCCGGTGCTGTTCGAGCGACAGGACTCGATCGGATTCGACCCCGAAGCCGACCCACCCGGCGACGAACCCCCCGGCGATGCGACAGTGGACCCCGGGGACGCCACGGGGTCCTACGCCACCACATCGAGCGCCGCGACGCCGACCACGGCGCCCGAGCCATCCACCACGACCACCTCATCGGCCGCGCCGACCACGACAACCACTGCGCCAGCACCAACCACCTCGGTCGCTCCTGACACGACCGGCCCGAAGGTGTCCGGGTTTCAGGCCGATCCGGCCACCATCTTCACGAACGGGAACCCCCCGGATGTATCGATGCTCACGGCCTCAGTGACCGACCCGAGTGGGATCGGAACCGTCTCGGTGTTCTTCCGATCGGGAAAGAACCCATTCGTGTTCTGGGGCCTGATGCTGCGAGACCGAACTGGGATCTACACGAACAAGTTCGGCCCCTTCAGTTCGTTGGGGGTGTACGAGGTGCGCGTACGAGCCGTCGATGCGGTCGGAAACGCGAACTGTCAGCTCACGGATCTCTCCACCTGCCACGGCGGCTTCGTACAGGTCACGATCCCCTGATGCCGCCCGCGGAGCGGGTCTACACTGCCCCGGTTCGCTCGTGGTGGATCACGCCGGGGCTGTTCGCGCTCCGAGTTCGCTGTCGAGTAGCAACAGTGCGCTCGACTCACCGCCGGCGAGCCGGACACGCTCAAGAATGGATTCGACGGTTGATTCCTCTTCGATCTGTTCGTCGATGAACGACGAGAGAAAGGGCTCGGAAGCAAGGTCGTCGTTCTTGCGGGCAAGCCGGAAGAGGTCGTGGATCGACTTGGTAACCGCTCGTTCCTGGTTGAGGGATGCCTCGAACACGGCCTCAGGGGCACCAAAGTCTGTGGTCGGTGCGGGTATGTTGCCGATCTTCACATCGGCTCCCCGGTCGAGGATGAACGCGATGAATCGGTCGGCATGTGCGGCTTCCTCGGCTGCTTGGGCACGCATCCAGCCCGCCATGCCCACGAGGTTGCTGCTTTCGAAGTGGGCCGCCATCTGCAGGTATGCAACGGACGAGGCTAGTTCGAGAGTGACCTGTTCGTTGTATGCCGCGACAAGCTCGTCTGCCATCTTCATGACTCGTTCTCCCATCTCTTGACTCGCAGCAAGGGTATCGGTGGCAGGGCGATGCGGTGACGGAGCTGACGGCAACCCTGCCCGCCCGTGGCGACGCCGCCTGTGCACAGGCCCCCAGTACACAGGCCCCGTGCGCTGTCGCTGGGATCCCGTCCCGCCCGTCTACGCTGACGCGTCGACGCGATCATTGAAGACTGGAGGAGCCATGATCGAAGCCATCAAGAGGCCGGACACGGAGGTCCTCGCGTTCCGGATGGTCGGGGACATCACCAAGGCTGACTACGAAGTCCTCACGCCCGCCGTCGAAAAGGCAGTCGAGGAGCATGGGGCGGTCCGGCTGCTCCTTGACATGACCGAGTTCAAGTGGGAGCGCGTGGAGGCGTGGGGATCCGACCTCCGCTTCGGCCGCGCCCTGCACGACAAGATCGAGCGGATGGCGCTTGTCGGAGATCAGGCGTGGGGTAAGTACCTTGCGAAGATTGCTGCCCCGTTCTACGCCCACAAGATCGAGTGGTTCCACGACGCCGACAAGGCATGGACATGGGTCGAAAGCTGACCCACGACCCCTGCGAGATGGTTCTCGTGGTCGGTCGGCGGGTGACTGGCCAGTCGACGAGAGTTCACACCGTCGCGCTCAGATCGAGACGACGCAGGAATTGGGCGTTGACCGCAACGATCACCGTCGAAGCGCTCATCAGCAGGGCAGCCACGGCTGGCCCGAGGACGATTCCGGCCCAGGCAAACGCCCCGGCAGCGAGCGGTATCGCGAAGATGTTGTAGCCAGCGGCCCAACCGAGGTTCTGCAGCATCTTGGTGTATCCCGCATCGGAGAGCCGACGAACCGCGACCACAGCCCGCGGATCGTCCGAGGCGAGGACCACTCCTGCGGACTCGATCGCGACATCGGTGCCTGCTCCAATCGCGATGCCCACATCGGCCTGAGCCAACGCCGGGGCATCGTTGACGCCGTCACCCACCATCGCCACGACATGGCCGCGATCCTGAAGCTCGCGAACTTTCGAGTGCTTGTCCTCGGGCAGGACCTCAGCCATCACCTCGTCGATGTCGAGTTCCGCAGCAACGGCTTCAGCCACCTGGATGGCGTCGCCGGTGATCATCGCCACCTTCACACCGAGCCCATGAAGTTCATCGATGGCCGCTCGCGACTCCTCTCGTACCTCGTCCTCGACCGAGAGCGCACCGATTATGCGGTCGTCTTTCAGGACGAAGAGGATCGAGGCGCCGCGACCCTCCCATGCCGAAACGGTGTCCTTGATCGAGTCGGGAACTCGAACACCCCGTTCGCTGATCATCGTGGGGCCACCGACGGCGATCGTGTCGTTCCCCACCGACGCCTCCACGCCTCTGCCACTCATCGATCGAAAGCCGGAAGCAACGGGGATATCTCCATGTTCTTCCGCTGCTCCCACGATGGCCCGCGCCAAGGGGTGTTCGGAATCGGATTCGACGGCGGCCGCAAGGGCCAGCATCCCATGTGTGTCCCCGTCCACCGCGATCGCCCCGTAGAGCCGGTGTTCACCCTTCGTGAGGGTTCCGGTCTTGTCGAACAGCACGAAGTCCACCGTGCGCATTCGTTCAAGCGACAGTCGGTCGGTGACAAGGATCCCGTTGCGTGCCGCCATACCTGTTGAGATCGACACGACGAGAGGGATGGCAAGGCCCAACGCGTGCGGGCACGCAATGACGAGGACGGCCACGGTCCTGACCACGGCCTGGTCCGGTTGGCCGACGATGGCCCACACCGTCGCGGTGATAACGGCGGCACCCACCGCAACATAGAACAACAGCGCCGCGGCTCGATCGGCCAAGACCTGGGCGCGCGATTGCGACTCCTGGGCTTCCGCCACAAGACGCTGGATTCCAGCGAGCGTGGTGTCGTCGCCGACTGCCTCTATCTCGATACGCACGGAGGTGTCGGTCGCGACGGTCCCTGCGACCACCCGATCGCCAGGCTCTTTGGCCACGGGCTTGGACTCGCCAGTCACCATCGACTCATCGAACTCCGCCGAACCCTCAGTGATCACGCCGTCGGCAGGGACACGCCCTCCCGGCCGGACCAGTACGACATCGCCGACCGCCAAGTCGGACAAGTGCACCGTCTGGACACCCTCGTCGGTAACGCGTTCGGCTTCATCGGGGAGTAGCTCGGCAAGGGCGGCCAGTGCCCCGCGCGCCTGGCCGATGGAGCGCATCTCCATCCAATGGCCGAGCAGCATGACCGTGATCAGGGCGGCCAGCTCCCACCAGAATTCGAGGTCGAACCAACCTGCGGTGGTCGCCACCGATGCGCCGAATGCGACCGTGATGGCCATACCGATCAGCAGCATCATCCCCGGTTGACGCTCCCTCGTCTCGCGCACCGCGCCCTTCAGGAAGGGCATCCCCCCATAGAAGAAGATCAGCGTACCGAGAACGGGAGAAACCCAATCGGAGCCAGGAAATGTCGGTGCCGTGTACCCGAACCAGCCCTGGACGGTGTCACTGAACAAGACAACCGGGACCGTGAGGGCGAGAGAGAGCCAGAAACGATCCCGGAACATGGCGACACTGTGACCCTCATGCTTGTCATGGCCGTGATGACCATCGTCGCCGCTTGTTGGATCGTGCGGGGCGTGGTCAGAATCCCGGATAGTTACGCTCATCTCTTCCGGGTGGCTCTCGTGATGTTGCTGCAATCGGCCCGCCCCGTGGTTGGCGTCACACGATCACAGTATCGTTGCGGAGCGATTGTCGAGACAAGGCAGACGAGTTGACGAATCCACGAGTCGATGCCTACATCGAAAGGTCGGACAAGTGGCCAGAGGAGATGGCTGCCGTGCGGCCACTCCTGCTGGGCTGTGGGCTCACCGAGGAGATCAAGTGGGGCAAACCGTGCTACACGCATGGTGGCAAGAACATCGCCATCCTCCAGGAGATGAACGAGTTTCTCGCCCTCATGTTCTTCAAGGGTGCCTTGCTGGACGATCCCGCAGGGGTTCTCGAGGCGGTCGGGCCGAATTCCCGTGCGGCGCGACGCATGCGGTTCACTTCGGTGGATGACACCAACCGGTTGGAGGACACCGTCAGAGTCCTCGTTGAAGAGGCGATCGAGGTGGAGGAAGCCGGTCTCGATGTTGGTCCCGCCCCCGAGCTCGTCCTGGTCGACGAACTCCAAGACCGGCTCGACCGCGACCCGGCGCTCAAGGCGGCGTTCGAAGGGCTCACGCCCGGCCGGCAACGCGAATACAACCTGCACATCTCGAGCGCGAAGCAAGCCAAGACCCGCGAAACGCGCGTGGACCGCTGCGTTGACAGGATCCTCGAGGGCAAGGGCCTCCGCGACTGAAGACGCCGATCGATAGACGCGTACCCCGGGTTCGCGTTGCACGAAAAGGTACACTCTGGCCCACAGATGAAAGGTACATTCTGGCCCACAGATGAACCCTGGTGTTCCGTGGGCTGAAGTTGACCTTTTAGTTGAACGGGAACCCTGGGTACGCGTGGCCGTTCTCCTCGCCAAGCAGGCCACGCTGTTTGAACCACTCGTACATGTCCGAGACGGTCTCGTGCATCGGTCTCGGATCGTGATCCAGTTCCGCAGCGGCTTTTGCGCCGTTCACCGTCGGGCTGAACCGGAGCGCGTGGATCGACTCACGGGTGTACCACAAGGGGTCACCGCTTCGCCTGCTCACGACATCGGCGAGCGGTCCCCAGATCCTTGCGAACCACATGGGGAGCGTGATTAGGCGCCGGCGGTGGCCGGTCACATCGGCCGCGATCGCTGCGAGATCTGCGAGAGACAAGTGATGGCCCGGCAGGAGATAGTTCTCGCCGGAGCGTCCCTTCACCTCTGCGGCAAGCATGCTCGATGCCGCGTCGCGCACATCGACCCAGTCGAAGGAACCGTCGATGACGGCGGGTAGCCGACGACGGAACATCGCGAGAAACACTCGCCCCATCCGGGAAGGTCCGAAGTCGTATGGTCCGATAACGCCCGTGGGGTTGACGATCACGGCGTCGAGACCCGATTCGATGACACTGCGAAGCTCAGCTTCGCCCGCAGCTTTCGAGCGGTCGTACACGGGGAGGTGAGCCGCCGTTGCACGGGAACTGTTTTCGTCCACCGACGCTGCCGACTCGAGGTCGAAGGCGTGCACCGAGCTGCAATGGATCAGTCGGCGCACATTCGCCTTCAATGCTGCTCGCGCAACATTTCGGACGCCCCCGACATTGGTGGCCCACACTCGACCGGTCGGGTCACCGGTCACGGAGATCACCGCCGCGAGGTGATACACGACACCGGCACCGTCGAATGCGGTATCGAGACTCGACGGGTCAAGTACATCGGCCGACCTCCACTCGACATCCAAGCCCCCAAGTGCGGATCCCCGTTCGAGATCAACAGCCCGAACCTGTCGCCCCTTGGCAAGCAACTCCCGCACCAATACGGCTCCCAGGAATCCGGATGCACCAGTCACCACCGTCAACATGTCCTGATCCTGACACGGTGCTCTTCGCAAAGCCACTTCGGAGACCGCGTGCCGGCGCAACCCCCATTCTGGGCACGAGACGATCAGCCACCGAGTGCGTAGTCGATGGCGGCACACACCCGCTTGAGGTCGTACTTGCCGACGACTCCCAACCCATCGACAGGTTCGCCGTTTGATTCAGAGCTTCGACGAAACCTCCTTGTGTAAGGTTCCCTCCGGTGCCAACACAGGCGCGGCAACGAATTCACATGACGGTGGGGAGGTGGCGACACACATGGTCAGGAGATGCCGTTGGCTCGGTTTCGGGCTCTTCGCGTTGGCACTCGGGCTTGCAGCCAACTCCGTGCTCGGTCCACTCTTCCTTGAGACGATCCGCTACCACTACTCGGAGTCACTGATCAACCAAGGGATCGGGCTGGATGCCGTTGTCCTCTTCGGCGCGGTCCCAATCGCCGTTGCTGCGGGAGTCTTGATATTGCGGGGCCACATGGCCGGACCCATCCTGGCATTCATACCGACAACATTCGCGGCGTACATGGCTCCCCAGTATGTTGTCGGACCTGAGTACCTGGAGCTTCCCGGCAACAACGAGCAGTACTTCGTCTTCCATTTGGCGCTGTTCGTCCTTGCCGTCGTGCTGCTGTTTGGTGCATGGGGCTGCGTGGATCGAGACCGGCTTGTGCCAGCATCCGGACCGGCTGATCGACGACGAAGCTGGGTGATGTTCGGCGTTGCCGCTTTCATCCTGCTGGGTCGGTGGCTGCCCGGAATCGTCGACCTCGTCGATGGCGACCCATCCGGCGCGGACTATCTGGAGAACCCAACCGCCTACCTGTTGATCGGTGTCCTCGATCTCGGCGTCGTCGTGCCCGCCGCGGTCGTGGCAGGGATCGGTCTGCGACGAAACGCAAGCTGGGCACGAACAGCCGCCTACGCCGTCACCGGATGGTTCGCCCTTGTTCCCGCTTCGGTGGCAGCAATGGCCATCACCATGCAAGTCAATGATGATCCGAACGCCACGACCGGCGCCACGGTCCTGTTCAGCGTTGCGGCGGTCATCTTCACCGTCGGCGCCGCGCTTCTGTATCGACCCCTGTTCGGTGGCGGCGACGGTCGATTCGGGGATGGTCGTAAGACCTGATCACACGATGGATCGTCAGGTGCGGTGTCCTGAGGAGGCCGCGACCTGTGAACCACCGGTGGCGAGCGCAACGGTGTCAAGCATTGGTCTCGGACGGCGATCCGATGCCGGGGACCCGTCGACCGTCTCCACCCGGAACCCTGGCTTCGTGAGTTGTGCCGGTGAAACCGCGGAGGTCCTCAAACGACACCGAGGGCGTTCATGGCTCGCGCAACCCGCAGGAACCCTGCGATGTTGGCGCCCCTGACATAGTCGCCAGGTGCGTCGTAACGATCGGCGGTTTCATAGCAAAGATCGTGGATCCCCACCATGATGTCTGCGAGGCGTGCCTCGGTGTATTCGAAGGTCCACGAGTCCCTCGACGCGTTTTGCTGCATCTCCAAGGCCGATGTGGCGACACCGCCAGCATTCGCGGCCTTACCGGGGCCGAACGCCACACCGGCTTGTCGGAACAGATTGAGTGCGGTGGGTGTCGTCGGCATGTTGGCACCTTCGGCGACCGCCATGCAGCCGTTTTCGATCAGCGTCTTGGCGGCGTCGCTGCGCAGTTCGTTCTCTGTGGCACACGGCAGGGCGACATCGCACGGTATCGACCACACCGAGCCCGCTGTTGAATACACCGCGTCCCCTCCACGGCGTTCGACATACGCGTCGAGACGGAGCCGCTCCACTTCCTTGACTTCTTTCAAGAGAGGCACATCGATGCCTTTTCGGTCGACAACGAGCCCCGTCGAGTCCGAACAGGCAACTACTCTCCCACCGAGCTGTTCGACTTTCTCAATGGCGTAGATCGCAACATTGCCCGCCCCTGAGACCACGCAGGTCTTCCCATCCAGGGACTCCCCCTTGGCACGCAGCATCTCTTCGACGAAGAACGCCGTCCCGTAGCCGGTCGCCTCCTTGCGCACGAGCGCGCCTCCCCAATCGATGCCCTTTCCGGTGATGACACCCGACTCGTAACGGTTCGTGATCCGCTTGTACTGGCCGAACAGCCAACCGATCTCGCGCAAGCCGACCCCGATGTCGCCTGCAGGAATGTCCGTGTACTCGCCGATGTGTCGGTACAGCTCCACCATGAAGCTCTGGCAGAACCGCATCACCTCGTCAGGCGTGCGACCCTTCGGATCGAAGTCTGCGCCGCCCTTCCCCCCGCCGATAGGTAGGCCCGTGAGAGCGTTCTTGAACACTTGCTCGAAACCGAGGAACTTCACCGTCCCGAGATAGACCGATGGGTGAAACCGGAGCCCGCCCTTGAACGGACCGAGGGCACTGCTGAACTCGACCCGAAACCCCCGGTTGATGTGTGTCTTGCCCCGGTCATCCTGCCAGGGAACCCGGAAGATGATCTGACGCTCGGGTTCACAGATCCTCTGGATCAGCTTCTGCTCGGCGAGTTCTGGATGCCGCGCAAGCACCGGCTCAAGGGCGTGAAACACCTCAGCTACCACCTGGTGAAACTCTGCTTCGCCCGGATTGCGGCGAAGGACTTCATCGAAGATCGATTCGAGGTGCGGATCGAGTGTCGGGGGTCTTGTCGTGAGAGAGGTCATCAAGAGAGCGTAATGTCAAGTACGGTCCTTAGGAATCTCGAAGGGTCGACGGTTGGCGCCCCCTGTGCGGGTAGTTGCCGATCCCTGCGTTCAAGCTTGTTCGATTACGGCCGTAGCGTTGTTGTGCTGCTTGCGCCGAGGTCCCGAGCAACCCGATCCCCAAGCCGGCTCCGTTGGGTCTCCTATGCCGGGATCAGGCGGGAGTGGATCTCGGCTGTCAACGCGTTCACTTCCTCGGTGAGGCGCATGTTCTCCTCGAGGATCCGGCTCATGTTCTGCCAGAGGTCCATCGCCAGCGTCTGACGCTCTTCGTTCGCCGCCGCGAGCGCTTCTCGATGCTCGGCGTCGGTCTCGCTCATTGCTTTGTCCCGATCTGCCTGGCGGGTCTGCGCAAGCAGAATCAGCGGCGCCGCGTAGGCGGCCTGGAGCGAGAAGGCGAGGTTGAGGAGAATGAAGGGGTAGGGATCCCATTGCAGGGACACAGCCGCCACATTGATCACGATCCACAGCACGACAACCGCCGTCTGAACGATGAGGAAGGTCGGCGTGCCGAAGAACCTCGCGAATGACTCCGCCTTCTTGCCGAAGGCATCCGAGCCGAAGGTTCCGTGCAGGCGGCTGAGGTCGCGGCGCGCAAATGTGGGCTTCATTGACATTCCGAGTGCCTTTCGATCGACCCGTCAAGTATGCCACCGGCCGATCTTCGACCATCGTCATCGCAAGCTTCGCCCGCGAGCGAAGCCGAGGGCCAAAGGAGTCCTACGGAGCGGTGTTGGCGACCATCGTGCTGGTGTCGGTGACGGTTCCGTCTTCCGTGACGGTGAAGCGCACCGGCATACCCGGGATCGCAACAGCGAACCAGAAGACCCGGAGTCGGCCGTCTTCATCAACTGTGTAGCGCAGGCACTCGAGCGATCCCATCGGAGTCTCGATCGTCTCACGGTCGATCGTTGTCCTGTCTCGCGGGAACGAGGCGTGGGCCTGGAGGTCTTTCCATGTCGCGTAGACCGTCTTCGTCTCGCCGATCGGGTCCCCGTCGAGGGTGAATTGCGACAGCGTCTGGGTTGCACCGATCGCATCCACTGCAACGAAACAGATCCGACGCAGGTACGGATCCTCGTCTGCCGTTTCGACCCGAACGGTCACCTCGCGCCCGCGCGGACAACCGTCCCTGATCTCGTCAGCCGAAAACGGCGTCGGGGCGAATACGGCGCCAACAAAGTTGGCTCCGCCATCGCGACCGTCGATCATCGCTGCCTCGGGTTTCGGTCGTCGACGAAACAGCGAAGTCCGTCCGTCGATCCGGCAAAGAGAGAAGGCCGAGTCGTCGGCGCAGCGGGGGTTCCGATCACGAATGCTCCTCTCTGGGGTCGACGGCCGTGCCCTCGCCGCTCGTGGTGCAAGGCTTCGGACTCACACGATACCGAACCGGGCCAGCCCGTCGTTCAGGCTTGCCCGGTGGGTACCCGCGTAGACTCGGCCCGTCCTCGGGCAGACAATTGGAAACGGATCACCATGAACCAATCCGATCGATGACGGACAGTCCCCGGCACTCATGGTTCACTTCACAACGAGAGCGGATGTTGTGGTTCTTCGCATTCGCTGTGGTGGCCTTGATCTATCTCACCCTCGGGCTTGCGGGGGCGCTCGCGGAACTCATCGGTGATCGTGCGCTCAACGCAACGACCTTCGTCGTCGGTGCCCTTTTGGTGCTTGCCACGATCGCCACCCAGGGCATCAAGCGGTCTGTCGGCGTCGCCGAGATCTTCGTGTGGCTCGGTATCGGGGCCACTCTCGTCCTCGTGGTCACTCGCCTTGCAAGCCCCGTCGAGCGCAGTCACCTGATGGAGTACGCCGTGGTCGCCGTCCTGATCTACCAAGCTCTGCTGGAGCGACGCCGGAATGGGCGTCCCGTGCCGAGACCGGCATGGCTCGCCATCGGAGCCACCACGCTCCTCGGTTTCGTCGACGAGTTGATTCAGGTCGTCGTACCGAACCGTGTCTTCGATCCCGTTGATATCGTGTTCAACACGGCTGCAGCCGTAGCCGCGGTCGGGGCAAGCGTGTTCCTGGGGTGGACGCGAAGGCGACGCTTCGATCGGTCACGGATCGACACCGCCAAGACTTACGCCGCCCGCAACTGTCAGGGTTCGGTGGGTTCGGCGCGGTAGGTCCGGACTTCGATTCGTTCCATGGTGACCAATCCGTCGCCGATCATCTCGTCCAGCACGGGGAAGATGGCCTCGATGTGGTCTGCGGTATCGACGCATTCGATCACGATCGGAAGGTCCTCGGACAGCCGCAGGATGTGTGCGGTGTGGAGGTGGCTGGACTTGCCGAAACCCTCGATACCGCGCAGCACCGTCGCGCCGGCGAGTCCCGCCGTACGGATGGCCCCGACAATGGCCTGATACAGGGGCTGCCCTTCGTAGGTGTCGGATTCTCCGATGTAGATCCGGAGCAGTCGATTGTCAGTTTCGTGGTCCACGATGTGCTCCTGTCAATTCCCGAGGTAGTAACCGGCAGCCGCCAGTACGACCCCCAGCACGGTCATCAGCGTGAGGTTCACGATGGCCCGTCGTGTCGGCCTCGGATTGACACCGAGCTCGACGGTCTCGACCATCCATGTTGAGAAGGTCGACAGGCCGCCCGTGAGGCCCATCGTCGCAACCGACCACAGCGTACTGGCGCCGATCCCGACGACGACCCCCAACAGGAACGCTCCGACGAGGTTCACAGCGGCGGTGCCGAGCGGCAGCAGGGAGCTGCTGCGACGCTGAACGGCGCCCGATAGCCCGTAGCGCACCACAGCTCCGACCGATCCTGCCACGACGGCCACAACGATCGTCACCAGCCCACCGTTCCGAGCCGTCTACCGACAAGCGCCGCCGCGACGCCCCCGAGCAGCGATGCCCCGACATAGCCGACGGCAACCACAGTCGCGTCCATGTCGAGAAGCCCGAACACCTCGACGCTGAACATCGAGAAGGTGGTGAACGAGCCGAGCACCCCGATCGCCCAGAACCGTAGCGACCACTCGGCGATGACGGCGCGTTGCCGCCGAGCGAGGTAGAAACCGACGAGGAGCGAACCTGCGAGGTTCACCGCAAGCGTGGTCGTCGGGAAACGGCCCGGAGTTGTCGGGAGCAGGTCAACGACTGCCACCCGCAGACCCGATCCCAGGAGGCCACCGGCCATCACCGCTCCGGGCGCCGCGAGCCGCCGGATCAGGTCCGTACAAGATCGTCGTCGTTCGCGGGTCCGCTCAAACACGAGGCTCCTCGATGGGTGGTCTCAATAGGAGCCATCAGCCCGTCGGGCGCTTTCGGCGAGCTCCATCGCCGCGGCGGAATAATAGAAGCTGTCTGGCGAGGAGGGAGCCCTCCCGCATCACTCGGCTTCGCGGAATGCCTCTCGTGCGGCGTCGATGATGTCGCGGGCCTCTGCGACTCCTTGCCACCCCAATGCTGCGGTCTTCTTGTCCTCCAACGCCTTGTATACCTCGAAGAAGTGCTCCAATTCGCGGCGCAGGTGCACATCGAGATCTTCGATATCGACGATATCGGCCCACCGGGGGTCCCCTGCCGGAACGGAAATCACCTTGTGATCGCGAAGGCCCGAGTCTTCCATCAAGAAGACGCCGATCGGCCGAACCTCGATCCGACATCCCGGGAAGGTCGGCTCTCCCACCAGGATCAGCACATCGAGCGGATCACCGTCTTCGGCTGCAGTGCCTTCCACGAAGCCATAGTCGGCCGGATAGCGTGTCGCGGTGAACAGCATCCGATCCAGGAAGATCCGGCCGGTCGCGGCATCCATCTCGTATTTGTTGCGGCTCCCCTTCGGTATCTCAACGACCGCAACGACATCCGTGCTCACGATGGCGTCTCGACAATTACCCGGACGGCACCGCAGCGATGACCCTGCCAAGGCGCTCCCTTGCTTCGGAAGCGATGGCTTCGAGCTCCGGGTTGGCGGTCAGATCCACCATGATGCCCGGGTCGAGGGCTGCCACGACCGTCGATTCGCCATCCTCGTAGACCACCACATTGCACGGCAACAGCAGCCCCACATCGGATTCCGACTCGAGCGCCTGCTCGGCGAGTCGTGGATTGCACGCACCGAGAATCCGGTATGGGGACCTGTCTACACCGAGCTTCTCCCGAAGGGTGGCGGCAACATCGATCTCGGTGAGCACCCCGAACCCCTCCGAAGCCAGTGCCTGGCGTGCCGCAGCCTCTGCGTCTTCCATCGATAGGGCGGTCGTTGTCTTCAGTCCATACGCCTTCATCAGGCCTCCGTTGTGAGCATGCAGGTTGACGCCCCCGGCCGCCGCTCTGAAGTCGATTCTATCTGTGATCGACACACACAGGGCGCGTGATTCGACTCCATGCCTCGGAATCGCCTGCTGACAAACACCGCGGAGGCGTCGCGGTCACCCTCGGTCGATGCCTGCGGGGAACCCACCCGCTGTCTACAGTGCATCGGCATGCAAGCGCTGTTGTTGGATCTCGACTGGACACTGATCGATATTCAGGGCCACACCGATTACGGCGCTGCGCTCGAAGATGCAAGGACCCTGGTCGGGCAGTGGTCAGAACCGGGCGCTCCGGACACGAGTTGGGATGCACCGGCAAGGATCTGCATGGAAGCTCTCGTGGCCCTGGCCGGGGATGCCCGCTGGCAGGCCCTTTCGGACAGCATCGAGCACCACGAACTCGCAGCAGTTCCCCGGTCCCGACCGATGACGGGACTCGGAGACCTGATCGATGCCGTCGCGGACACACCGGTCGCGGTCGTCACCCTTGTGGGGCCCGACGCGGCGCGGCGCGCGCTGGAGACACACGCGGTTCCGTTCACGACGGTCGTTGGCCGACGCCATGACCTGCGCCCCAAACCTGCCCCCGACCAGCTCATCGAAGCGTGCCGGCTCTTGGGCGTATCTCGTTCGGACGCAACGATGGTTGGCGACTCCACATGGGACATGGAAGCCGCTCGCGCCGCGGGTACCGGATTCATCGGAATCACGAACCATCGACCCTCCGAGTTCCCATCCGCAACGGCAACGGTCGCCGATCTGGCCGAGCTGTCGCACCACTTGCCGTCACCCGCATCGCCGCGTCGCTGAGGCAGGTCTCGGTGGCGAGGGCGGCGCCCGGCAAGGGGGCCCTTCGTTGTTCCGAGCTGTTCGATCCTGTCACAGCCGTGAGATACGATCGAGCCACGACCGAAAGGATGCCCCCGTGAGAGTATTCGTTGCTGAGCAGACCTCGGAACTTGAAAGCGACTTCTCCTTCACCATCCCCGGTGAGCTGGTTCATTTACCACCGCTGACGTGTGACTGTCCCGACTGTGGATGCGACCGTTCCGTTGGTGGGTTCGTGAGTCATAAGGCCACGACAACTTTCGTCGTCCGAGACCTCGACATGTCGCCGTCGGAGTACATCGAGCTGTTCCTGGATACCTTGACGCAGGGCGGCTGGATCCGGGGACCGGCTGATGTGGACTGGGCGATCGATTTCGCCAAACAGCACATGCAGATGGCAAGCGAGCTTCCTGTTGAAACGCCGCTTCGGATATGTGACAGCGAGCCAACGGTGACATCGTAGGTTCGGCGATCGGTCGGATGCCGAATGGGCATGCCGGTCCGCACACGAGATGTCGACGAGCGAGCCCGCCCGAAAGGCAACCGATGCAGGTCGCTCACCTCACGCCGCGCAGCGAGCGAGCCGAGCGTCATCACGGTCGGTCTCGGCAACTATGTTTGGTGGCATGGCAACGATCACACGACTCACGGATTCCTGTGTCAGCATCGTCACTGATATCACTGCGACCCTGTTCGATCCGGGCTTCCACAGTTTCCTATCCGGCGAGGTCGATCTCGATTCGTTGGGTGACATCACCACCGTCGCGATCACCCACGAACACGGGGATCATGTCCATCCCGATTTCGTGAAGTGGCTGATCGGCCGTGGCGACGATGTAGCGGTGCATTCGAACCAGGCAGTTGCGGACCTGCTGGCCGCGCACGACATCGATGTGTCGACGGAAGTCCCGGCGGGATTCAGCGTCGAGGATGTCCTCCACGGCAAGATCCCGAACGGGTCACAACCTCCCAATCGGGCCTTCACAGTTGACGATGTGTTCACCCACCCAGGGGACAGTCGTGACCCAACGAGCACTGCACCCGTCCTCGCTCTCCCGATCCTTGTCCCGTGGGATTCGGCCACGGGTGCCGTCGAGTTCGCCAAGCGGCTTCGACCGGCCCAGGTCGTGCCCATCCACGACTTCTATCTGAGCGCACGCGGACGGGCTTGGATCCGTCAGTTGGTGAGTGGGGCGCTCGCCGACGCCGACATCGAGGTCCTCGATCTCGACTGGGGTGACACCGCCACCGTGTAGGTGATCAGTCCCAGCGGAAGATCCATATGGCCACTGAACCGAGCACCACCACATACACCACCATCATTACGACGCTCGACGCTGCGGGCACAGTCCCCGCCCAACTCGCCGAAAGGGCCTGCACGGCTGCCCCGCTCGGGGTATAGCTGCTCACGGTCCGAATCCCTTCTGGCATCACCTCGAGCGGGATGTAGACCCCTGCGAAGAAGAGCAATGGGAAGTAGAACAGCATCCCGAGCGCCTGACCCGAGCTCGCCGTTGACACCGCGGCCCCGATCAACGATCCGACCGTCAGCAGGCAGACCGCCCCCAACGCGTAGGAGACGGCGAACCACCAGGGAAGTTCGGGAAACGGGATGTCGAAGACCAGCATCCCGAGCAAGACGGCCGCAACCGCAGCGATGGTCACCACGACAAACTGCACAATCAGGTGAGCAGCCACAAGCGTCCTGGGGTGAACGGGAGTTGTCGATAGTCGTCGCAGGATGCCCCGCTCCCGATCGCCACCGAGCGTCGCGGGAAGGAGGGAGAGCGCAACCGTAGCCAGTCCAAGGGCGATGCTCACGGGGGCATAGACCTCGACGAGACTGCGACCTCCCAACCCCGGGTCCGGATCCGTGGCACCCGGATAGACCGTTCCGATGATGACGAGGAGCAGCGCCGGGAACACCAGACCGAAGAAGACGGACAGCGGCTCCCGCAAGAAGACCTTCGACTGGGACTTGGTGAGCGCGGTGAGTGCCTTCATGACAGCTCCTCAGCCGTGTCGAGGCGGCGCCCGGTGATGGCGACGAACGCGTCGTCGAGGGTGGGCTGGTCGACTTGGAGCCGGTCGGGGACGATCTCACGACCGGCAAGGAGGGACACAACGGCAAACAGCATCTTGTCGTTGCCGGTTACCACGATCTCGCTTCCGGCCCGGGTCACCCCGGTGACCTCCGGGAGGGCTTCGAGCCACGCGTCCTCGACGATCTCTGCGGTGACGAACCGAAGTCGCTGCTCCAGACCTACACGCTCGACAAGCCCGCGGGGGGTGTCGAGCGCCACGAGTCGCCCCTCGTCGATCAGCGCAAGGCGGTCCGCAAGCCGCTCTGCCTCCTCCATGAAATGGGTGACAAGGACGATCGTCACACCGCCATCGCGAAGCTCTTCGACCAAGCCCCATGTTTCTCGTCGGGCTTGCGGATCCAGACCGGTCGTCAACTCGTCGAGGATGACGACGCGAGGTCGACCAACGAGGGCAACCGCGATCGAGACGCGCTGCTGTTGGCCCCCGGACAGTCTCGCGTACCTCGTATCGGCCTTGTCGTCGAGTCGGAGACGGTCAAGGAGCTGACTGACACCGAGGGGTTCGGGCTAGAACGAGGCGAATGTCTCGATGACCTCCCGCACCTTGATGCGGTCCTGGAAACGGCTCTCTTGGAGTTGCACGCCGAGTCGGCTCCGGACCTGGACCCGATCGGCAAGCGGATCGAAGCCGAACACCTCGATGTGCCCGGAATCGGGCGTGCGCAGCCCCGCTATCGATTCCACCGTCGTCGTCTTGCCCGCCCCGTTTGGCCCGAGGATGGCGAAGATCTCGCCCTCCTCCACCGTGAATGACACATCGTCGACAACGACCCTGTCGTCGTAGCTCTTGGTCAACTCGTCGACGACGATCACCGCCATGTTGCTGCCTCCGCGGTGTCCAACCGTAGCCACACCGTATCGGATCCCCGCCCCGAGACGGACCACGGACCGATTCCCATCAGGTGTTCACGATTCATGGTCCGCTTTCACGATGATGACGGACTTGCCGCTGGTCGTGCCAGCTTCGAGTCTGCGAAGCGCCTCTGCGGCATCGGCGAGCTCGAACCGCTCCCCAACGGCTGCCACCATCTCACCGGTTCTGAGGTACTCCGCGACCCGCGCGATGTGTTCGTGCCCTTCCTTGGCGATGAACGAGGTGAGTCGCTGGGGAACCATCGGCGACAGGATGAACGCTCGGAGCGATCGACCAACGCCGCCCGTCCAGCGCCCACCGCCTTCGGCACCGACGATGACCAGTGTCCCATGCCGGGTGAGCGCCCGACGCAGCTTTCTCACCGGGTTTCCGCCGCCGGCGTCGACGATGAGGTCGTACCGGCTGGCGCCGTCCAAGTAGTCAGTCTTGGTGTAGTCGATGACATAGTCGGCGCCGAGGTCCTGCACGAATCCGGCCTTGGCGCCTCGTGCGACGCCCGTGACGGTTCCACCAAGGGCCTTGGCAAGCTGAACGGCGTAGCTCCCGACGCCACCCGAGGCGCCGATCACCAGCACGGTCTGACCGGGTTCGAGCCTTCCGACATCAGTCACCGCTTGGACTGCTGTGGTGCCTGAGATCGCAGCAACGGCCGCTTCCGCGTGGGTGATCCCTGTTGGCTTGGCAACCAGTTTCGATTCGTCTGCGACCGCGTACTCGGCAAATGAGCCCCGGCCGATGCCGAAGACCTCGTCCCCGACCTCGAACCGTTCAACCTCGGCGCCGACGGCGACGACGCGCCCTGACAGATCGAACCCGAGAACGGCCGTCTTTGGTCGTCTGAGGCCATAGCCCATGATGCGAACCAGGTACGGCAGTCCGGTCATGATGTGCCACACGCCTCGATCGACCCCTGCGGCCCAGACCTCGACCAGCACTTCGGTTGGCCCGATCTCGGGACTATCGACCTCCACGAGTTCGAGCGTGTCGGCGGACCCGTACGCCCGCTGGACGACGGCCTTCATTCGGGGGGCTGATGTAGCGCCTGCTGCGTCGCTGGTCGTATGTTGCCGTCCCATGCTTCCTCCAAGACTTGATTACCGTACTTAGTACGGCTAGACTATGATGCTACTCGTACTTAGTACGATCGTCAATGTGCAATCCGGAGATGCGGTACATGGCCACGAGCAAGGAGCGTCTCACCCAAACCCTCATTCTCGAAGCGGCGGTTGGTCTCGCCGACGAGCACGGGCTTGAGGCGTTCACGATGCGGAAGCTTGCCGATGTGCTCGGGACCGCACCGATGACGCTCTACCACCACATTCCTTCGAAGGAGGCGATCATCGACGGGATCGTCGAGCTGGTCTTTGCCGAGATCGAGCTGCCGCCTGAGGACCTGGACTGGAAGACGGCCATCCGCAGGCGGTGCGTGTCGGCACGCGCGGTCCTCAACCGCCACCCATGGGCCGCCCCGTTGATGGAGTCCGGGCCCTCCCCCGGTCCGGCGAACCTTCGGCATCACGACGCCGTCATCGGGTGTCTGCGACGAGGTGGCCTATCGATCGCGTTGACCGCGCACGCATACGCAGTTCTCGACAGCTTCATCTACGGCTTCGCATTCGAGGAGGCAACGCTCCCCGGCGCTGGCGCCGGTGAAGACTTGCCAAAGGCCGCTGCGGAGATCGCAGCCTCGATGCCGTTCGACGAGTATCCCCACTTGGCAGAGCTGGCTATCGAGCATGTCCTCCAACCGGGCTACGACTTCGGTGACTCCTTCGAGTTCGGGCTCGATCTCATCATCGAAGGTATCGACCAAGCCTCAAGACACCAACGCGCCCGTACGGACGACGACTCCGAGCTGGCCGTGTGGTTGCTCTGACGGATGCGATCCCTCGATCTCGACCCGGCGGGATAGGGGCATCTCGCCGGCGTTCGCGATGATCGGCTCGATCTCACGCCTGCCGAGGGTTGGTGTTCGACCGGAGCCACCCACAGAAGGGAATCGGAGGGCGCTGCGGGGACCCGGGGCTCGGCGACTTCGTCAGGGAGCACCATCAGCCGTCGCCACCGTCACCGTATTCGCCGCAACGCTCGATTCGCACCAACATGGAGGCCGATGGGATGACCGTGCCTCTCAGATATGTGCTCAACCGGGAGGCACTCGTTCCGACAAGCCGAGCGAATTCGGCGTTGGTGATTCCCGAGTCGTCAGCGGCTCTTCGAATCCGGGCGGCCACCTCGACTCGATCAGCGGCCTCGGCATCGCTGCGGGCATGCTCGATCGCGAGGGCAAATAGGGTGCTCACACCATCGGGTTCGCGGTATGAGAGATAGTGTTCGACGCGCCGGGCCACCTTCCCCCACGGCGAACGGCGCATCTCGCGAAACAGCGGCTTCCAGTCGGCAACAAGCCCGCGATCAACCAGGGTGACCAGTGCCTCATACGGCAGTGTTCGGACATCGTCGGTTGGTGATGCGTCGACATTGCGGAAGGTGATCGGCATTAAAGAGCACCACCGAGTCGAAGCGCCAGGGCTTGGCACAGCTCGACCACATCTTCCCAGCGGTGGTATCGCTCCTTGAGTCCCTTGTAGCGGGGAAGCTCGCCGATCACCTCGCTGTCCCGAGGTGCGGGATCAGCAAGGGCGATCACGAGCGAGGTCAGGACTGAGCCGTGCTCGTTTGATCGATCCGTGTAGTAGTCGTCGATCCGGGAGAGGATCTCGACGGCGTTGCCGAATCCGAGGTGTTCAGTGAGTGCCACCACATCCAGATAGTCACGAACCACATTGCGTTGCACGACCAGAAACGCCTTCACACGGAGTGTCTCTGGTGCCGTTGGAGCCACCACAACCGCCCCCTCATCCAGGTCAATCTCACAGGTCTCGAGCGGTCGGGTGCGGCGCATCTGGCGAAGGCCTGCCTCAACACCCCACAAGCTGCCCATGATCGTGAACGGCGGTTTCGAAGCCCGCACTGAGGTTGCCCACCCGTCTGTCGCCTCGACTGCCTCCAGTACGGCTTCGTACCGCTCCACCAAATCGGCAAGGACATGGTCGTGATCAAACGAGTCTCGGTGACCGGCATGCAGCGCCGCAGCTGCTCCACCCACCAACACGGCGTCAGGCACGACCTCCTGCAGCAGTGCAGCCGACGCCAAGACCGTTCTCAGTGTTGCACTCATATGGACCATATACTTATCATATGTGATAACTACTCCGATCGCAAGCCGTACACCAAGCGGGCTCTCGAGCAAGGCGCGACCACGGACGGGAGAGAAAGTAGGGAAGCGGCCGCGGTGGCGGCGGATTCATCAAGAAAGCCCGAGGAACTCGATCCCTGCGCCGGCATGATCCGGTTCAGGTTCGATGGATATCCTCGCTGGTTTACGAGGTCTCAGCCGGGACAACCCGACTCTCCAGAGCCCCTCGGGCTTTCACCATCACCGTAGCACACCGCTGCCCCCCGAGGAGGCAGAGATTTCGCGAGGTCTGCTGATCGGAGGAGTCTGTCATCGCAAACGGTTTCGGTACCTCACCCGCTGCGACGCCTTCGCAGCTCCTTCTGAATCCTCTCCTCGGTGATGTCGGAGGGACCGAACCACACAGTCAATCCGTGGGCAACGAGACCGATGCCCCAACCGAGCATGACCCACGCCGGCCAGAAATAGCTGCGGTCGGTGATCGCCCAAATCGCGACGAGGAAGGCGTTGACGGCGACGTAGACCACGAGGTGGGTCCAGAAGGCTCGCTTCTCCTTGATCCGTTTGATTGCCCACTGTCGCTGTTCGTCGGTCATCGGCCCTCTCCCATCGTCTCCCTACCCCAAAGGGTAGTCGCCCGATTGTGCGATCCACTGGCAGAATCTGGAGTCCCCGCGGTCAGTCGCCCCGGTCCGAATCCGGCGACGAACGAGCACCGGAATGGTTCGCCGTGTCGCTTGCCATCTGTCGAGCATCTCAGTGCGATCGGACTCGTCAGCGCGGCGCTATCGCTCGTGCCTGTCCGGTTTCGTTGGCGATGTTGAAGTCGAGCCAGGGGCATGGCTGGCCAGGACGCAAGACGAAGGCGCATCAGGGGATGCGTCGAAGACGAGGACGCCGCCAGCGATGTCATCTGGCCGCCGTCAACGCGGCAAACATTGCCGGTCGGGGCACTAGAAGGCCGAGAGGACTGCAGCGATGACCTGCGGGCCGTAGGACAGTTCGGGATCGTTGTGATCGGAGCCCTCGACGACCACGAGTTGATGCTGATTCAACGCCGCTTCGGAGAGGCGACGGCTCTGCTCAGGCGGGATGACTGAGTCGTCCGTTCCCAGGATGACGGTGACCGGAGTATCGATGTCGCCCATGCGGTCCATCGACGGGTAGTGGTCGCGCAGGAGCCAGCGTGCCGGGATGTACGGATAGTGGGCAGAGGCGACATCTCCCAGGGAGGTGAACGGCGAGCGCAGCACGAGGGCTGCTGGCGGGAGGTCGGTCGCGAGTTCCACGGCGACCGCCGCGCCCAGCGACTCACCGAAGTAGATCACGGGGTTGTTCGGAGCCGCCGACGCCACCCAATGCGCCGCGGCGCGGGCGTCGCGAGCCAGGCCGTCTTCATTGGGAGAGCCGGGGTTTCCGCCGTATCCCCGGTAGTCCACCAAGAGCACACCCCTCCCCTTCTCAACCAAGGCGGAGCCAAGCGAGATGCGGTCGCGACGGTTCCCCGCGTTCCCCGGAAGGACCAACACGATCGGCGCATCCTCCGGCGGCGGGGCGAACCAGGCCGAGAGGATGAGGCCGTCGTCGGTCTCGAAGGTGATCTCTTCCCAACCCTCGGCGTTGAGACGCGGTTGCGTTCGGTCCGGGAAGTAGATGAGCCGCCGCTGCCCGAGCCAGAGCACCGTGAGCAACACAATGAAGGTACCGACAATCAAGAGGATGTATCTCATGGGGTCAGTTGTAGTGCCTCACCTGGTCCCAGATGTCGGAAAGCTGCTTCTGCGGTTCGGTGCAGAGATAGATGGGAAGTCCGGCCTCTTCGTTGTTGACACCATACGGGTTGGAAATCGCGCCGACCTGACGGAATCCGGGACAGACGAGCGCCAATGCCTCCTCGACCCTCCCCACCCCGACGATGGGCCCGTGGTGTGCTGGCGGCCCCCATAGCCAATAGTTGTTGTGACCGCTACTGGCCGCCGGGAGGCCAGCCGGTTGACCCAACACATCGATCGCGCCAGCTTCCCCATACGAAGCGGTGAATATGGCAACGCGGTCCCGATCGGCTTCAGGGATCGTCTCGTAGACGGCAGCGACCTGCTCGACCAGAGCGGGCCAGCCTACGGTCTCGGCAACCTCGCCTGTTGCATCGAGCGTCGATGTATAACGAACCGGAGTCACAGGGAGAGCAATGAGGACTCCGATCACGATGCCGGCACCCGCCAGCGCTGCCACGAGGCGCCTCCGTGCGCTCGACAGCCCTTCGAACCACACTGCACCGGCAGCGAGGAGAGCCGGGTACATCGGGGCGATGTAGTAGGCCTTGGCACCGGTCACAAGAAACACCGAGAACAAGAGCCCATAGCCGATGGCGATGGACCGCCAAGTCTTCAAGGTAGGTGACCTTGCGAGGCGCCACAGGCCGATTGCGGCCGGGATTGCGAGCGTGACCGACAGCAGAAGCGGTTGATAGAAGACGAATGCGAGCGGCCCGTCGCTGCGGCTGGAGATGGCCCGAGCCATTTCGAACTGGGGAAAGCCATGATCCCACTGCCACATCAGGTTGGGGAAGGCGATGACCCCTGCGACGAGAGCGCCGAGCCACGGCCAGCGGCCACTCAGGATCCGGCGTTGCGGCGTCAGGAGGATCGCCACAAGCATCGCGGCTGCCAGGAAAGCAATGGTGTGCTTGTTTTGGAGCCCCACACCGATCACGAGCCCCAGTGCAACCCACAGTTTCGGTGACCCTCCATCAAGGAGCACGATCAGGATGAGGAGAGCGGCGCTCCACAGGGCGAAGTCGAACACTGCGGTGCTCAGGAGATGGCCCTCGCCCAGGAGCACCCCCGCAAGACCGACGGTGGCCGCGGCAAATGTCTGCGCGACTCGACCCCCTCCAAGGCGGCTGGCCATGGCGGCGGCCATCAGCGAGACGGACGCAACCGCCAAGGCAGGAAGGACACGGAGCACCACCGGAGATGTGCCGCCGACAAGCTCCGAGATTCGGGCGACCAAGGGTGTGAAGGGTGGCTGATCGATGAAACCCCACGCGAGATTCCGACCAGCAACCACAAAGTAGAGCTCATCCCGATGAAAGCCATGCCTTCCCGACACTGCCATTAGGAGCACAGCGGAAACGAGCGCCCAAACCCAAGGTCCGGGCTGAAGACGGCCGGATCGAAACCGCGAGTGTCGTTCGTGCACATCGGCGTCAGGAAGATCGCTGTCAGGAAGGCCCATGGGTACCCGCTCGCATCATGAGCCCCAGTCTCGCCGTTTCCCCCGCCATTCCGCCATTCCCTCGCGGTCGGCTGTACCCGCAGCTGTCAGCGAACGCCTCGGCTCCTATCGTGACCGGATGAGGTCGTCAACTGAGACGCTGTGGTCGAGTCAGGATCGACACCACGGTGACCGGCGGCGTTTGTTCGCCGCGGTGGCGACACACATCGAAGCGTCACGAGTGCTCTATCCGGGGTCGTTCGTCGATGTTGCGGCCTCATTCGTCTTCCCCGCCGTCACCTACATCGATTCCGATCACAGGGCGGCGACCTTCTTCGACGATGTCGAAGGTGTTGGTGAGATCGTTTCGGCATGCCAAACCAGCGTCGGAAAGCGAACGCTCGAGTTCATTGCGGGGGATTACCGAGAGGACTTGGGTCTCGCCGACGAGTCCTACGACCTGCTGGTGTCGCTGTATGCGGGTTTCGTGTCGGAACACTGCACCCGCTACCTGCGAGTCGGTGGGCAGCTGCTGGTCAACCCGAGCCACGGTGATGCAGCAATGGCTTCGATCGACGATCGGTACCGGCTTGGTGCGGTGGTCAAGTCAGGCGGCACCCGTGGCTACCGCATCGACGATCAACAGCTGGACTCCTACTTCGTCCCGAAGAAGCCGCAACCCGTCACCGTTGAACGGCTCCACAAACTCGGCAGAGGGATCGGCTACACCAACTCACCGTTCGCCGACCTGTTCGAACGCGTCAAGTGACCGGCTGGTTCAAGCCGCGTCGCCCGGCTTGAGCCGTGAAAGCGATCTCCACCGACAGCCCGCTGCTACCGCCGAGCGAATCCTCAATCGCGGTACGGCTGCGACAGTCGCTGCCGTTGGCCTGCGCAAGCATCGGCTTCGCAATCCGAAGGGGACGGAGCCGCCACAAGAACGATGGAAACAATTCAATGAAACGATCTGCGATACTGGGACGATGGTCATGCGTTGGCAATCCATCTCCGTGGACTCGAACGAACCGGCAGCCATTGCTCGGTGGTGGGCCGAGTTGCTCGGATGGCGCATAACCCATGAAGACAACGAAGAGGTCGTGCTCGAACCACCGGCAGGTTCCCCCGAAAATGGTGTGTCGCCGGACATCTTGTTCCTTCGAGTTCCGGAGAGCAAGTCGACCAAGAATCGGCTTCATTTCGACCTACGACCCGACGACCAATCCGCCGAAGTCGCCCGCGCTGAATCACTCGGCGCCAGGCGAGTGTCCGTGGGACAGAGCGCGGATGTCTCGTGGGTCGTGATGGCCGATCCAGAGGGCAACGAGTTCTGCATTCTCCGATCCATGGCCGAAATCGAAGACCCGGACTCGACGACCTGAAGGCACCATCGCCTAGATTCGACATCAAACGACCGGCACAGGGAGAAGCCATGACAGCCTCGGGGATTCCGGATCGCCTCGGAACGGTGACACCCGCGATCACCGTCAGCCCATGTTCAGAGGCAATCGACTTTTACATCAACGCATTCGGAGCGACCGAGATTGAACCCCGCATGGAAGGACCCGACAGGATGGTTGCCCACGCAGAGATCCGGATCGGCAACTCCGTGGTGATGTTGGGTGACGAGTGGCCAGACGGTCCAACCACATCGCCCAAGAACCTGGGCGGGTCGTCAGCAGCCCTGTTCATCTACACCGACGATGTCGACGCACTCTCGGAGCGGGCAGTCGCAGCCGGGTGTGAGGTTGTCTACCCCTTGGAGATGCAGTTCTACGGCGACAAGGGAGGTCGGCTGGCCGATCCCTTCGGCCACACTTGGGGTCTCGCGCAGCACATCGAAGACCTGTCGCAATCGGAGATGGAGCAGCGCATGGCCGAGTTCTACGAGGCCGAGCCGGATTAGGCAACCATTGGCCCGCCCCCGGCAGGCATTCGTCTCGGGTTGAGCGGCTGGGCGCTGGTCGACGACGCCGAGGCTCGCTCGACTCCCACGACCATCGCGATGGAACCCTCGATAAATATCGTATCTGGTATGACAACGATATCGTTTATGATATGAGGCATGTCGTCTAGTGCAAGGATCATCGCCGAAGCTCGGAAACGGGCTGGATTGACCCAAGCAGAATTCGCCCGCCGTCTGGGAACTCACCAGCCTGTGGTTGCCCGATGGGAGAGGGGTCGCACCTCGCCTTCGCTGGAGACGGTCGAGCAGGCCGTGCGAGCAGCCGGTTTCGACCTGACGATCAGCATCACCCCACGAGACGATCACGACATCGCCCTCATCAGACGAGAGCTTGCCGTCACCCCCGAACAACGACTCGGGTCCATGGCACGAGCCGTCAATGCCCTAACGGCTATGCAGGACGCTGCACATGCGTGAGTTCGATCCTGTTGCCCTCCTCGAGGTGCTCATCGACCACGATGTGCAGTTCATTGTGATCGGTGGCATCGCCGCAAGGCTCCGAGGCGCACCGCTCCTCACACAGGACATCGACATCACCCCAGCCAACGACGCCCAAAACCTCACCCAGCTCGCAGATGCGCTCACGGCTCTTGAAGCCAAGCTACGCACCGCAGAAGCTCCCGAAGGGCTTGCCTTCCCGATAGAGCCGGGCTTCTTGCAATCCGTGGACTCCTGGACATTGACCACGATCCACGGCGACCTTGATCTCGTCTTCATGCCAGACGGCACAACCGGCTACAAAGACCTCGTACGATCCGCCGACTCCACCCAAATCCGCACATCGCCAGCACTTTTCGTCATGGTGGCATCCTTGGCTGATGTGATTCGCAGCAAACAAGCAGCCGGCAGGGACAAGGACCGCGCCTCCCTGCCCCTCCTACGCAAAACCCTCAGCGAAACAGACAGCCATCAGATCGATTGATTAGGTGTTCCAAGGTTCCCCTTCGTAGCGCGGGCGGGATTCGAACCCGCGGCCTTCGCGCCAGGACCGGCCGACCACCGCTTTGACAGTTCCGCTGGTGCCTACAAGGCGGCGTACTCGCAGGCCACCTGTGTGCCAAGTCTTGCGTTGCTATTCACCAGCGCGATATTGGCTGCGAGGCTAGCTCCCTTGGTGATTTCGACGATCCGCCCAAGCAGAAACGGTGTGGCTTCTTTGCCGTGGATGTCGTTCGCTTCCATATCGGTGAGGGCTTGTTCGATGATCACGCCGATCTCCTCGGCCGGTATCTCGTCCTCGGCCGGGATCGGGTTGACAATCGCGACTCCACCATCGAGGCCGAGCCGCCACTTGGCGGCCATCAAGGCGGCGAGATCGGCGGGCGTGTCGAGCGTCATCGGCGCTGCGTGGCCGCTGATGCGGGAGAAGAACGCAGGGAAGTCATCGGTTCCGTAGGCGACGACTGGTACCCCCAGTGTTTCCAGGGTCTCGAGGGTGAGACCGATATCGAGGATCGACTTCACCCCGGCGGAGACGACCGCCACATTCGTCTTCGACAGTTCGGTCAGGTCCGCACTGATGTCGTAGGTTCGCTCTGCTCCCCGGTGGACGCCGCCTATGCCCCCGGTCACAAACACGGAGATGCCCGCCAACGAAGCCAACCGCATCGTCGAGGCGACCGTGGTGGCTCCGTGGGTGCCCCGAGCCACGACATACGGCAAGTCGCGCGTGCTGATCTTCGCCACGTCGACGCTGGTCGCGAGCAACTGGAGGTCATCGTGGGCCAGCCCGATCCGTGGGCGTCCGTCGAGGACCGCGATTGTGGCCGGGATGGCTCCGCCTTCACGGATGATCCGTTCGACCTCCGTGGCCATTTCGACGTTCTGGGGGTACGGCATTCCGTGGCTGATGATGGTGCTCTCCAGCGCAACGACGGGGAACTGCTCATCCAATGCCGTGGCCACCTCGTCGGTGAGCACGAGGTCGGGGTGTGAGGTATTCACTCTTGTTCCTTCTGGTCGAGGGCAGCTTGAACCAGGCGCGGGGTCAGATCGGGTCTCACTGTGTGCGAACTGGCAATGGTCAGAGCGGCGGCAGCATGGCCGAATCGGGCGGCTTCCTCCGGCGAGCCGCCCTTGAGCAACACATGACAGAAAGCGCCCAGCATCGAGTCGCCGGCGCCTGTGACATCCTGCACGACGGTCGGAATGGCAGGGATTTCGATGGCGTGGTCGGTCGTGCTGAGCAGCGAGCCACGCTCGCCCAGTCTGATCCAGACCAATTCTATGCCGCGGGCATGCAGGGCACGCGCTGCCGCGCGCACCTGCCGGTCCGTGCGCGTCGGCGAATCGGTGAGCGCAGCAAGTTCGTCGCGATTGGGGGTGACGGCGTAGACCCGGGCGTCGATTGCTTCCTTGAGACCGACCGCCTTGGGCACACTGACCGGCTCGAAGACTGTGCGCACGCCCGGGGCCAGATCGAGTGCGTAGTCGAGGGTGTCGCGGCGCAGGTTCCCGTCGAGGACCAGCACCCCGGCAGTTGCGATCAGGTCGCGTGCGTTGTGGAGCTGCTCCGGTCCGAGCTCGGAGGTCGCCTCCATATCAGCAATCGCGACAATCAATTCACCGTCGACGTCCAACGCCGCGGTATACGTGCCAGTCGGCCGATCGGTCCGTACTACGTGCTCGATCCGTACACCCGCCGCCGCGGTGTGGTCGAGCAGATTATCGCCCATGGGGTCGCGCCCCACAATGCTGATCAGGTGCACGCGGTCG
Organism: Acidimicrobiia bacterium; assembly: GCA_041393965.1. Lineage (NCBI taxonomy): Bacteria > Bacillati > Actinomycetota > Acidimicrobiia > Acidimicrobiia bacterium. The sequence goes on along the minus strand of JAWKJB010000002.1, from coordinate 1,958 downwards.
CCGAGCCGCGCGAGGTTCTCAGCGATGTTGCGTGCTACGCCTCCCGGCGCCATCGAGCCGTGGCCGGGGTTGCTGGTCTGGCCAGACGCCCGAGCCTTGCTGCGAGCCTTGAGGTCTAGGTTGGCCCCACCGATAACGACAGCGCCGGGCCGCTCGTCCAGGACATAGCTACGGCCAAGGATCACGCCCTTCTTGCCAAGATTGGAAATGTGCACATTGATTGAGGCCCGGCTAGTTCCCAGTGTCGCGGCCAAAGCGTCGGTTCCCATCAGCGGATCGCGTCGGAGCAAGTCGACGATCTGTTGTTCCCGTTCCGTTAGCACTAAACCAGTGTAAGGGACCTTTACTGCCATAAGTAATGGTGGGCTACCACCAGATGATCGTATGGAGCAGCTGTGGATCCTTGACCGCTGTTTGATTCAACATTACTGACTCCGCTCGGTGCGCGACCCGACCGGAGTGCGGTCGCCTCGTCATCAACGGAACCGGCTTCCCGAATACCGCGACACGATGCCTCACGAGTGGGACCGGAGGATTCGACACCACGCAAGCCGTCCGATGGGTCGGCACCGGCCGCTGGAACCCCAGAGTCACGGCTCCGTTCACCTGAACGGGTTGAATGTCGCCCTCGGCAACCGGCGCCGTCGACTGTCAGCCTCGGCTACGAGTCGTCGGCCCCTCGTTCTCGAGCCACCAGCGGACACGAGCAACCGAGCGCTTCATATCGTCGCGGATCTGATAAACCCAGAACCGTTGGATGTCCCAGCCGAGTTCGATCAACCGCTGGTTGCGCAGCTGATCGCGTCTGGCGAGCTCCCCGCTCCATGCGCGGTGGTAGTGCTCGCCGTCAACTTCGATGTCGAGACGTCGGACGCCATCGATGACAGCCAAGTCGAGGCGGTAGTTCTCAATTGGCACTTGTGGTGATGTGACAATTCCGGCCGCGTACAACTCCCGATAGAAGAGGCGTTCCCATGTCGAGACCTGGTCAGGATTCACAACGTCCGGGTAGGTAGGGCCATGATCGACTTTGACGAGTCCGTCAAGAAGCGCTGGCTCATCCTTCACATCCATTGCGTAGTCGCGGAACGCTGCGAGATATGTCACCCCCTTGATCGCCTCAGAGTTGGCGTCACCGACGACGACGAGTGCAGCACGTGCGCGTGTGACTGCGACGTTGAACAGGTTCGAGTTCGCGTTCAAGAATCGTACCGAGCCGTAGGCGATCCCATCTGTGACGACCGGAGAGAAGATCATGAGATCCCGTTCGTCGCCTTGGAAGCTGTGTGCGGTTCCGACCTGGAAGTCCGCTTCGATGAGGAACTTCTTGAGATCGTCGCGGCTGTAGGCAGCATCGCGGATGCGGTTGGCCTGTGGCCGGAACGGCGACACGGAGCCACCCGTCCGGCCCGTCCCCCGACGCTAACCGTCACTGGCAGCCGCCCGGAGCCGATCCGTGATGTCTTCGGCATCCTCATGGTCGAGCAGGGCGCCGCGCATCATCACGACTGAGCCGTTCACGTGGCTGCGATAGTTGGACTGGGCTCTGACCACTTCCACCGGGACAAGAACCGCCCGACGAACCGCGTAGTTGTAGTCACGGAACAGCACGAACGCAGCGAGATCGAAGTCCCACGATCGGAACGGAGAGGTCTGGAGTTGACCTGCCTTCGGTGGCTCAGAAGTCACCCGCGTTTTCACCTGGACCCGCCGACCGTCGGCCAGCACCAGGTCATGGGACTTCACCGAGAAGTTGTCGACCAAGGTGGCCTCAAGGGCACGAGAGCAGAGCCATTCGGCGTAGTCGCCTGCGGGAGCGTTGGCGGATCGCACCACGCCGCGCTCACGTAGCTCCGCAAGGATTTCCGCGTAGGCGGATAGCAACTCGCCGACGGTCCGCGCCATTTCCTACTCAGGCTCCTCGTCCGAGAGAGACGCCGCGATCTCAGCGAACTCAG